>JBQTHP010000117.1:0-22274 GCA_052389755.1 Gammaproteobacteria bacterium
GTACTTGGGTCTGCGCGAAGCGGACCACATCCATTATTGCCGCTCGGGTACTGAAAAGGTGTTCTGTGGTCGCCGTCCTACCTCGGTGCCAGCACGGGCAGCGCAACGTTGGTGAAGGTCAAACAGCACGTGCACGCGCAGCGCGCTTCCTTTTCCCCCTGAACGGGGAGGTTTCCGTGCGGAGACTTCGATGAGCACCTGGGACGACAAGCTGAATCTGGTCGTGTTCGAGCCGCTGAAGCTCGAACGCCCGTGGACGCTCGACACCTACAAGAGCATCGGCGGCTACGAGGTGTGGCAGAAGATCCTGAAGGGCAAGCCGCCGCGCGAACAGATCCTCGAGCAGCTGAAGGCTTCCGGACTGCGCGGCCGCGGCGGCGCGGGTTTCCCGACCGGCACCAAATGGAGCTTCATGCCCCGCAACTCGCCCGTACAGAAATACGTGGTGTGCAACTCGGACGAGAGCGAGCCGGGCACCTGCCACGACCGCGACATCCTGCGCTTCAATCCGCACGCGCTCATCGAGGGCATGGCGATCGGCGGCTACGCGATGAACGCCACCGTGGGGTACAACTACATTCGCGGCGAGTTCCTCGCCGAGCCGGTGCCACGCTTCGAGGCAGCCCTCGCCGAGGCGTATGACGAGGGCCTGCTCGGCAAGAACATCAGGAAATCGGGGATCGACTTCGATCTCCACACGTTCGTGGGTGCCGGCGCGTACATCTGCGGCGAGGAGACGGCGCTGCTCGACTCCCTCGAAGGCAAGCCCGGCAAGCCGCGCTTCAAGCCGCCTTTTCCGGCGATTTTCGGACTCTACGGCGCGCCGACGACGATCAACAACACCCAGAGCTTCGCCTCGGTGCCGACGATCCTGCGCAAGGGGCCGCAGTGGTTCGCATCGCTCGGCCCTGCCAACTCGGGCGGCACGATTATTTTTTCCGTCTCAGGACACGTGAATCGTCCCGGCCACTTCGAGTTGCCGCTGGGTATTCCTTTCAAGGATCTCCTCGAGCTCTCGGGCGGCATCTGGAAAGGGCGCAAGTTGAAGGCCGTGATCCCGGGTGGGGCGTCGGTGCAGGTGCTTCCGGCGGACATCATCATGAAGGCGAACATGGACTACGACTCCATGCGCGCTGCCGGATCGGCCCTCGGCACGGCAGCGGTCATCGTGATGGACGAGACGACGTGCATGGTGCGGGCGCTGGAGCGCCTGTCGCGCTTCTATATGGCGGAGTCGTGCGGGCAATGCACGCCGTGCCGCGAGGGCACGGGCTGGCTCGTCCGCATGCTGAGGCGAATTCTCTCGGGACAGGGGCGTCGCGAGGACCTCGGCCTGCTGCTGGATGTGGCGGGCCGCATCGAGGGCCACACGATCTGCGCATTCGGCGACGCAGCCGCGTGGCCGGTGCAGAGCTTCCTCAAGCATTTCCGCCCCGAGTTCGAATACATGGTGGATCACGGCGGCCGCAGCATCGTGGACGATCGCAAGCAGGCCGCGTGATGACGCAGCAATTCGTCAACATCGAGATCAACGGCGTCGCCGTGCAGGCGCCGAAGGGCGAGATGATCATCCGCGTCACGGACGCGCACGGCGTCTACGTGCCGCGCTTCTGCTACCACGACAAGCTCGCCGTCGCGGCGAACTGCCGCATGTGCCTCGTCGAGGTCGAGAAGGCGCCGAAGCCGCTGCCGGCGTGCGCCACACCCGTCACCGAAGGCATGAGAGTCTTTACCAACTCGCAGAGGGCCATCGGCGCGCAGAAGGCGACGATGGAGTTCCTGCTCATCAATCATCCGCTCGACTGCCCGATCTGCGACCAGGTCGGCGAGTGCGAGCTGCAGGACCTCGCGATGGGCTTCGGCCGCGACGTATCGCGCTACACCGAACGCAAGCGCGTGGTGAAGGACGACAACCTCGGGCCGCTCATCGCGACCGACATGACCCGCTGCATCCACTGCACGCGCTGCATCCGTTTCACCGAGGAGATCGCGGGCTTCCAGGAGCTCGGGATGATCGGCCGCGGCGAGCAGATGCGCGTCCGCGCGTACGTCGAGAAGACGGTGGAGCACGAGATGTCCGGAAACGTGATCGACCTGTGCCCGGTCGGCGCGCTCGTCTCGAAGCCGTTCCGCTTCCGTGCACGCTCGTGGGAGATGACTTCGCATCCGCTCGTGTCGCCGCACGACGGCGCGGGCAGCAATCTCTTCGGCCACGTGCTGCGCGGCCGGCTCATGCGTGTGGTGCCCCGACAGAACGAAGCCATCAACGAGACGTGGATTCCGGACCGCGATCGCTTCAGCTATGAAGGCGTGTACAGCCCGGATCGTCTGTCCGCGCCGATGGTGCGCGCGGGGTCCGAGTGGACGACTCCCGGCTGGGAGGCGGCACTTTCCGCCACGGTCGATGCGCTGCGGTCACGCGGTTCGAGCCTCGGCGCGCTCGTAAGCCCCAGCGCGACCCTCGAGGAGCTCTACCTGCTCAATCGCATCGTGCGCGGAATCGGCTCGAACAGCATCGATCACCGGCTGCGCCAGCCCGACGTGCGCGATCAGGAGAACGATCCGGCCCATCCCGCGCTCGGCGTGCCGATCGCCGATGTCGAGCGGCTCGATGCGCTGCTCGTCATCGGATCGAATCTGCGCCGGGAGGTGCCGATCCTTGCTCATCGCGTGCGCAAGGCCGCGCTGCGCGGCGCGCGAGTCGCGTTCCTGAACCCCGCGCCGTTCGAGCATCTGTTTCCGGTGGCCGCGTCCATCGTGTCGCTGCCGGCGAAGCAGGTGCAGGACCTCGCGGCGGTTCTCAGCGCGGCGCTCGAGGGTTCCAAGGGCTCGGCGCCGGAACATCTGAAGCCCGTAGTGCGGGGAGCACGCATCGAGGCGCGGCATCGCGAGCTCGCGACCGCATTGACGCACGGTGAGCGCCGCGCGATCTGGCTCGGCGCGCTGGCGATTCGTCATCCCGCATACGCGGACCTCCGTGCGCTCGCAAGCGCGCTTGCGGAAGCGACCGGTGCGACGCTCGGCGTGCTTGCGGAAGGCGCGAACGCGGCGGGCGCGTATCTCGCCGGCGCGGTGCCGCATCGTGAGGCGGGGAGTGAATCCGTCGCTGACCCCGGGTTGTCCGCGCGCGAGATGCTCGCGAAACCCCTCAAGGCCTATGTCCTGTACGGCGTCGAGCCCTGGGCCGATGCGCTCGGGGCGGACGCGATGAAGACTCTGCATGAAGCGGATCTCGTCATCGCGTTGACGCCGTACGCGAGCGAGCCGCTCAAGCAAGTCGCCGACATCCTGCTGCCGATCGGCGCGTTCGGGGAAAGCTCGGGCACCTTCGTGAATCTCGAAGGCGTGTGGCAGAGCTTCGCGGGCGCATCGAAGCCCGTCGGGGAGACTCGTCCGGGCTGGAAAGTGTTGCGCGTGCTCGGCACGCTGCTCGGTCTTTCCGCCTTCGACTACCAATCCTCGGAAGACGTGCGCGAGGAAGTGCGACGGCGCTGCGAAGGAGCCAAGGTCGCGGCCCTGCGCACGACGCATCGCGTGAGCGACTCGGCCGACGGCGCGAGCGTCGTCGATGTGCCCATGTATCACGTCGATGCGCTCGTCAGGCGCGCGCCATCGCTGCAGCGCACGCACGAAGGCCGCGCTTCGCCCGCGGTGTATCGAGGATAGGGCTGCGCATGTTCGAGACGCTCACCGCCTCCTGGCTGGCGCTACCCGAATACGCGCGCTCGACCGCGTGGATCGTCCTGATCACCGTGACGCTGATCATTTCCGTTGCGCTCCTCACGCTGTGGGAGCGCAAGGTCATCGGCTGGATGCAGCTTCGCCGCGGCCCGAATCGCGTGCGTCTCTTCGGGCTCCTGCCCGGGCTCGGCCAGCCGTTCGCCGACGTCATCAAGCTGCTCGTCAAGGAAGTGATCGTTCCGGAGAAGGCGAGCTCGATCCTCTTCCGCCTCGCCCCGATCATCGTGCTCGTACCGGCATTCGCCACGTGGGCCGTCATTCCGCTGTCGCCCGAGCTCGTCGTCGCGGACATCGATGCGGGTCTGCTTTATGTGCTGTCGCTGACCTCGGTGGGCGTCTACGGCGTCATCCTCGCGGGCTGGGCGGCGAACTCGAAGTACGCATTTCTGGGCGCGATGCGCTCGGCGGCGCAGATGGTCGCGTATGAGATCGCGATGGGCTTCGCGCTCGTCGGCGTGCTGATGGCCGCGGGCAGCCTGAACCTCGGGGAGATCGTGCGCGCTCAGCAGGGCGGATTTCTGGCGTGGAACTGGTTCTGGCTCTTGCCGCTGTTCGCCGTGTATTTCATCTCCGGCGTCGCGGAAACCAACCGGGCGCCGTTCGACGTCGCGGAAGGGGAGTCGGAGATCGTCGCGGGGTTCCACGTCGAATATTCGGGTATGGCGTTCGCGCTCTTCTTCCTCGCCGAATACGCGAACATGATCCTGATCTCGGCGCTCGCCGCGGTGTTCTTCCTCGGCGGCTGGCTGAGCCCGTTTCAGGGCTACTGGCTGGTGGGTGACACGTTCCTCGCGGAGCCGAGTTTCTTCTGGCTCGGCCTCAAGATTTTCATCTTCCTGTTCCTGTTTCTCTGGTTCCGCGCGACGTTCCCGCGCTACCGCTACGACCAGATCATGCGGCTCGGCTGGAAGATTCTGATTCCGGTGACGCTCGTGTGGATCGGGGTCGAGGGCGTGATGGCGTACTACAAGATCGGTCCCTGGTCGTGAAGAACCCGCTCAAGACCTTCCTGCTGCTGGAGCTCGCGAAGGGCCTCGCGGTGACGTTTCGTACGTTCGTCAGCCCGAAGTACACGCTCAACTACCCGGAAGAGAAGACGCCGCAGTCGCCGCGTTTCAGGGGCCTGCACGCGCAGCGCCGGTATCCGAACGGGGAGGAGCGTTGCATCGCCTGCAAGCTCTGCGAAGCGGTATGTCCGGCGGTGTGCATCACCATCGATTCGGAAGTGGCGGCCGACGGCACGCGCCGCACCACGCGCTACGACATCGACCTCTTCAAGTGCATCTACTGCGGCTTCTGCGAGGAAGCCTGTCCGGTGGATGCCATCGTGCTGACGCGCATTCACGAGTACCACATGGAGCACCGCGGCGAGAACATCATGTCGAAGGACAAGCTGCTCGCGGTCGGGGAACGCTACGAAGCGATGATCGCGGCCGACAGGGCCGCGGACGCGCGGTACCGCTGACGTGTTCGTCTCGATACTCTTTTATACGTTCGGCGCGATCCTGGTTGCGGCCGCGCTCGGCGTGATCATCGCCCGCAACCCGGTGCACTCGGCGCTGGCTCTCGTGCTCTGTTTCATCACGAGCGCGGCCATCTGGCTGCTCATCGAGGCGGAGTTCCTGGCCGTCGTGCTGGTGCTCGTGTACGTGGGCGCCGTGATGGTCCTGTTCCTGTTCGTCGTCATGATGCTCGACGTCGACTTCGAGGAGCTGCGCAGCGGCTTTACGCGCTACGCCTGGCTCGGCTGGGTCACGGCGCTGGTCGTCATCGTCGAGATCGTCGGGGTCGTGACGGCGCGCAGCCTCGGCGTCGACGTCACCCGGGGCGCCGCGCCGCTGCCGGCCGACTACAGCAATACGAAGGAGCTCGGCAGCGTGCTCTATACCGAGTTCGTCTATCCGTTCGAGCTCGCGGCGGTGCTGCTGCTCGTTGCGATCATCGCGGCCATCGCGCTCACGATGCGCCGCCGCGCGGGCCTCAAGTACCAGAACGTCAGCCGTCAGGTGTCGGTCGATCGCAAGGACCGCGTGCGCATCGTCAAGATGCAAGCGGAGAAGCGCGAATGATCACGCTCGCGGAGCTTCTGAGCCTGTCGGCAATCCTGTTCGCGCTCGCGGTCGCGGGCATCTTTCTCAACCGCAAGAACGTCATCCTGCTGCTCATGTGCGTGGAGCTGCTGCTGCTCGCCGCGAACTTCAACTTCGTCGCCTTCTCCCGCTACCTGGGAGACATCGACGGGCAGGTGTTCGTGTTCTTCGTGCTCACGGTGGCGGCGGCCGAGTCGGCGATCGGTCTTGCGATCCTCGTGGTGCTGTTCCGCGAGCGGCGCAGCATCAACGTCGACGACCTGACGACGATGAAGGGCTGACGAAGCCGTGCTCAGCCGCCAGATCCTCATCGCCATTCCGCTGCTGCCGCTCGTCGCGGCGGTCATCGCGGGCCTTTTCGGTCAGCGGATCGGTCGTATCGGCGCGCATTCGGTGACGATCGGTGCGGTCGGCGCGTCGACCGCACTCTCGGTGTACGTGCTCTGGCAGGTGTGGTGGGGCGGCGCGCCGGCGTTCGACGGCCCCATCTACACGTGGCTCGTGAGCGATGGCGTCACGATGCAGATCGGATTCCTCGTCGATCACCTCACCGCGCTCATGATGGCGGTCGTCACATTCGTCTCGTTCTGCGTGCACGTCTACACGATCGGCTACATGGCCGACGATCCGGGCTACCAGCGCTTCTTCAGCTACATCTCGCTGTTCACGTTCTCGATGCTGATGCTCGTGATGTCGAACAACTTCCTGCAGCTCTTCTTCGGCTGGGAAGCGGTCGGCGTCGTCTCGTACCTGCTCATCGGCTTCTGGTACACGCGGCCCAGCGCGATCTTCGCGAACCTCAAGGCGTTCATCGTCAATCGCGTGGGTGACTTCGGCTTCGTCATCGGCATCGCCGGGATCGTCTACTTCACCGGGTCGCTCGACTACGGCGACGCGTTCAAAGCTGCGCCGCAGCTCGCCACGCAGTGGATCCCGATCAGCACGGAGTGGGCCGTGCCGGCGATCACGCTGATCTGCATCTGTCTTTTCATTGGCGCGATGGGCAAGTCCGCGCAGGTGCCGCTGCACGTGTGGCTGCCGGATTCGATGGAAGGTCCCACGCCGATCTCCGCGCTGATCCACGCCGCCACCATGGTGACCGCCGGCATCTTCATGGTCGCGCGCATGGCGCCGCTGTTCGAATACTCCGACGTCGCGCTGTCGGTCGTGCTGGTCGTCGGCGCCACCACGGCATTTTTCATGGGCCTGCTCGGCATCGTGAACAACGATATCAAGCGCGTCATCGCCTATTCGACGCTCTCGCAGCTCGGCTACATGACGGTGGCGCTCGGCGCCTCCGCATACGGTGTCGCGATCTTCCATCTCATGACGCACGCCTTCTTCAAGGCACTGCTGTTCCTCGCCGCAGGCTCCGTGATCATCGCGCTGCACCACGAGCAGGACATGCGCCGCATGGGCGGGCTGCGCAAGTACATGCCGATCACGTACTGGACCTCGCTGATCGGCGCGCTGGCGCTGATCGGCACGCCGTTCTTCTCCGGCTTCTATTCGAAGGACCTCATCATCGAGGCCGTGCACGAGTCGCATCGCTGGGGCGCGGGCTACGCGTACTGGTGCGTCCTCATCGGTGTGTTCGTCACTGCCCTCTACACTTTCCGGCTGATTTTTCTCACATTCTTTGGACCAGAAAGATTCGAGCGTGATCAGGGCCACGCGCCGCATGAAACGCCCTGGGTCGTCACCGTGCCGCTCGTCGCGCTCGCGATCCCCTCCGTGATCGTCGGCGCGATCACGATCGAACCCTTGCTGTTCGGCGGATTCTTCTCCGATTCGATCTTCGTGCTCGAGAGAAACGACGTCATCGCGGAGATCGGGCAGCACTTCCACGGCTGGTTGCGGTTCGGATTTGCGTCGTTCGCGCATCCGCCGGTGTGGCTCGCCGCGGCGGGTGTGTATACGGCGTGGCTGTTCTTCCTGAAGAAGCCCGAGCTGGCCGAGCGCGCATCGCAGAAGCTCGCGGTAGCGAAGCGCATTCTCGATAACAAGTACGGCTTCGACTGGTTCAACGAAAACGTGCTGGCAGCCGCCGGTCGCCTGCTCGGACGCGGCCTGTGGCACGGTGGCGATGAGGGGGTCATCGACGGCGCGATGGTGAATGGAACAGCGGCTGTGATCCAGCGCTTCGGGTTCGTCATGCGGCGCGTGCAGAGCGGCTACCTCTATTCTTATGCGTTCTGGATGATCATCGGGCTGGCCGTGCTGCTCGGCTGGTTCCTGCTGCGGATCTGACGAAGCGAGCGCGCGTCGATGGAGGGTCTCGGTCTGCTCTCGGTTCTCGTGTGGCTGCCGATCGTGGCGGGTGTGGTCGTGCTCGTGCTCGGCGATCGCTCGATCGCGCTCGGCCGCTGGATCGCGCTCATCGCCTCGACCGCGACGCTCGTCCTCACGATCCCCGTCTGGCGCGATTTCGACACGGGCACCGCGGCATTCCAGTTCATCGAGCGCCTGCCCTGGATTCCAGCGTTCAAGGCGTACTACTACCTGGGCGTGGACGGCATCTCCCTGCCGCTGATCGTGCTCACCGCTTTCATGACCGTGCCCGTGGTCATCGCCGCGTGGAACGTCATCGAGACGCGCCCGGCGCAGTACTTCGCGGCGTTCCTCATCATGGAAGGGCTGATGATCGGTGTGTTCGCCGCGCTCGATTCACTGCTCTTCTATTTCTTCTGGGAAGCGATGCTGATTCCGATGTTCCTGATCATCGGCATCTGGGGCGGTCCGCGGCGCGTCTACGCGACGTTGAAGTTCTTTCTGTACACCTTCCTCGGCTCGGTGTTCATGCTGGTCGCGCTGATCTACATGTACCTGCAGGCCGGGGACTATTCGATTGCGAGCTTCCAGGACCTCGTGCTCACGGCGCAGGAGCAGCGCTGGATCTTCCTCGCGTTCCTGCTCGCCTTCGCCGTGAAAGTGCCGATGTGGCCGGTGCACACCTGGCTGCCCGATGCGCACGTCGAGGCGCCCACGGGCGGATCGGTGATCCTCGCCGCGATTATGCTGAAGATGGGCGGCTACGGTTTCCTGCGCTTCTCGCTGCCGATGACACCGGACGCCAGCCGTGAGCTCGACTGGCTGATCATCGCACTCTCGCTCATTGCGGTCGTGTACATCAGCTTCGTCGCCCTCGTACAGCAGGACATGAAGAAACTCATCGCGTACTCGTCGATCGCGCACATGGGCTTCGTCACGCTCGGGAGCTTCATCGTGTACGACATCCAGGCCGCGCACGGCGATGACCTTCGCGGCGCGGCGATGGGACTCGACGGTGCGATGGTGCAGATGGTGTCGCACGGCCTCATCTCGGGCGCGCTGTTCCTGTGCGTGGGCGTCATGTACGACCGGCTGCACAGCCGTGAGATCTCCGCATACGGCGGTGTCATCAACACCATGCCGCGCTTCGCCGGCTTCATGGTGCTGTTCGCGCTGGCGAATGCCGGCCTTCCCGGCACCTCCGGGTTCGTCGGCGAGTTCCTCGTCATCATTGCGAGCTTCAAGGCCAACTTCTGGTACGCGCTGCTCGCGGGCACCATCCTCGTGCTCGGCGCAGCGTACACACTCTGGCTCGTGAAGCGCGTGATCTTCGGTCCGGTGGCAAACGAGGGCGTCGCGGGTCTCGCCGATCTCGACCGGCGCGAGTTCCTGGCGCTCGGCATGCTCGCGCTCGCCGTGCTCCTGCTTGGTGTATGGCCTGCGCCGTTGCTCGACGTCACGCAGGCGTCGATCCAGAACCTGGTCGAGCTCGCCGTGCGCACGAAGCTGCCCTGAACGCCCATGGACTCGACGTCACTCGCCTGGTCCAGCCTCGCGCCCGCGATCGGAGAGATCTACCTCACGGTCGCGATCTGCGTGCTGCTGCTCGTCGAGGCATTCGGCGGTGAACGGCGCCGCGGCTTCATGTCGACGTGCACCTTGTTCGCCATCGCGATCGGCGCCGCACTGCAGGTCGCGTACGGTGAGGTGGTGGGGCGCGTCACGCTCTTCAGCGGCATGTTCGTCGCGGACGAGCTCGCCTTCGTCCTGAAGCTCGCGGGCTACGTCATCGTCGCCGTCGCGCTGCTGTATTCGCGCGCCTATCTCGAGCAGCGCAGGATCATGCGCGGCGAGTACTACGTGCTCGCCCTCACGGCACTGCTCGGCATCTTCGTGCTGATCTCGGCGAACAGCCTGCTCACCGTGTACATCGGCGTCGAGCTGCTCGCGCTCTCCGTCTACGCCATGGTGGCTTTCGACCGCGAAAACGGCGTAGCGGCGGAAGCGGCGATGAAGTACTTCGTGCTCGGCGCGATCGCCTCGGGCGCGCTCATCTACGGCATGTCGTTCATCTACGGGCTCACCGGGACGCTGTCGCTCGATGAGCTTGCTACGCAGCTCAAGGCAGACGACCTGAGCCTCGGGGTGATCGTCGGCCTCGTGTTCATGGTGGTGGCCGTCGCATTCAAGCTCGGCGCAGTGCCGTTTCACATGTGGCTGCCGGACGTCTATCACGGCGCGCCCACGAGCGTGACGCTGTTCCTGGGCACTGCGCCGAAGCTTGCGTACTTCGCGCTCGCGCTGCGCCTGCTCACGTACGGCATGCAGGGCGCGACGGAAGAGTGGACGCAGATGCTGGCCGTGCTCGCGGTGTTGTCGCTCGTCGTCGGCAACGTGGTGGCGCTCGCGCAGACGAATCTCAAGCGCCTGCTCGCTTATTCGACGATCGCGAACGTCGGCTTCATCGTGCTCGGCTTCGTCACCGGGACCCCGGCCGGGTACAGCGCCGCGTTGTACTACACGCTCGTGTACGTGCTGGTGGCGCTCGGATCCTTCGGCGTGATTCTCATCGCGAGCCGTCCGGGCTTCGAGGCCGACGAGCTCGACGACTACAAGGGCCTGCACGCGCGCGATCCGTTGCTCGCGCTCGTGATGATGATCCTCATGTTTTCTACCGCAGGCGTGCCACCGTTCGTAGGCTTCTGGGCGAAGCTGCGGATCATCCAGGAGCTCTGGGCGACGAATCACCTGTGGCTCGTCATCATCGCCGCGGCGGTCTCGGTGATCGGCGTGTTCTATTACCTGCGTGTGGTCAAGCTCATGTATTTCGACGCGCCGGGAGACCTGCCAGCGTCCGAGCGTCGTCCGAACGTCCGATTTGCGCTCAGCCTCAATGCCTTGGCGGTGCTCGTGCTGGGACTGCTGCCCGGGCCGCTGCTCGATCTCTGCGCACGGGTCCTGAGCTGACCAAACCGTAGCCTGCGCCGTCGGTTGCCTTTGCCGCGGGCCGGGGTAGAATGCGCGGCCTTTCCGGTGCGGGGTGGAGCAGTCTGGCAGCTCGTCGGGCTCATAACCCGAAGGTCGCAGGTTCAAATCCTGCCCCCGCTACCAACTCATCGTCGCTGCCAGAGCGACTCAGTCCAACACCCAAACGGGTTGGGGGAGCGCGCTGGCATGGACTGGAAAGATCGAATCACGCTCGATCCCGCAGTGCTGGCGGGCAAGCCAGTCATCCGGGGGACGCGCTTGGCCGTGGACTTCATTCTCGGGCTGCTCGGCCAAGGCTGGACTGAACCTGAGATCATCCGCAACTATCCCGGCATTACGCACGACGACATTGCCGCGTGCCTGCAGTACGCGACGGCGATCCTGCAGTCTGAGAAGGTATATCCCGCTGCAATCGCGTGACCATGCGGCTCCTCGCGGACGAGAACTTCCCGGGTGATGCCGTAAACGCATTACGCGCCGCGGGGCACGACGTCATCTGGATTCGGACCGATGCGCCCGGCAGCACGGACCGCAGCGTGCTCGAGCGCGCAACGACCGAAACGCGTGTTCTGCTCACCTTCGACAAGGACTTTGGCGAGCTCGCGTGGCGCTTCGGTTTGCCTTCGCAATGCGGCATCATCTTGTTTCGCCTACCGATGCCCCTGCCGCGGGAGGTGGGTCGAGCTATCACTAACATCCTGACTGAACGCTCGGATTGGCCGGGACACTTTTCCGTCGTCGAGCCCGGCCGCATACGGATGCGTCCGCTTCCGGTGCGTTGGCAACGGGGGCCTTGACGACGAACCCCGTTCGGATGCTCCTCGACGCCCATCGTCGGCGAAGGAAGGCGCCATGACGTGGGTTGATCGCATCAGCTTCGACGCTGCCGCAATGGGTGGCAAACCCTGTATACGGTATATGCGCGTGACGGTTGGCACGATCGTCGGACTCATGGCCGCTGGCCGCACCGGGCAGGAGATCCTGAAGGCGTACCGTATCTCGAATCCGAGGATCTCCGCGCAGCGCTTGCTTACGCAGCATGGCGCTCCGGAGGCTGTCGCCGCCACCACGGAGCAGATCGATGAGGCGAGCGATCGTCCAGGATCGCTCGTATCGGTTGCCGAGTTTGTCCGCCGCGCCGCCAGGCAGGGGCATGCAGAGTTCCGTTCCAAGAGCTGCCTGCCTGCATTATGCAGCCTGCCCGCCATTCCGGTGATTCCGGGTATCGCAGTGCTCGTCTGACGACACAGGGCTACCGCACTCGTTGCCTGATCGGTTGCGCAGGAACAGCGCAAAGCACGCCCCCGCTACCACTCTTCCGAGCAGAGCGTCGTCCTGAATCACGACGGCGCTTTCCATCGACTTCGATATAAGTTACGAAGCTATCGCCTCTACGTGCACGATCGGCTATAAGGCAGGGACGGCACGAATAACACAACATCAGCGGCACCGATGAGGATGCCCCAGAGCCGCGACCTTCCTCTAAGCCTCGACGAGATCCAGAACTACTTTGAGAACGGCTGGATCGTGCGACGAGCATTGTTCCATGCCAACGAAGTGGCTCGTATGCGGGCCTGCTTCGACGAGCTCGAGGAGATCGCGGGTGAGTTGACGGAGACAGGACTGCACCGCGGCTCGTATTTCGTTCTTGGCGAGAAAAACGGGCGGCAGGTCCTCCGGCGCATCGTCTGGGCCGGCGGGTGTCAGCGCTATCTGCTTGCAATCGGGAACGACGCGCGCCTGACGGTGCCTTGCGCACAGCTGTTGCGCAGCGATGCGATGGACCATCTGCTGAATCAGGCCCATTTCAAGCGGCCGCACGACGGCGTGGTTTTCGACTGGCATCAGGACATTCAGCATCGCGACAAGGGCGAGGGGACGTGGACGGACGTCAACGGCTGCGGAAGCTTCGTCCAAACGGTGATCGTGCTCGACGAGATGACACCTGATAGCGGTCCGCTCCTGTTCATACCCGGGAGCTCGAAATGGGGACGGGTCGATTTCGGCGACCGTGCCGGCTGCAACCCGTCGCAGATGTGGAAGAGACCGCCGCAGTTCCGCAAGGAGAATGCGGTGACGATCGCGGCGCAGCCTGGTGACGCGCTGTTCTTCGGCCCGTACACAGTACATGCAAGCTTCGAGAACACGTCGGACCGCTATCGCCGGGTCCTGATCAACGGGTACGCCAGCCCCGATGCGAACCGTCGCGTATACCCCGGGGACGGCGCCGGACGCCGATTGATCGCACCGACCGAATTCTAAGACTTCTGCTGCAGAGCTCGGACCCCAAGCGGTCATCGCTGCTGTAACCAGAATCCTGCACCCCGCACCTCGCATCGCGGCTACTTGACGCTCGCGGTATGAACTGTGTTAAGCGTGCCCGACCAACGGCCTTGCAACGGCGTAGCTTGCGCCCATTTTGGGCACATGTTACGGTCTCGTCATGCGCATCATTGCGCGCCGTACGCTGCGCGAGTTCATCGACTCACGCATGGCGCACAAGGACGGTCAGGCACTCAAGGCTGCGCTGTACGCATGGTTCGAGGAAGTTCGCCGTTCACGGTGGGCTACCATGGCGGACGTCAAGCGTCAGTATCGCACCGCGAGCGTGGTGACGGCGGAGCGCATCGTGTTCAACATCAAGGGCAATGACTATCGCTTGGTCGTTGCTGTGGACTTCGAGAAAGGCATCGTCTGGATCAAGTGGGTCGGCACGCATCGCGACTACGACGAGATCGACGTAACGAAGGTGCAGTATGGCGGTAAATAGTGTCAGGCCGATCCGGAGTAAGGCCGACTACGAAGCGGCGCTTGCCGAAGTCGAGCGGCTGTGGGGCGCCAAGGCGGGAACGCACAAGGGTGATCGGCTGGACGTGCTTGCGACGCTCGTCGAGGTATATGAAGCCGAGCACTATCCAATGGACCCTCCCGACCCCATCGAGGCAATCAAGTTTCGGATGGATCAACTGGGCCTCACCAGGAAGGATCTGGAGCCATTGATCGGCACTCGCACCCGCGTCGCTGAGGTTCTCAACGGCAAACGCCGGTTGTCCATCGCGATGATTCGTCGGCTGCACGAGAAGCTCGGGATACCGGCGGAGACTCTCATCCGTCCCACACGCGCAGACCGCGCTGCCTAGACAGCGGTCAGGAAAGCGGACTGGAGCGGCTCCGAGAGCGACCAGGATCACGCCAATGACGAGGAAGACCTCCGCGGGTCGTACGAAATCCGCAATATGGTCGCTCAGAGCCTGACGACTGGCGGCCGTAAAGAGCAGGCCGCGTCCGAAGAGATCGGCACTGTACGGCCTGATCGCATCCTTATCCGGATCGATGACGGCATCGATAAACAGCTCCTGATGCTCGCGCACCGCCGATGCTCGCAAGGCGGCAATGAGCGCCACGACGAAACACGCCATCGCGAGCAGGTGCAGCACGAGCGTGGAGATGCGCACGCCGGCGGGGAGCGGGGTCGTGCGAATGAAGACTGCTGCAGAGGCGGTGAGCGGTACGACGACTGCAACGAGCGCGATGAGGCAACCGCGCCGATCTCCGTTGGACTCCTGCAGAAGCGCGCCGTCAACCACGACGGCGCTCTAGATCGACTTCGACATAAGTTACCAAGTCATCGCAGCTCCGCGCACGATCGGCTATAAAGCAGGGACGGCATGACAAACACAAGATCAGCGGCACCGGTGAGGATGCCCCATAGCCGCGACGTTCCTCTAAGTCTCGACGAGATCCAGAACTACTTCGAGATCGGCTGGATCGTGCGACGAGCATTGTTCCGTGCCGACGAAGTGGCCCGTATGCGGGCCTGCTTCGACGAGCTCGAGGAGATCGCGGGTGAGTTGACGGAGACAGGACTGCACCGCGGCTCGTATTTCGTTCTTGGCGAGAAGAACGGGCGGCAGGTTCTGCGGCGCATCGTCTGGGCCGGCGGGTGTCAGCGCTATCTGCTTGCAATCGGCAGCGACGCGCGCCTCACGGTGCCTTGCGCACAGCTGTTGCGCAGCGATGCGATGGACCATCTGCTGAATCAGGCCCATTTCAAGCAGCCGCGCGACGGCGTGGTTTTCGACTGGCATCAGGATATTCAGCATCGCGACAAGGGCGAGGGGACCTGGACGGACGTCAACGGCTGCGGAAGCTTCGTGCAGACGGTGATCGTGCTCGACGAGATGACACCTGATAGTGGTCCGCTCCTGTTCATACCCGGGAGCTCGAAATGGGGACGGGTCGATTTCGGCGACCGTGCCGGCTGCAACCCGTCGCAGATGTGGAAGCGACCGCCGCAGTTTCGCAAGGAGCATGCGGTGACGATCGCGGCGCAGCCCGGTGACTCGCTGTTCTTCGGCCCGTACACAGTACATGCGAGCTTCGAGAACCTGTCGGACCGCTATCGCCGGGTTCTGATCAACGGGTACGCCAGCCCCGATGCGAACCGTCGCGTATACGCCGGGGACGGCGCCGGACGCCGATTGATTGCACCGGCCGGATTCTCGTCGTCGCGATGAGACCGCGAATCCGCGTGATGGGAACGATCAAAGAAGCCCGCAGATGCTATCTGCGGGCTTATGTAGATGACATCAGAACATGCTGGCCCCATTACCGGCGCAGTGTTCTGAATCCTGCCCGGACCTCTTCTGAGAGGAGTTTCGGCTGTTCCCAGGCCGCAAAGTGGCCGCCTTTCTCGAGCTTGTTGTAATGGATGAGCTTGGGATAGGCCCGCTCCGCCCAACTGCGCGGGCACAGATCGATCTCGTCCGGAAAGCTGCTGACGGCAACCGGGATGGAGACGCCCTTAACGCCGAAATACGTGAGCTTGTTTTCCCAGTAGAGACGGGCTCCGGAAATCGCCGTGTTCGTCAACCAGGCGATCGTGATGTTGTCGAGGACATCGTCCCGGGTGAGGCCCTCGCGTTGCCCGTCGAAGACGCGCGAGATCAGCGCGTAGCTCCACGCATCGTGGTCGAGAAAATAGGCGGCCAGGCCGACGGGGGAATCCGCAATTCCGTACAACGTCTGCGGGCGCAACCCCATCTGGTAGCCGTAGGCGATGCCTTTGCTGTAGACGAACTGCAGCCGCTCGAAAGCGAGTTTCTCTTCGGGTGAGAGACCGTCTGGCATTGGCGCACCGGTGAATGCCGCCTTGTCAATGTCGGCCGGAACCGCGCCAGGCATGTTGACGTGAATGCCGAGCAGTTCGGGAGGCGCCTGCACGCCCATTTGTTCGGTGACGACCGCACCCCAATCGCCGCCTTGCGCCACAAATTTCGTGTAGCCAAGGCGCTTCATGAGCACGACCCATGCTCGCGCGATGCGTGCGGGGTCCCAGCCTGTGGTGGTCGGCTTGCCTGAATACCCGTAGCCTGGCATCGACGGAATCACCAGGTGGAAAGCGTCCGATGCGCTCGCGCCATGTGCCGTGGGATTGGTCAGCGGCTCGATAATCTTCATCTGCTCGACGATCGAGCCGGGCCAGCCGTGGGTGACGATGAGCGGCAATGCATTCTCATGTTTCGAACGAACGTGAATGAAGTGAATGTCGAGTCCATCGATCTCGGTGATGAACTGCGGCAGAGCGTTCATTCTTGCCTCGATCTTTCGCCAGTCGTAATTGGTCGCCCAATAGCGCGCGAGTGCCTGAATCGTCGCGAGCTGCACGCCTTGCGATGTATCCGCGACCGTTTCCCGTTCGGGCCACCGGGTCGCGTTGATGCGCCTGCGCAGTTCGGTAAGTTCCGCGTCCGGAACCTCCACATTGAAAGCACGAATAGCAGCCTTACCGGTGCCCGTCTGCTGTGGAACTTCATACATAGCTGTACACCTCTCTGTGATTTCTGCGGACATTCACGCGCCTTCGAGCACCCTCAACGCCGCGTCGACGCGATCGTCCGGCACGAGCAATCGCACCAGGTGCTTTCATCGTGTCCTGTCTGCTTGGACGCAACGCGAGGGAGGCAACGCGCGAGAGAGAGCCTGCGACGATGCGCCAAATGACGCGGGCGCGTCTGTTCGGTACCGCACGAACCTGTACGCGGAAACGCCAAATTGCCTACGTCGGACGATCAGCTTGCGCCGGGCGGATCCCGCGCAGCTGACGTTAACGGCCGGATGTCCGCAGCACGGCGGTTGGACGCGCGGGTAACAGGCGGTCCGTTTCCTTCTTGACCACGGCGTAGCACTCACAAGACAGGTGCTCGAGCTTCCGCCGATTCAGCACGGTGATTCGCCCGCGGCTGTAGCGGATCACACCCTCCTTCTGGAGTTTGCCGGCGGCTTCAGTGACCCCTTCGCGGCGCACACCCAGCATATTGGCGATCAGCTCCTGGGTCATGTTCAGCTGATCGGAAGGCAACCGATCGAGCGACAGGAGTAGCCAGCGGCACAATTGCTGATCCACCGTGTGATGGCGATTGCAGACCGCGGTCTGGGCCATCTGAGTGATCAATGACTGCGTGTAGCGCAGCAGCACATCAAGCATCTGTCCGTGGCGGTTGAACTCGATCTTGAGCCGCTTCCCCGTCAGCCGATAGGCAAAACCGGCGCTCTGCACGATCGCTCGGCTCGGCGTCGTTTCGCCGCCCATGAACAGCGAGACACCGATCACGCCCTCATTCCCGACCACCGCAATTTCGGCCGAGGATCCGTCTTGCAGCACGTACAGCAGCGAGATGATGCTGTCGGTCGGGAAATAAATGTGGCGAAGGGCATCACCCGACTCGTACAAGACCATGCCAAGCGGCATCGGAACGAGCTTCAGATGCGGAAAGAGCCGTTCGCGCTCAGCCACTGGCAGCGCGCCCAGGATGTGATTGTCCGCCGGATGAGCAGGAGAAGCGCGGGGCATTGGGCGGTATCTCGGCCGGGGACCGAGTTACTCTATACCCGACGGCGTACGCCAGTCGCTTCGCCCGCGAGAGAAAAACACATCATCGGGTAGGACGGGGCGTCTGACCAAGGGCATCAGCCCACGCTTTGGCTCACGAGATCACGTGCTACCCCCCCAACGAGTGAGGACCTACGGGCATTGCGCTCACAACCGCATCGGCGGGGAAAGTGGTCTCGCTGGACGTAACTACCGTCGCCCCTGTTTGAGGAAGGCCAGCAGGTCGGCGTTAATGGTATCCGCGTGAGTCGTCGGCATGCCGTGTGGAAGGCCCTCGTAGGTTTTCAGTATGCCGTTCTTCAGCAGCTTTGCGGACAGCGGGGCCGAATCGGCATAGGGCACGATCTGATCGTCATCGCTATGCATCACCAGGACGGGCACGGTGATCTTCTTCAGGTCTTCGGTGAAGTCCGTCTGGGAGAACGCGACGATGCCGTCATGCTGAGCTTTGCTGCCCCCCATCATTGCCTGGCGCCACCAATTCCAGATCACGCCTTGAGAGGGTTTCGCGCCCGGTCGGTTATAGCCATAGAACGGTCCGGCCGCGAAGTCGTAATAGAACTGAGCTCGGTTGGCGGCGACTTGCGCCTGAAGCCCGTCAAAAACTTCCTTGGGAGTCCCGCCCGGATTAGTCGCCGTCTTCAGCAGCAACGGCGGCACCGCGCTGATGATCACCGCTTTTGCTACCCGGCTTTCACCGTGCCGCCCCAGGTAGTGCACCACTTCCCCTCCGCCTGTCGAGTGGCCGACATGCACCGCATCCTTGAGGTCGAGATGTGCGGTCAGCGCCGCCAGGTCGTCGGCGTAATGATCCATGTTATGGCCGCCGTCGACTTGGCTGGAGCGGCCATGGCCGCGCCGGTCGTGGGCTATGACGCGATAGCCCTGCTTGAGGAAGAACAGCATCTGCGCGTCCCAATCATCTGCTGACAGCGGCCAGCCGTGGCTGAATACGATGGGCTGACCTCTGCCCCAGTCCTTATAGAAGATCTCAACGCCGCCTTCGGTGGTGATCGTGCTCATTGGTTGATCTCCTTTTCAAGGTCGTTGTCCTCCGCGCGGGGTCGGTATCCGTATCATGCCGGAATGACAGCGCTGTGAATGCGCGGCACACTGCCTGTATCTCGGACACCAGTATTGCGGCGCAGCGGTCGCGGCCACGGACGCGGCCGAGCTGGAGGACGGATGGACAAGCCTCGCATATTCCTAGGCTCGTCAGGAAAGCAGGAGAAGCTTCTGCTGGCGCTGACACGCGGTCTCGAAGACGTCGCGCACGTAGAACCCTGGACGACGTCCTTCAATCCCGGAACCACGACACTCGAGCGTCTCCTCGAACTCGCCCATGAAGTCGACTTCGCCGCATTCGTGTTCGCTCAGGACGACTGGACGACCAACGACCCACTGCCAGCGACTTCTCCGGGGTCCGGTCAGGCTTCTCCGCGAGATAATGTCGTCTTCGAAGCCGGACTTTTTGGTGGAACTCTCGGAATGCGCCGAACCTTCATCCTCCATGCGAGCGGTTCGAAACTTCCAAGCGATCTCCTCGGCCTCACGTGCGTACGGTACGGTGAAGCGACCACCCCGGCCGAGATGAGAGTCGTCAATCAGAAGCTCCGCAAGGCGATCGAGAACGAGGGCCGCGTCGCCCGCATCGAAGGCGATTGGTGGCAGTTTTCGCTGACGGAGCGCACTGCGCGGGAGCCTTCCGCCGTGAGCCTGCTGAGGATTTCGCGAGATAGCGGCGGCGCGCTGGAGCTGGCCGGCCGTTCATGGAAAGAGGATGGCAGCCTGTCAGCGAGATACTGGAGCGAAGCGGTAAAGGAGAGGCCGGAGTCTGCGGGCGTCTTCTACTACTGGAAGGGAGAACGCCCGCTCGATCCAAACGCGCCGCAGTTCGACGGGACGGGGGAGATTCGATTGGAGTCGGCCGAGCGCGGGTCCGGGTACTTCACGACTCGCGCTGATGCGCACACGAGAGTGAACACGCGAACGGCCGGTGTCTTCTGGCGCGCCAATCCACAGGACATGGGCATCCTGGACGGACGGGACGATCGGAAACGCGCGGAGCTCATCGCAGAGCGACTGCGGCATTGGAAGTCGATCAAGAGCGCCTGAGATCAGTGCAATTCCGCGCGCTGATGACGTCCGCGAAGGCGGCGCGTCAACGCTCAACGTCCTGGCCGCGGCTGAGCAGCGCTGCCGATCGTGCGGAAGCCGGAAGCGCCGGACGCCGAGGACGCGGAATCAGCGATCCGGCAGAGAGGTTCCTCTGACGCGAAAGTCGTCAGTGAAGGAACCATGGCTTACCTGCTCACCTTCGATAGTGGCTTCCGACTCATCTTTCGGGACTCAGCCGGGCCAATCACCGATGCCCACAACGAGCGAGACGAGCAAGAGCTTCAGTCGCAAATGTCCGCTGTTGCTCGTCACGATCGCGCTTTCCCGGCGCGGCGCTCGATGTCCTCGATGATGCGGCAGGCGAGCCCGATCGAAGTGCGAACGCGGTCCGTGTCTCCGACGTAGCCGCTTAAGGCGGATTCGGCTCTCTTGCGAAGCGCCGCTGACGTGATCATCCCGTGCCGCGCGAGTGCGGCGATATCGCCGCGATCCTGATCGGAGAGGGGGCTGATCTTGCTCACGGCGAGATCGATGGGCGAGAGAAGCCGCACGTCGAGGACTGCGGCGTCGATCCCGGGCAGCGCGAGCTGTCGAGAGTCGTCGTGCGCATCCTCGTGAATGAGCGCGAAGGTGTCGCTGTACTGACGATCGAAGTACAGAACCCGCGCGGCCCCATCGGCATCGCGATACGCGACCTCCAGATCCCCGGGTAATGCCACTCGTCGCGAGAATGTCGCATCGATGTCCCTGGACACCCGCTCCCCGGTATAGAAATGCAGAGCGGCACCGCCTGCGACATACATTCTGATCGGGAGTGCACGTTTCGGCAGGTGCCGCAGCGAACCGGCGATCCGCTCGACGATCTCGCGGAACGCAAGGACGTATTCCGGGCGTGCGCGTCGATCAGCTCGCATGGGCGAGGCGACTCTCCCGAGCGCGAGCATCGACGAGCGGAAGGAAGCGCCACGGCCGCACCGGGCTGCGCTCGAGCCACCGCGCGAACACCGCGGGCTCGCTCGCACCGGGATGGAGCTGCTCGGCAAGCGCAAGGAGCCGGCGGCGATCGTAGCTTCGCGAGCTGGCCAACAGCACCGCAAGGCCGGCCATGAAGAACGGGTCACCGAGAGCTGACCAGTCATCGGCCTCGTAGCTACCGGAAGCGCAAAGCTCGACGAGCCGGTCCTCGAGGTCTCGGTCTACGGTGACCGGAAAGTGATCATCGCTCGTAACACCGTTACCAGCCGCCGGCAGGATACCGAGACTACGCCCTACGGCGCTCGCGAGCGCGCGCAAGGTGTGGAGGTCGCACGTCGACCGGCTGCGCAGTCGTGAGAGCGTCTCTTTGCGCACGCCGGCGCGGGCGGCCCACTCTGTATCGGTGAGGCCGAGCCTGCGCGCATGGCGCGTTAGCGTGTCGAGCAGCGGGCCCAATCCATTCGTTGACTTTGACATCAACAACATGATGGCGCGTCGTTGACGTATAAGTCAACAGCTCGACGGTGTGCTTCCCGCTGTCACAAACCTCGTGTGGACCAACGCCGTTCAGCTTGATTTAAGCCGAAGCGGAGTACACTCGGTTGCAAGATGAGCCGAGGGATCACTGCCCCGTTCCTGGCCCTGGCCCTGGCCGTATCGGGCGCCGCGTTTAGTGACGCTGCCGATCCTCCGAGTCGTGCCGGCCGCCTGAGCTACCTGCAAGGCGAGGTCGTGATGCAGCCCGAGTCCGGTGCGCCCGAGGACGCGGAGCGCAACCGTCCGCTCACTCTGGGCGATCGCCTCATGACCTCACGCGGATCGCGTGCCGAGCTGAGCCTCGGGACCGCGTCGATCCGCCTCGATGAGAGCACCGATCTCCTGATCGCCAATCTCGATGACGACATCGCACAGATCGAGTTGAACTCGGGCACCGTCGGTATTCATGTCCGCGAGTTGCGCGAGGCGGAGGTCTTCGAGATCGACACACCGAACGCCGCGGTGACGCTGCGGCGGCCGGGTGATTACCGCGTCGCGGTCGATCCCCAAGGCGCCACCATACTCGCAGTTCGCACCGGGGAGGCTGAGCTCGACGGTGGCCAAGGGGCGATACGCCTCAGTGACCGGCAGGAGCTGCGTTTCACGGGCATCGAGCAGTTGGCCGATGTCACGGCGCTCGGCCCACTCACTGCGTTCGATGA
>JBQTHP010000118.1:0-3726 GCA_052389755.1 Gammaproteobacteria bacterium
TCGGCGACGAGGAATGCGCGCTCGTGCAGGATCGTCCAGATCGCGAACAGCGGCTGCCCGGGCGGGAACGAGATCGGCGTCAGCAGGTTGTGCCCGAAGACGATCACGAATCCGATCGTCGCGAGGACCCAGCGAGGCAGGCCGGAGAGGAGACCGAGCACGACCATGCTGATGCCGATCGCCCAGATGACCTGCAGCCACAGCGTCTGCGGCGGGATGTCTCCGGTCCACGCGAAATTCACGACGGTGAGCTCGAGGAAAATCAGCAGCAGGCCGCGTTTCACCAGGAATTCGCGCGGCGAGCGCGCCGGACGCCCGGGCGGGTTGGCGTACAGCCAGGCGCCGAGGCCCGTGAGGAACACGAAAGTCGGGGCACAGAGATGCGCGGTGAGGCGCGTGAAGAAGAGTTGCGGCTCCGTGACATCGACGTCCATCGGATCGGCCACCTGCTTGTGCAGATAGATCGCCTCGCGAACGTGGTCGAGGAGCATGAGCACGATCACGAGACCGCGCATGACGTCGATCGCCGCGATACGTGCGCGGGCGGCTGCCACCACACCGACAGGCTTCACCGCGTCGGCGTAGGCCAGCACCGCGACGTTCGTGGCACTACTCATCGTAAGGGCCTCCCGTAACCGGATCTGCTGATGCAGCCTGCATCAGACCGCCCGACATTACATGCCGTTTGGCAAAGCGGTTTTGCAATAAAGCTCGCTGCAGCCGTGCAAACAAGCAATGGCATCGATGGTGCGGCGTCTAAGCTGCGCTCGAATATCCGCTGCAACGGGAGTTTCGCCATGATCCGCGTGCCCTGCCGCACCCTTCTGCTCACCGCCTGTTTCGCGTTCGCTGCCGCCGCACAAGGACACGAGCTCTGGTTCGAGCCCGACGGCAAGGGCATGGTGCTCTTCTATGGCGACTTCGGCGTCAACATGCACGAGCGCTCGCCGGGCGGCAACGATCGCTGGGGCCAGCTCACCGCGATCCGCGTCACGCCAGCCGGTGACCAGCCTGTCGAGCTGACCAAGCAGCACGATCGCTTCACGGGTGTCCCGCGCCTCGCGAAAGGCGAGTCGCTCGTCGCGTACGACGAGTACTACCGCATCTTCGAGGAAAAGCAGGGCGACAAGACGGTGCGCTTGCGATGGACGCCCGCAACGCGCTTCGTGCCGGACCTCGGCGCGCGCCCCCAGAAGCTCAAGCTCGACATCGTGCCGACGGGCAAGGCCGACGGCGACGAAGTCGAGCTGCAGGTGTTCTACCAAAGCGAGCCGCTCGCGGACGTCCCGGTGCACCTGTGGAGCACGGCAGGGTGGAGGATGGAGCGACAGACGGACGCCGAAGGCAAGGTACGGTTTCCCCTGCCGTGGCGGGGACAATACGCCGCGATCGTCCTTCGTTATCGCGACGAGACACCGGGCGTGCGCAACAGCGCCGTCGATCCGAACAATCCATTGATCGCCCATCCCAGCGCAACGTCGCAGGAAACCTACGACGCCTGGAGTCATACGACGTTGCTGAGCTTCGAGAAACGCACCGGGCTGCCCCCGCTGGCACGGCATCCCGTAACACTACCCGCATCGATGCTGATGGGCGGCAAGCCATCGAAATAAGTTGTGCGCTCGCATGCGTCGACTCACGCTTGTCTGTGCCGCCCTCGTCGCGCCGCACGTCGCCTCGGGTGCCGCGTCCGGCGTCAACACGCTCGCGACCGCGACGCAAGCCGCATGGCACCGCGCGTTGCAGGCGCGCGAGAGCGCAGGTCGCGCCGCCACGGCAGCCGCGGAGCGCAGGGTCGCGTCGGCCTTGTGGGCGGACACCCCTGCACTCGAGCTCTCCCACCGAACCGGAGACTGGGGCAACAACCCGGGCGAGCGCGAATCGGAGATCGCGATCGCCTGGCCGACGTGGCTTCCGGGTCAGCGAGCCGCGCACCGCCAGGCGGCTGCCGCGGGCGTCGAGTTGGCCGCGATCGCAGAGGACGAGGCGCGATTGCGCCTGGCCGGAGAAGTTCGCGAGCTTGCGTGGCGCCTGGCCGCGCTGGCGGCGGAGGAGCAGGGAAGGAGCCGGCAGGCGGAGCATCTCGCAGCGCTCGCGCAGGATGTCGAACGGCGCGTAGCCGCCCGCGAATCGCCGCGTGCCGATTCGCTGGCGGCGCGCTCGGAATCGCTCAACGCGCAGAACGCCGCGCTGGAGGCGCGCCAGGCGCTCGACGCCGCGCGAGCGGAGTGGACGCTGCTCACCGGCCTCACCGAGATCGGCGATCCGTCGGAAGAGCCACCGCCTCTCGATGCCGGGAGCGCGATCGATGATCACCCCACGGTACGCCTCGCGATTGCCGAGGCCGCTCACGCGCGAGCGCAATTGCGCGCGGCGCGCCGCACGCCCATCGATACGCCGGAGCTGCGCGTGCTCTATCGTGAAGAGGTCGCCATGGAAGGTTTGCCGGTAGATCGCTCGCTGGGAGTCGGGCTGCGCATTCCGCTCGGCGGAGCGCGCAACGCACCGCGGAACGCGGCCGCGCGCGGCGCCGCGGAGCTCGCGGACGTTGCGGCCGAGCGCGCGCGCGAGGCGCAGGAGTCAGCCGTTGCATTGGCACGCGCGGCGCTCGACCGAGCCGGGCAACGGTACGATGCGGCGCAGAGCCGCGCCGTGCTGCTGCGGGAGCGGTTCGAGCTGCTCGAACGCTCCTACCGCGCACGCGAGACATCGTTGTCGGAAATCCTGCGCGAGCGGCATGCGCTTGCGGAGGCCGAAATGGCGCTCGCCCGCGGCCATGCCGCGTTCGGTCTCGCCAGAGCGCGACTGCGCCAGAGTCTGGGGATGCTGCCATGAAGCTCACGATCGTCGCCGGCGTCGCCCTGATGGTCTGCTGTGCACCGGGCGCGATCGCGCATGGGGACGAGGACCATGCAGAAGCGCCCGCCGGGACCGTCGATTTTTCGTCCGGACCTCGACTCGAAGCGCACACGGAAACGTTCGAGCTGGTCGCGAACGTCATCGACCATCGTCTGTCGGTCATGGTCGACCGCTACGAAACGAACGAGCCCGTGCTGGGCGGCACGCTCGAAATCGAGTCCGGCGAGCTCGAGGCCACGGCCCGCTTCGATCCCGCGCAAGGCGACTACGTCGTCGAGGACGAGGATTTCATACATGCCATCTCCGCTCCGGGGAAGCACCCGATGGTGTTCACGCTGGTCGTTGGAGATGAAAGCGATCTGATCGAAGGCACGCTCGACGTCGCTGTTCCGGTGAACTCGCGCGACTGGTCGCTCCTGGCGTGGGCTGGCGGTGTCGCTGCGCTGGCACTTGCGGGGGCCGCCTTCGTCGCGCTCCGCCGCAGGCAGAGCGCACGCGCCGTGCCGCTCGATCGGCAGCTCGATGATCAAGCCGAGCACGTCACGGTACGTCCCGTCTCGGAGCGCAGCCGCACGGGTGCTGCTGCGGCCAGCATCGTGCTGCTCGTCGCCTGCAGCGTCGTTGCACTGGCGGGCCCTGGAGCCCACGGCCCTGACGGCGAGCATCTCGATGGTCCCAATGCGCCGGCGGGTTCGGGGCTGATGCGCCTGCCCGACGGCAGCGTCAACGTGCCGAAGCTGGCCCAGCGGCGCATGGGCATCCGCACGGTACTCGCTCCACTCACCGAAGCCGCTGCCACCGTCGAGCTCGCCGGTCGCGTAGGCATGGATCCGAACGCCGGCGGTCGCGTGCAGCCGACGCACGGCG
>JBQTHP010000119.1:0-7058 GCA_052389755.1 Gammaproteobacteria bacterium
CGCCGCTCGACGATCCGCACAGCGCGGCGAACCTCGCGATACCGACGATCGAGGCGGCGCCCGACGGGCGCACGCTGCTGAACGGCGGGTGCTACGTCTTCTCGCCGTCAGCCGCAGAAACGCAGACACGTGGCGCCCTGCGTTACTGCGCGGTCATCTCACGGGGATTCGGCGCGATCTTTCACACTCTTTTCTATCTGCAGCTTACCTCGGCCCGCTCGCCCGTGATGTCCTGCGGCGAACGTCACGCCGTCCTGTTCATCAAGGCCGGGCACGGGTCGGTCACCATCTCCGGCCGGCGGTTCGACGTCGCACCGACCGATGGCGTTCATGTCGGGCCGTCCGAAGCGTTTCAGCTCGACGCCGCTGCGGGGAGCACGCTGGAGGTGTTCGTGTCGACCTGCCCACACGGTGAGATCGAGTGGCCTGAAAGCATGCCGCAGAATTTCGCGGCTGCGTTTCCCTATCGCATCGTCTCGGTGGACGCCGGGCAGCGGCAGGCGATGGGACCGCGATTCTTTCAGCGCCTCGTAGACAAGAGGATCGGATCTGACCTGATGACCCAGTTCATCGGGCACATTCCGCAGTCGAAGGCGGCGCCGCACCGGCACTTGTACGAGGAGGCGGTGCTCATTCTCACCGGGGAAGGATGCATGTGGACCGAGGACCGCAAGGGCAAGGTCAGCGCAGGGGATGTGATCTTCCTGCCGCGCAAGCAGCTGCACTCATTGCAGGCGACTGCGCCCGGCGGCATGGACGTGGTCGGAGTGATCTTCCCGGGCGACAATCCCAGCATCAACTACTAATAGCGGGGGGATCAATCATGCGCTGGAAAACGAATCGTGGACGCACGTTGCTGGTGGCGGGCATCGTCGCAGGCGCGCAGACAGCCGCAGCGGCCGAGCTCGAAGAAGTCGTGGTCACCGCAACCAAACGCGGCGAGACCGACGTGCAGAAGCTCGCCGAATCCATCTACGCGATCGGCGGCGCCGACCTGTCGTTGAAGCGCCAGCTGGAGTTCGAGTCGTTTGCAGGCAGCGTCCCGGGCCTGCAGTTCCAGAACCTGGGCCCGGGCGACTCCGAGTACATCATCCGTGGCATCAATGGCAGCGGGCCTTCCGTCGTCGGCGCGTATTTCGACGAGTACGTCATCACGGCCAGCGACCAGCAGGACGGCGGCGGCAAGAACGCGGCGGTGCGTCTGGTGGATATCGAGCGGGTCGAAGTGCTCAACGGCCCGCAGGGTACGCTTTACGGCTCGAATTCGATGGCCGGGAACATCCGCTTCATGCCGCGCAAACCGGATGCGAAGGAATTCGACGCGTACGTCGAGGCCGACTGGAGCAACGTGCAAGACGGAGGCGACGGCTACGAAATCAGCGGCATGATCAATATTCCGGCGGTGACCGACGTCCTCGCGTTCCGGCTGGTCGGTTATCGCGAGGACCGCGACGGCTGGGTCGACCAGGCTCGGCTGCAACGCACGACCGGCGCGACGACCACCTTCGACGACGCAGCCGAGGACGTCAACTCGTCGCAGGTAACCGGCGGCCGCCTGAGCGCGCGCTGGACGCCGAACGATGTACTGACCCTCGACGCCCTGTACGTGAAGCAGGATCTGGACAGCGACGGCTCGCCGCGCTTCACCGCACGCGGTGTGCCTGCTTATCCGGACCAGCCGGCGGCGATTGCAGCCCTGCCGGGTAATACAGGGTTCTCGCCACTCCCCGGTCTCGGCGCTCTCACACCGCAGGACGATTTCGTCAATACCGATATCGCGAGCAGCCCGCGCGCGGACGACATCGATCTCTTCGGCGCGACCCTGCGCTATGACGCCGGCTTCGGCAATTTTTCGATCGCGTCGTCCCGCTATGAGCACGATATCCGCTTCGTGTTCGACAGCACGCCCATTCTGCTGTTCTTCGGCGTGCCGATTCCCGGCGTCACGGTACAGCCGCAGGAATTCAAGACTACGATGGCCGAAGCCCGCTTCGCGTCCGCCTTCGATTCGCCGTTCAACTTCGTCGCCGGCGCGTACTACCAGAAGGACGAGAATCAGTTCGACGTGAACGTCGTGACCACCGACGGCAACGGCAACGCGTCCGCATTCGATCCGCTGAACTCCGCCGACGCTATTCTGTTCGGAGGCACGACTTTCTTCGGCCGCACGCGCGCCGACGAAGTCGAGCAGAACGCGCTGTTCGGCGAGGCCACGTTCAAGCTCGCCGACCGCTGGACGTTGCTCGCGGGCCTGCGGTGGTCCGAGGCCGACCTGCAGTCGATCCAGGCTACGCTGCACGGGTTCGTGCCGAGCGGTCCGGCGCCCGTCGCCGGCACGCAGATCGGCACCACCGTGAACGGCAATGCCGTCGGGCTCGTGACGCAGGACGACAGCAGCACGCGTCCCAAGATCAGCCTGTCATGGCAGGCCACCGACGATGTCCTTCTGTACACGCTGTACTCGGAAGGGTTTCGCGTCGGCGGCATCAACAACGGCAACCAGCCGTTCGCGCCAGGCATTCCCGCCACCTTCGATTCCGACGAGCTGACCAATTACGAGATCGGCATCAAGTCCCGTTGGCTCGACGATCGTCTGCAGGTGAATGCCACGATGTTCACCATCGACTGGGACGACATCCAGGTCGAGCCGCGCGATCCCGCCGGAAACATTCCGTTCACGACCAACGGCGGCGCCGCCACCGTGACGGGACTCGAATGGGCACTGGAAACGCTGCTCACCAACCGTCTGACGCTGTGGTTCACGGGCACGTACTTCCTGGAGCACGAGCTCTCGGAAAACCAGCCGGTGCTGCCGGGCGCATCGCCGTTCGTGATCGTGGGCCGCGAGGGCGATGAGATACCAAATACTCCGGACATGCAGCTCTACGCGTCCCTGCGTTATCAGACAGCGATTGCCGGCAGGAACGCATCGTTCCTCGTCGAGGCGACGTACCGCGACGAGACCAACACGGAGTTCGTCCCGGAGAACCCGTTCAACATCACGCTCGACTCGTATACGCTGCTCAATGCCGTCGCGCGCGTGGATGTCACCGAACAGTTCCAGGTGGGAATCTTCGTGAAAAACCTTACCGACGAGCTCGCCGTCTACGACGGAATCGGCACGTTCCAGGACCCTGAAGCGATCGTGAGCGCGCAACCTCGCGCGGTCGGCGTGAACGCACGCTACCGCTTCTAGCCCGGAGTGGATGCCGACAGAATTGCGGCGCGCGAGCGGGGGCTGAAACGCGGTCTCACCTCGAGGCAGCTCACCATGATCGGGATCGGCGGTGCCATCGGCACCGGCCTGTTCATGGGCAGCGGCATCGCCATCGCATACGCGGGGCCGGGTGTTCTCGTCAGCTACGTGATCGCGGGCTTCATCGCGCTGGCGGTGATGTACAGCCTCTCGGAGATGGCCGTAGCGCATCCGACCCCGGGATCGTTCGGCACGTACGCCGAGCTCTACCTGAATCCGTGGGCCGGCTTCCTCGTGCGCTATGCATACTGGGCAGCCCAGGTCGTGGCCATCGGCGGTGAAGCCGTGGCGATCGGCCACTATTTCAACTTCTGGTTTCCCGGATTCCCGGTATGGGCCACGGCGCTGCTGTCCGGCTTCACGATCTTCGCGATCAACAGCCGGTCCGTCGGCAGCTTCGGCAGCGTGGAGTACTGGCTGTCGACTATCAAGGTCACGGCGATCGTGGTCTTCGTACTGTTCGGCATCGCCAGCATTTTCGGCGTCGGCACCCCCGCAGTCGGATTCGCCAACTACATGGCCGATGGTGGACCATTTCCGCACGGTTTCGGCGGCGTCTGGATGGCGGTGATCATGGCGGTGTTTTCCTTCACCGGTGTAGAGGTCATCGCGGTGACTTCGGGCGAGGCGGAGAACCCACAGGAGTCGGTACCCCGCGCCATGAAGACGATGCTGCTGCGCCTGGCGTTGTTCTACTTCCTGGCTCTCGCCGTGATTCTCGCCATCACGCCCTGGAGCCAATCGGGCGCGAGGGTGGTCACCGAGAGCCCGTTCGTGAAGGTCTTCGCGACCTTCGGTCTCGGCTACGTCGCAACGGTGATGAACTTCGTCATCATGAGCGCCGCGCTGTCCAGCATGAACACCAACCTGTATCTGTGCACGCGCATGATCTTCTCGTTGGCGCGATCCGGCGACGCGCCGGCGGGTCTCGGGGTGGTCAATGCCCGCGGGATACCGTTGCGCGCGGCGGCACTGTCGACTTGCGGCGTGTTCGTCGCCGCGATGACGGCGTACGTCAGCGGCAAGGCTTACAACTACCTGTTCGGGATAGCGCTGTTCGGCACCATTCTCACGTGGCTCATCATCCTCGCCACGCACCTGCAGTTCCGGCGCAAGTACCCGGCCGAGAAGCTCGCGGCCCTGAGCTCGCGCGCGCCGTTCTCGCCGTATCTGCAGTGGCTCGCCTTTCTGCTGCTGGCGTCGGTACTGATCACGATGGGCCTCGATACGGAGTTCTGGAACATAGCGATCATCGTGGGCTTGCCCTGGGTCGCCGTCGTAAGTGCGGCCTGGTTCATCTTGCAGCGACGCCGTGCTGCGGGTTAGTTACGATTTGCCACTCGCATGGCAACTCGGGACACACCGCAGCGGATAATCGAACGCGCCGTCGAGCTGTTCAACGAACACGGCGTCAAGGCGATCTCGCTCAATCGCATTGCCGAATCCCTCAACATCAGCCCCGGAAATCTTCACTACCACTACCGGACGAAGGACGATGTGATCCTGGCGATCTTCGAGCGCCTCAAGAACGATCCATCCCAGGTCAGCGAACGCGATTGCCTCACCCCGACCCTGGCGCACATGCGCTGGATGTTCGAGCGATATTCGTCGCTCGTCTGGCGATACCGCTTCTTCTTCCGGGAGCTGTCGGCACTCACCGAAGAGATTCCGCTCGTGAGGCACAGCTACTTCGAGAATCGCAGAGAGCGCATGGCCGCGCTCGAGCATTTCTTCGAGACGCTGATCGACGTCGGCGTCATGCGCCGGCCCGAGCCGCCGGCCACCGTGGCGTTGCTGGTCGCGCTCAGCTGGATGGTGTCGGACCACTGGATCTTCTACCAGGACGCCGATCACGATCGATTCGACAAGCATCTGATCGACACCGGATTCGATCTGGTGATGACCCTCTTTCAGCCGTATCTGTCCGTGTCGCCGGCGGACGGGCTCACTATCGCTGCTCGTAAGCCTGCTTCAAACGTTTGATGTCGATCTTGTCCATCTGCAGCATGGCCTGCATGACTCGTTTCGCCTTCTCCGGATCCTTATCGCCCAGCAGCTCGTTAATAAGCACAGTGCATGAGCACATCCGTATGAGCCTCCCGAATCGTTTCGTCACTGCAGCGCTCACGATCGCCTTCAGCCTCCTGACGGCATGCGACAGCGCGCCGAGAACGCACACCACGGCTGGTAATCATGCTGCCGCGCCTCCGCTCGACGCCGACATGGACGTAGACGCGCAAACAGCGGGACAGCCCGCGGAAACTCAGCAGGCTTCCGCCGGCAGTGGCGAGCTCAAATTCAACAACTTCTGCCGGACCTGTCATTCCCTCCGGGAGGGCGACAATCGGCTCGGTCCTTCACTGCACGGGATCATCGGCAGGAAGGCTGGAAGCTCGCCGGGCTACGCGAGCTACTCTCAAGCCATGGCCGAGTCCGGAATCGTCTGGGACGAGGCGACCTTGGACAGATTCCTTGCCAATCCCGATGCGGTCATGCCGGGCAACAACATGAAGCCGTTCTCCCGCATCCCCGAGCCCGCCGTGCGCAAGGAGATCATCGAGCACCTGAAAACGGCTGGAGAAGGCTGAGGCCGCTCTGCGCGTCGACGCGGTACACCGTAACAGATTCAATCGCTTACCAAGCATATCTAGAAGCGTCGCGAGGCATGTCGATCCGCGCGTCCCGCGTTCGTCGTATCAGCAGAGCTGGTTGAAGCCAGCTCCAAATCGAAATCCAAGGAGACACTCAATGCAGTTTCTGTGCATATTCAAGCCGACCAAGTGTGATCCGCCTACTCCGCAGTTCCTGGCCGACATGGGCCAGTTCATCGAAGCGAAGGAGCTGATCGGCGGCTTCGCGTTGATTCAGACGAAGACGAAGGCCGAAGTGATCGAATGGACCAAGCGCTTCCTCAAGGTAGCCGGCGACGGCGTAAGTGAGATTCGCAAGGTCAGTGAGGGGCTGGAAACACAGTAAGGACTCCAGCGCTCGCGCCTGTGACGCAAGTCAACTGGCCAGGGACGCCGCCTTCGGGCGGCGTTCTACTAAAAACAGCGCGACGACGTCGGAACGAAACCTGTTCACACGTCCTTGCGATCCACCACGCGACCGGCAAGCGCATACGGAAGCTGCCGGTACACGTCGGTGAGCTGGTGGCGTAACTGCGATCAACGCACTCTAGCGCGCACCACCTGAGAGGCGAAATAGAACGCTGCCGGTTGGGCGACCGGCGTGCGTTGAAGAGCCGGTCGCACAAACACCAGTGTGCTCCTTGGCGTCTCAGGTGGCGCGCGCTAGTCGTCTTCACGCCCGTCGCATCGCCAGCCGAATCCGTTTTGTATGCGCCTTGAATCTCACTGCCGGCACGCTTCGCTTCAGTGCCCTCGCAATCCGAGCGACCGTCTGTCTCCCCGCCAGCTTCCGTAGGAGCTTCACATCAGTCGAGCTCCACAAGACTCTCTTACGTTTTTGCGCGGCCATCCAGAACTCCCAAGCAACGATCGGCCATGAATCAGGCCGCGCGCATTCTATCGCACCGCACCGATAGATCTATCGGCGCGCCGTTATCGGACGTAACGCGTGCCAGTCGGTGCGATGCCGGTGATCTGAAGGGTGACTGGCTCATCGCCGGTGCGCGCAAATGGGCCAGATTCGGCGGTTCCGTGTAGAAGCTTCCGCGTGGCAACGCCTTCAGTTTGCCTTCGTCGAACGCCTCTCCGTAACCGAAGTGCCAGGTTCCCGAGACGACCGTGGCGATCCGGTCGTCGGGGTGGCTATGGGCCTCGATTCGCGTGTTGGCAGG
>JBQTHP010000120.1:0-3448 GCA_052389755.1 Gammaproteobacteria bacterium
ATCGATTTCGATCGGCTGGGATGCGCCGACCGAGAACGACGACGGCACGCCGCTCACGGATCTCGCTGGCTTCCACGTTTACTACGGCAACGCGGCGCAGCAGTACGCGGGCACGATCGAGATCGCCACCGCGAATACTCTCCAGCACGTCATGGAAGACCTTCCCGCGGGCACGTATTACTTCGTGGTAACCGCGATGAATTCGGAAGGGCTGGAGAGCGTCTACTCGACGGAAGTGAACGCGACGGTGAATTGAGGGGACCGGGGATCGACCACCGGCATCCGCCTCCGACTTAGGCGGAAGGCGGAAGGCGAAAGGCGGGAGCCGCCTCCGCCTTTTCCCCCGCCGGCGCTGCGCGACCGAACTGCGAAGAATCGATGTGGTGCCTTTCGAGCAGGTCGTAGAGCGTCGGACGCGTTACGCCGAGAAGCTCGGAGGCGCGCGACAGATTACCGCGTGCGACCGCGAGCGCCTGACGCACGGCCTGCGCCTCGGCGCGCTGGCGCGCCACACGCAGGTTGAGATACTCCGGATCGTCACCCGGATCCTGCAGGCCGAGATCGTTTGCCGTGACGACCGCGCCTTCCGCCATGATCACCGCACCCTTGATGCGGTTCTCGAGCTCGCGCACGTTGCCCGGCCAGCGGTGCGCCTGGATCGCGCGGATCGCATCCGGTGCGAGCCCGCGCGTCGGGCGACCGTAGCGCTCGGACATCTGCTGCAGCACGTACTGCGCGAGGAGCAGACTGTCCCCTTGCCGGTCGCGCAGCGGCGGCACGCGAATCGCGAACTCGCTGATGCGGTAGAAAAGATCGTCGCGGAACTTGCCGGCGGTCAACGCGGCGTCCAGATCGCGATTCGTCGCGCAGATGATGCGCAGGTCCAGCGGGATCGTCGTGCGTCCGCCGATGCGCTCGACGGTGCGTTCCTGCAGCACGCGCAGCAGCTTCGCTTGCAGCGATGCGGGCATCTCGCCCATCTCGTCGAGAAACACCGTGCCGCCGTTCGCGAGCTCGAGCTTGCCCTCGGTGCGCTTCGCCGCACCCGTGAACGCGCCCTTCTCGTAGCCGAAGAGCTCGCTTTCGAGCAGGTTCTCCGGAATCGCCGCGCAGTTGATCGCGACGAATGGCTGGTGCGAGCGGCCGGATAGACGGTGCAGGGCTCGCGCAAAAAGCTCCTTGCCCGTGCCGCTCTCGCCAAGCAGCAGCACGGTGGCGCTCGTCGGCGCGACTTTTTCGATCGAGCGACAGAGGCTGCGCATCGTGTCGCTGACGCCGATGATGCCTTCGAGCGCCATCGAGCCGGTCTGCTCGCGCAGGCGCCAGTTCTCTTCCTCCAGCTCACGCATGCGGAAAGCCCGGCGCACGACTATCGACAGGACGCTCGCATCGATCGGCTTGTGATAGAAGTCCGCGGCGCCGAGGCCGACCGCCTGCACGGCAAGCTCGCGCGCGTCGTGCTCGGTCACCGCGATGATCTTCGTATCCGGCGCGATGTTCAGGATCTGGCGAAGCAGGTCGAGCGCCTGGATCGCGCCCGCGGCGCCGCCATCCCCCGGCGCCCCGAGATCGAACACCACGACATCGGGTTCGACCCGGCGCACGATCGGGAGGATCTGGTCGGACGCGTCGCTCGCAGTGACGTCGAGGTCCGCGAAAATGCTCTCGAGCTCGCGCCGCAAGGCGCGGTCATTCTCGATGATGAGGAGCTTCTTCCGCTGCTTGCCGGAATCGGCCGAGGTCATCATCGCCGCTTCGCTGCCATTGGCGCGCATCAGCGTGCTCCTTTGCCCATGAAAACCACCTCGGCCGTCTGGACGAGGATCGCGAGATCGAACAGAAGACTGTTGTTCTTGATGTAGTAGAGGTCGTACTGCAGTTTCTCGAGAGCGTCCTGCGTCGACGAACCATACTGGTAGCAGAGCTGCGCCCAGCCGGTAATCCCCGGGCGAACGCAGTGACGCTGCACGTAGTAGGGAACTTTGTCCACCAGATCGCGCACGAATTCGGGTCGCTCGGGTCGCGGACCCACGAAGCTCATGTGGCCGCGCAGGACGTTCAGAATCTGCGGCAGCTCGTCGATGCGCAGCTTGCGGATCACGTAGCCGACGCGCGTGATGCGCGGATCGTTCTTCGCCGCCCAGCGCGCCTGGCCATCCTCTTCGGCATCTACCCGCATGCTCCTGAACTTCAGCAGGCGGAACGTCGCTCCGCCGAGCCCCACCCGTTCCTGCCCATAGAGGACCGGCGCGTTCCACCCGTCCTCGAGCTTGATCGCGAGTGCGGTCAGGAGCGTGAACGGCCAGGTCACGGCGAGGATCAGTGAGCTTGCGATCACGTCGAGGGCGCGGGAAGTGAACAGTCGCAGCGGATCACGCCGGAAGCCGTCGCCGAAGATCATCCAGCTGGGGTTCAGCGCGTCGATGCGCACTCGTCCGGTTTCGCGCTCGAGGAACGTCAGCAGTTCGGTGACCTCGATGCCCGCCATGCGGCACTCGAGCAGATCTCGAAGGGGGAACGCGCGGCGGCGGTCCTCCATGGCGACGACGACCTCATCGATCTCGTGCCGCTCGACGAGAGACATCAGTCCTTGTGCGGCATCGAGCACACGCTCGGGCGGTACCGCGCACTGCTCGCCCTCGGGGCGCACGAACCCGGCGAGGACGAAACCTCGCTGATCGGAGCGACGGCGCAGCTGCGCCACCGCGGCGGTACGCTGACCGCACCCGTATACGAGGACGCGCCTCTTGAACACCCTTTCGTCGACGAGCCTGGAGAAGACCGCGCGATTGATCGGCACGCCGATGACGGCGCCGATCGCTGCGAGCGCGAGAACGCCGCGCCCGATCCAGATGTCGGGAATCAGAAAGAAGGCAACTGTCGTCGCCGCGGCCCCGAGCCCGACGGCGGCGACTATCCGTGTGAGGATCCCGAACGACCGGGCGCGCTGACGGGCGCTGTATAAACCAAAAGCGAGAAGGCAGATCGCCGTCGTAATCGAGAAGAGCACTGCCCCCGGCCAGAGCGGCCCGAGGTTCGCCTCGATCGCACGGATCCCCTCCCCGAAACGGACCATGACCGCGAGCGGAAAAACGGACGCGAGGACGACAAGATCGGCGATCGCCAGCAAGGCGATCGACAGATGCACGTACTGCCCGAATACACTGAAACGCATGGAAGCGCGCGATCCGCCCCTACTCCGCCACGATTACGGAACCCGACTGGTGCGCTGCGATGCAGCAGTCGGTCGACGTTATTTACAGCTGAGTGTAAAGAAACGCACGGCTGGCGCCGTGAGCCGGGTCACAAAGCGCCCTTCCCGAGACGCGCCATGGTATCGACAGACGCGTTGAAGAACGTGGCACGCAAACGACCTGATGCATCGACAAGGTAGATCTGGGCGCTGTGGTCGACCAGATAGCGGCCCGTTCGATCCTTCGTCGCGGCA
>JBQTHP010000121.1:0-25211 GCA_052389755.1 Gammaproteobacteria bacterium
GAACCCGCCACGTAATCGAGCCACCACTGATTGCGCACGCGGTAGGCGCAGTCGTTGGTGCGGGGATCGTCCGGGCGTGCGCCCGGGATCAGGGTCGAGCAAACGAACGGTTGGCAGCCGGACGCGCTGCTGGCCCGGTGGAAAGCAGCACTACAGGCGGAAACGCAAAGAACGATCGCCGTCGCAAGCGCGGTCCGAAGGAGCATGCCCGATCATTGCGCAAGCGGGCACACGAAGGCGAGCCTCGGGGCTCGCCTTCACGGCCGCCACGTGCAGCGAGAGGTCAGTCTTCGCTGTGGATGCTGCCGTTATGATCGAGCTTCATCGCGCCGCTCGCATCAGCGTCCTGGAGGATGATGATGGCGCTGGACGCACCCTTGCGATCGCGCGGGAAGATCAGGACGTGATGCGGCTCGTCGTGCACGAGAAGAATGCCGTACCAATGTTCGAACTCATACCACGGCTCGGCATTCAGCGAGTAGTTGGCCAGTGCCAGGAACGGCGACGACGCTTCCTGCCCGGGGACGCACTCGAAATCGGCCGGCAGTGTCGTCATCTTCGCCCCCGCGCGGTATTCCAGCCGCACCTTTTTCCAGCTTCCCGGCCAGATTCTCCGATCCACGTCGAGTGCCTCGAGCGCGTAGCTTCCGCCATCGGCATCTCTGGACGACGGTGCGACGCGGAATTTGAGACCGGTCCGCACGTGCCCGGCCGGCCCCGCGTGCTGCTCCGAGCAATCCCTGCTGATGATCCACTCCTTGAAAAAGTAGCCGGGGATCGTCGAATCTGCGTGCGCGGTCGCGCCGGCGCTGAGACAAACGGCTGCGAAGGCGAGCATTGAAGGGACACTGCGGGACATCAGGTTCTCCTAGTGCGCGTGAGAAGGTAAAAACCCCTTCTCCTTCTGCACCGGGGAACCCCGCTATCTCAGCGACGGCGTCCTCAGATTCGGGTATCAGGCCGGCCGTATAGAGCGAATGCGGCCCAACTGTATGACGTGCCTAGGGTTTGCTCTTCCAGCTGCGTTTGCCTTAACGCCTCGCCGGCTGACATATTGCCGTCGAGCAATCGCCGATATAGCCCGCTCATGAATCGCGCGGTCGTCTCGTCTTCCACGCGCCAATAGCTCGCAATGACGCTCGCGGCACCGGCCTGCATGAACGCCTGGGCGAGTCCCAGCACCCCCTCGCCGCGCAACAGTCGACCTCGCGAGGTTTCACAGGCGCTCAGCGTGACGAGGCTGGCATCGAGCTTGAGATCCAGAATGTCCAGCAGCGCAAAACTGGCGTCGTATGGCCGAGCCGCATCCGGAGTCAGCGCCAGTGCGGAGAGTCGCGGACGGCGCGCATCGATCCGACCGTGCGTGGCGATGTGAATCACGGTCTGCCGCTTGCGCGCCGCACGCCGAAGTGCGTCGGCCGTTGCTGTGCACCCGAGCAAGGTCTCCACGTGCGCTTTCGGTCGCGCGTCGCGCGCGAGCGCGGCGATCGAGAGCACCTCTTCGCGCGAGGCCGGCAAACTCGGCAGCCAGTCTGTCCATTCCGCGCCGCGCTGCGTATCGTGATCGGCGGCGTCCGCGTTTGTGCGGCACTGCTGTCGCCATTGCACATTACGGAACACAGGGTCGCCGATGAGAGCGACTCCGCCGCTTCGGCCGCGGGCGCCTGCCGTCGGGGTCGATCGTGCCATGAAAAGCGTGGAAGGCACGACGCTCGTCTCGACGTGATGCACGATCTGGTCGGCATCGGACGCCGCCGACCACGGCAGCATCGCGAATGGGACGAGGTGTAACGCGTCGTCCGGCGCGACGATCACGCGCTTTCGATCGATGAATGGCGCGACGTGCCACCAGACGTTTCGGGCCAGCTCCCGTGAGGTCGCACGCACGCTTGCCGGCGAGACTTCCCGATCGCGCAACTGCTCGGCAAGGCGCGTTGCGGTGCGTGCGATCGGTTCACGATCCCCGAGCCGTACCAATCGGATCCGCTTCGGATCGACCACGAACGCGAACATCTCGCGCGGTCCCACTGCGTACTGCACGAGGACTGCGTCCAGATGCGCGAGAACCTGTCGAAGACCGCGCGGATCGACTGCGTCGGACACTGCGGATGAGCCAAAGCCGAGCTCCGCGAGACGGCGAGCGAATGTGAACGGTTCATCGCCTTCAGCAGCGGCGGAAGCCTCCGAGACGCGTCGCAACAGCTCTTCGTGCCCAACTGCAGCGCTACGCTCGTCCGCGGACGCATCGCGCACGCCGGCCTGGTTCAACGCATACCGGTAGCTCCGGGCACGGCCGCGCTCCGCTGCGGCAAAAGCCGTCCAGATGGACGGCTCGTCGCGCGCCGACGCAGCGAGCAGCTCCGTAAGCTCGGCGAACGCGGAGTGCTGCGCGGCGAGATAGGTCGCGCGCACCTCGCCGTCGAGCTCGCCGATGGGAACACTCTCGATCAGTTCAGCGGCCGCACGCAGCGTTCGAGCCGCGAGCTCCGGCCGGCCGGCGACGCGCAGGGCCGCGGCGAGCAATCGCAGGGCTTCGATCGCTTGCTTCGCGTCCGCCCGCTCGCTGCTGCCGAACAATGCCTTCAGCCCCAGTCGGTGTGCTTCGCGCGCGTCGCCGGCGAGCAAGGCGGCTTGCGTGAGGCCGAGCATCGTGCGGCCCCGATGCTCATAGGTCGGCGGCAGCTTCGCCTCGTCTGCGATCTTTCGCGCTTCTTCGAATGCCGATCGCGCGGCGGCCGGCTCGGTGCGTTCCAGCAGCAGTTCGCCGCGCGCGTTAGCAATACGCACCTGGCCACGAGAGGTACCGGCATATCGGTGCGCCTGCGCGAGACAGCGTTGCGCACCGTCCACGTCTCCGACGAGCAGCGATGCGTCGTTGAGAGCGAGCACGGCTTGCAGCACCGCAAGCCTGCCGTCGGCCGACAGTGCCGCGGGTTCGAGCAGCCGCGTGCAGGCAGGCGCGGACGATCGGCTCGTTCGCACGGCAAAGTCATCCCCGAGCCGAAGCGCTTCAAAGAGCTCGCTGCAACTGAACGAAGCGGCACGTTCCAGCTCGACGAGCGCGTCGTCGAACGAACCAACCTGGGCGTGCAGCACGCCCAGACGGGCAAGCGTCCGGCGGACGCTGTCGCAGTCACGCAGCCGGGCGTAAAGATGCAGCGCCGACGCGTGAGAAGCGTCACTTGCGCTCACGAGCCCCGCGACTCGTTGTAGTCTTCCCATATTGTCGAGAATGTCAGCGGCCTGCTCCGGCGCGACGTCGGCATCCAGATATCTGCGGGCTTCCTCGTAAGTCTGGAGCGCCACCGCGAAGCTCTCGCGTGCCTCCGCCAGCAGGGCCACGTTCTGTGCGGCGGTTCCGTGGCACTCCCAGTCCTTCGCGGCCCGGCAGTCCTGCATCGCCCGCACGAAGAATCGCTCTGCACGATCTGGCGCGTCGGCGCGATACGCGAGAAATCCCTCCAGTACCGTAAGCCGCAACGCCTCACGTGTCCCGGCGGGCGAGGTTCCGAGGAGCCGGCGCGAGTCGTCGATCAACTCTTGCGCTGCGTTGCGCTCAGCAGGAACGGTGACGTCCGCTACTTCGACGGTCGCACGTGCCCCGAGGGCCGCGAGTGTTCCACGTATCGCGGCATTCGCATCGGCTCCATGGGCCTTGCGCGCCTCCGTCACGAGCTTGAGAGCGTCGCGCTCGCGGTGAAGTCGCATATAGGCAAGCTCGCCCATCGCGTGACGGGCCACCCCGGCGAGCCGGTCGAGCCCGATCTGCTCGAAATCGCGCGCTGCCTCGCCGTAGTCGTCGAACGCTCGCCGCCAATCGCGCTCCTGGGTCGCGTGGCCGGCCGCGGCGAATGCGCGTTCCGCGCGGGTTCGTGCCACGTCGGACCGATGCAGAAGCTCCGCGCCCACACATACGTCAGCGCGAATCTCACGCGAGTCCCGGGACTCGATGCGAAGCGCGATGGTGTCGCCCGCCCGTACCGGCGCGACGAGCCCGATGAGCCCGAGCCTATCGACGGGAGAGGTCGCACGAGCCGGCACGCCGGAAGCGGTCTGGATACTTGCAGCGACCGCGATCCCGCGCGGCTCGACTGCGATCCTCATCGTTCCGGCTGCAGGGGCGGGTATCGGCACGGTTACGGGCTGCGTGCCGTCGATCGCTATGCATTGCGCGAGGATCGAACGCGGCTGCGGCACTTCGCAGCCGCCACCTGCGATCGCGAGCAGGGCGAGAATCGTTATGCGCGCGATCCGCATGGCCGAAACTGTACGCTATGCTCCCGTCGAGCTGTCAGCGAAACGTGCGAGGAAGAGTGATGAGTCAGAAGGACATAAGATCCGTGCTGCTCGAGAAGCGGGTGTTCCCACCGCCGGCGGACTTCGCCGCGAAAGCGCGCGTCAAGCCCGACGACGAACGCGAGCTGCGTCGTCGAGCCGCGGCCGATCATGCGGGTTTCTGGGCCGACCTCGCGCGCCGCGAGCTCTCCTGGCACAAACCCTTCAGAGTCGCGCTCGACGATTCGATGGCGCCCAAGTTCCGGTGGTTCCCCGACGGCGAGCTCAACGTCTCGTTCAACTGTCTCGACGTGCATCTCGCCGATCGCGGTCACAAGACCGCAATCATCGCCGAGGGCGAGCCCGGCGAAGTACGGCGCTTGTCGTACCGCGAGCTGCACGCGGAAGTGGGCCGCTTCGCGAACGCGCTGAAGGCGCAGGGCGTGAGGCGCGGCGATCGCGTCGTCATCTACATGCCGCTGGTGCCGGAAGCCGTGATCGCCATGCACGCTTGTGCGCGCATCGGTGCGATCCATTCGGTCGTTTTCGGAGGCTTCTCCGCGCCTTCGCTCAAGGATCGCATCGAGGATGCACGGGCGAAGATTCTCGTCACGGCGGACGGTGGACGGCGCGCCGGGCAGACCGTGGAGCTCAAGGCGGCCGCGGACAAGGCGCTCGCCGCAGGCTGTCCGACGATCGAGAAGGTGATCGTGTTTCGCCGCACCGGCGAGGCCGTGTCGATGAAGCGGGGTCGCGACCTGTGGTGGCACGACGCCATCGAGGGACACTCCCCGACGTGCGAGCCCGAATGGGTGGATTCGGAGCATCCGCTGTTTCTGCTCTACACCTCGGGTTCGACGGGCATGCCGAAGGGCATCCAGCACTCGAGCGGCGGGTTTCTGCTCGGCTGCAAGGTCACGACCAGGTGGGTCTTCGATCTGCAGGACGACGATGTGTTCTGGTGCACGGCCGACGTCGGCTGGGTCACCGGCCACAGCTATGTCGCCTACGGGCCGCTTGCGTGCGGCGCCACGATCGTCATGTACGAAGGCGCGCCGGTGTATCCGGACGGTGGACGCCTCTGGAAGATCTGCCAGAGCCACGGCGTCACGGTGTTCTACTCCGCGCCGACGGCCATCCGCTCTCTGATGAAGCTCGGCGATGAGGTACCCGCGAAGTACGACCTTTCGAAGCTGCGGCTGCTCGGCACGGTCGGCGAGCCGATCAATCCGGAGGCGTGGATGTGGTACCACCGCGTGATCGGCCGCGGACGCTGTCCGATCGTGGATACGTGGTGGCAGACGGAGACCGGCGCGATCATGATTTCGCCGCTGCCGGGCAGTGTCGCGACGAAGCCCGGCTCTTGCACGAGACCGCTGCCGGGAATCGATGCGGATATCGTCGATGACGAAGGCCGGCCGGTGACGATGCCCGATGCGGGCGGCTATCTGGTGATGCGCAAGCCCTGGCCGGCGATGCTGCGCACGATCTGGGGCGATCATCAGCGCTACGTCGACACCTACTGGGCGAAATTCGGCGGCCGACTCTATGTCGCGGGCGACAGCGCGCACCGCGACGAGGACGGCTACTTCTGGATCATGGGGCGCATCGATGACGTGCTGAACGTCGCGGGTCACCGGCTCGGCACGATGGAGATCGAATCCGCGCTCGTGTCGCACCCGCGTGTCGCCGAAGCCGCCGTGGTCGGACGGCCGCACGAGATCAAGGGCGAAGCCGTATTCGCGTACGTGGTGTGCCGCGGCCCGCGTCCGGTGGCGGAGGCCAGTGCTCTCGTGCAGCAGTTGCGCACGCACGTCGCCGAGCAGCTCGGCGCGATCGCAAAGCCCGACGACATCCGCTTCGCGGACAACCTGCCGAAGACACGCTCGGGAAAGATCATGCGTCGCCTGCTGCGCGCGATCGCGCGCGGCGAGCCGATCACGCAGGACGTCTCGACGCTCGAGAATCCCGCGATCATCGATCAGCTTCGCGGCGTGGACTCGGAAGCGACGGTCGCGATGCCGGCACTGCCGGCGGAACCGACGGTTCTGATGCCGCGGCTGCACTCGGAGCCGACGGTGGTGATGCTGAGGCCGAGCCTGACCCGTGCCGTCAAACCGAAGCGCAAGCCGATCGCGAAGGCCAAAGCGCCACCGAAGAGCAAGGCGATACCGAAGCGCAAAACCGTGAAACGCAAACCAGCAAAGCCGCCGCACAAGGCGGCGCGAAATAAGCCTCGCCGCGGCAAGTGATCGATTGTGTGGTCGCCAGCGAGTGAGTTGTCCCTTCAATGGGACAAAAGGGGGGCGCCTTTCGGCGCCCCTCTGCCCGGTGGCGGGGATGATTAGAGTTAGAAGCTGAAGATCGCTCGCGCGTTCCAGAACCGGCCGCGCGGCGTGTGCTGGCTCTGCACGTAGCCGTAGAGATCCGTGTCGCCATCGCCGATCGCAAACGGCGTCTCCTCGTCGAGCGCGTTGTCCAGACCGAGCAGGAACTTCATGTTCTCGATGCCCGTGTAGCGGAACTGCAGGTTCAGCGTCTTGAATGAGCCGACATCGCGGGTGTCGTTTGCGTAGTAGTCCAGGATCGTGTCGAAGTCGATGTCCGGCAGATCCTGGAACGAGCCGACGTAGCTCACGTTCCCGTAGACGCCCCACTTCGCCGCCTGCCAGTCGGCGGAGATGAGCGCACGGTCTTCGGGATACTCGTACTCGCCCGTCAGCTCCCGCGCCACGAACCCCGAGGTGAACGGATCGAACTCCACGCGCTCGAAGTCGAGCAGGCGCGAGTACGTGAGACCCAGGGTCAGCCGGCCGCCGGTGAGGTCGGTCACGAAGTTGCCGCTGAGATCGACACCCTTGGCCGACTGCTCGCCGATGTTCTGGAACGAGGCGAAGACGCCGCCTGCGCCGAGCGAACCGAGCGTGTCGCCCGGCAGCGGAGCGCCGCGCGGGCACAGGGGGTTGCCCTGCACGTTGCAGTTCTGGATGTAGGACAGGCCGAACGCCTCGTCGATCTTGTTCTCCTGCACGAGGTCCCAGTAGTCGAGCGAGACGTTGAACCTGTCGCTCTGCCACGCCGCGCCGATGTTGAACGACTCAGACTCCTCGGCTTCCAGATTGGGATTGCCGGTGAAGAAGACGAGGTAGTCGAGGAGGCCGCAATACACCGGGTTGTCCGCGCAACCATAGGTGTCGACGAAGAACTGCGATTCCTGTGAGGGGCCGAGGCCGATCTGCGCGAGCGAGGGTGCGCGGAAGCCGGTGCCCCACGAAGCGCGCAGCGCCAGGTTGTCGGTCGCTGCCCAGCGCACGGCCACCTTGGGATTGGTGGTGTTGCCGAAATCGCTGTAGTCGTCGTAGCGGGCCGCGAGGCTCAGCTCGACCGTCTCGACCACCGGCACGGAAAACTCCACGAAAGCCGACCAGCTGTCGCGCTGGCCCGATGCCGAGATCGACTCGGTGCCGAATATGAGCCCGCGCTGGAACTGGTCGTCCGGTACGTCGCTGATGCTCTCGTCCCGATACTCGAGGCCGGCCGCCATGCGGACCGCGTCGGTCGACATATCGAAGAGCTTGCCGGAGATCTGCGCGTCGTACATGGTCATGCGCGAAAGTCCGCGACGCACGAGATTGGTCGTGATCGCGTCGATCACGGACTGCGGGTTCTGCACGCCGCCGAACGGGTTGTAGCGACCCGCGTTGATTTCCTGCTGGAGGAAGTCGGTGCGTATCCAGCCCTGGGAGCGATCGCCGGTCTGCTCGGATTCGCTACGCGCCCGCTGTGCCCCGATTTCCCAGTCCCAGTCGGCGAGCTCGCCCCTCAGGCCGACGACCGCGCGAAGATTGTCGGTCTCGACATTCCACTGGCGCGGACCTGCATCGACCGTGCGGTAACGCCGGATCGCAATGCTCGTGGCACCTGGAAACGGATTGTTCGGGTGCGTGGTCGGCACGGTGAGCAGCGCACCGTCGTCGAGGGGAGTCGGTGCGCCCTGTGCGAGCGACGTGTTGTGCTGCACGGCGATCTCGGTGAAGAACTCGGCCCGCTCGCCGAGGCCCTGGCGTCCGAGCAGCATCAAGCCTACGCGCTCGGCTTCCGGCGTAAGGACGTTCCACACGCCGAAGTCGTACACGCAGTTGGCGCCCCTCTGGCTCCCGGCGGGACAGTTGGGATCCCGGGTCGGAACGCCGTTCACGATGAAGCTGCCCGGATAGCCGCGCGACGACCGGAAATCCTCTCCGCCCTGCGCCGTCTGATTGGCGGAGCCGAGCGTGCCACGCTCCGAGTTGAAGAGGCTCGTATTCTTGAAATAGTCGAATAACAGCGTGACGTTCGAGTTCTCGCCACTCGAGCCCCAGATGGCCGCGAGCGTCTGCTCCTCGTAGTCGCTCTCGGTGGTGTTCCCGTAGCCGAAGGAGGTCTCGAACCCTTCGAAATCCTTCCGAAGGATGATGTTCACGACACCCGCTACGGCATCGGAGCCGTACACCGCCGAAGAACCGTCCTTCAGAACCTCGACGCGCTCGATCGCCGATACCGGGATCGCGTTGATGTCGACGAAGTTCGTCGTGATGTTTTCGGCGAATGCGCTGATCGCTACACGGCGGCCGTTGACGAGCACGAGCGTCGCGTCGGCGCCGAGGCCGCGCAGGCTGATCGACGCCGCGCCGTTCGCGGTCGAATCCTGGTTGTTGCCGCGGGTGGAGAAGGTACCGTTGCCGTTGGTCGGGATTTTCTCCATCAGCTGCTGCAGATTGCTGTAGCCGGCTTTTTCGATCGCAGCGCTGTCGATCGTCACGACCGGCGACGGGCTGTCGAAGTCGGAGTCGCGCGCGATGCGCGATCCGGTGACGAGCACTTCCTGGTCGGCCGCCTGTGTTTGCGTCGGATCCTGTGCAGCCGCTGGCACAGCGACGCTCAATGCCGTCGCCGTAATGCCGGCCGCCGCTAGGGACTTGATAAGACTCGCGCCCAATGGCTTGCTCATGAGGAACTCCCCATTTCGTGGTTATGGAGCCGCATCCCCCACGACGCCGGCTCTGTGGCGGCAAAGTAGCACGCGGCACGAACATCATCCAAGGTCCGGATGGCAGGCCGACTTTCCGCATTTCGCGGCCTGCAAAGCGCTCGACGGATCCAGCGCCGGGCAGTGGGGCAACCAGACGGCAGGGCCGTTTGTTGCCTCGATGCAACAAGGCAACAGCGCTGTTAGTGAATGGTGGAAGCGGACCGGGAAGAAGGCGGTCGGGTCCAGCCGACGGACGACGTTTCGCCCGTAGCGGCTGGCTCCTCGATCATGAGGCGCTCGCGCGCAGGAGTGGGAGGCACGATGCGCGGCGGGGGTTCAACTGCGCGGCCGTCGCGTGCGGGCCCGGTGCTCGCCTCGAGGGCGTTGCCCGTCGGTGCATCGCGGCGAAGTGCATGCAGCTCCTTGCGCCACGTATCCGGCCCGGTGTCCGCATCGTTGAAGAGGGCGAAGCTCTTGTTGCGCGCCGCCGGATTGCGCAGCGCGTCCACGGCAACGCGAGCCACATCGCCGCGCGATACGCTCATCGAGCGGTACGCTTCCCGACGTACCACTCGCAGCCCCGCCGCGGCGCCCGGCTCGCTGCGCAGCGCACCCTGGTCGATGACCGTGTAGAGCAGGCCGCTTGCCTTCAGATGGTCCTCGACTTTGGTCTTCCACGGGAGAGGCAGGATGTAGCCAAGACGCGGCTGCTGGCTCTGGTCGCGGTACGAATCGGCCGCCGCGGAGGAGATGAACACGAAGTGCTTGACGCCGGCCGCGCGCGCGGCGTCGATCAGATTGACGATGCCGCGATGACCGCCGAGGTGCGGACTGTCGGGAGCTTCCCCGGCCTGCGCACCGATCCAGCAGACCACGAACTCGACGCCTCGCGCGGCTTCGTGCGCGGCGCCCACGTCACGCAGGTCGAGCTGCAACCACTGCCGATCGGCGGTCGCGCGCGCTCGCACGGTGTCCCGCGTCATGACGCGGATCGCGAGCCCTTCTGCGATCGCCCGCTGCGCAACGAGCTCGCCCGCCTGACCGGACGCTCCGGCGAGGAGCACCACCGGCCGCAGGCCATTCGCTCGAGCGGCTTCCATTTCGGCCTCGCGCGTGAATGCAGCGGCGATCGTCGCCGCGACGAGCAACGCTACTGCGAGCAGCGCCAGCGCGAGCGAGCGCGACGACGGGCGGTGGTGCGATTGCGCTTTCATGTCAGACTCCGGCTGGCGGACGACTCCGAGCGCCTCCCGTTCGGAGTATCGACGAAGCCGGGCGCTTGTGCCAGCGCGTTCGCCACCGTCGCGACCTTTCGAGCCGACGGCCCGGTTGACTGGACCTGCGCATGGACGGAATCTATGCGGCCGCTCGCGGCCACGCATGCACGACGATTTGAAAAGCAGGCCTGCTCAGAACCCTCATCGCGCGCTCGCCGACGGCGACTATCGCGCGCTGGCAGCTGCGGTCCCGCAGCTCATCTGGGCCGCCGGCCCCGACGGCGTAGTCGACTTCCTGAACGAGCAGTGGAGCACCTACACCGGCATTTCCCTGGACGAGTTGCGCCGCATGCCTCGCGAAACGCTCGTCCACCCGGACGATCGCCCGAAGGTGCTCGAGGCATGGGCTCGAGGCCGCCGCGACGGCGCGGGTTTCGAGAGTCGCTTTCGACTGCGGGACGCCGCGAGCAATTGGCGCTGGCAGCTCTCGCGCGGTGTGCCGATGCACGATGATGCCGGGCGCCTCGCACGGTGGGTCGGCACGATCACGGACATCCACGATCTGGTCGTCGCCGAACAGGAGGCGGAGCGGTTGCGCGCCGTCGCGGAATCGGCAACTCGCATGAAGGACGAATTCCTCGCCACCGTATCGCACGAGCTGCGCGCGCCGCTCAACGCGATCGGCGGCTGGGCCGGAGTGCTGCGTGTCGGCAAGCTCGACGCGGAAGGCATCGCGAAGGCCGCCACCGTCATCGAAAAGAACGTGCGCGTCCAGGCGAAGATGATCGAAGACCTCCTCGACGTGTCGCGCATCGTGTCCGGCAAACTCCGGCTCGACGTGCGGGCGTTCGACCCGTCGGTCGCGGTCGAGGGCGCGATCGAAGCGCTGCGGCCGGCCGCCATGGCGAAGGACATTCGCATGGAGTACGCGAAATGGGCGGTGCCGGCGCCGGTCTCCGGCGATCCCAACCGCCTGCAGCAGGCGGTGTGGAATCTCATCTCCAACGCCGTGAAATTCACGGAGCCGGGCGGCACGGTGACCGTCACGCTGTCGGAGCGCGACGGGGATGCGGAGATCGCGATCAGCGACACCGGCCTCGGGATCGCACCCGAGTTTCTGCCGCAGCTGTTCGAGCGCTTCCAGCAGGCCGACGGCCCGAGCCAACGCCGCTTCGGAGGGCTGGGGCTCGGTCTTGCGATCGTGCGGCACATCGTCGAGCTGCACGACGGTGCCGTCGAGGCGCGGAGCGAAGGCGAGGGCAGAGGGGCCACGTTCATCGTCCGGATCCCGCTCGCTACGAAGGCGCGCGCGGCCGCCGGTGAGCTCGACGACGCGGCGCGACGAACCATCGCGAACGAGCGGCGGGCGACCGCCGCCGGATCGCTGGCGGGGCTGCGCCTCTTGTCAGTGGACGACGAGGCCGATGCAAGCGAGATGCTGAAAGCCGCTCTCGAACAGTACGGCGCGCAGGTCACGACCGTCGCGTCCGCTGCCGCGGCGCTCGAGATTCTCGAGCACGAACGCTTCGACGTCCTCGTCTCGGACATCGGCATGCCCGGCATGGACGGCTATGAATTACTCGAGCGGATCCGCGGCGGTACCGCACACGCGCGCGCGATTCCTGCGATAGCCGTTACTGGCTATGCCCGCAGCGAAGATCGCGCGCGCGCGCTGCAGGCAGGCTACGGGGCGCACGTGGTGAAGCCGATCGAGCCCGAGGAGCTTGCGGCGACCGTTCGGGCGGCAGCGGCGAGCAGCCGGCAATGAAAGCGGAGCCGGTGCTCCGGCCGTTTCACCTCGCGATTCCCGTTCACGACCTCGCGGCCGCGCGCCGCTTCTACGGCGAGCTGTTCGGTTGCCCCGAAGGACGCAGCTCCGAGGAGTGGGTGGATTTCGACTTCTTCGGGCATCAGCTCGTCGCGCACTATGATCGCGCGCACCGCGCGACGGTTCATTTCAACCCGGTCGATGGGCACGACGTGCCCGTGCCGCACTTCGGCATCGTCCTGGCGTGGGATGACTGGCAGCGGCTGACAGAGCGGTTGCGCGCCGGCCGTACGCAGTTCGCAATCGAGCCGAACGTACGCTTCGCCGGCGAAGTCGGCGAGCAGGCAACGATGTTTCTCTACGACCCGTCGGGCAACGCGCTCGAGTTCAAGGCGTTCCGGGATCCATCGAGGCTGTTCGCGAAGAAGTAAAGCGACCGGACCTGTTCGGGTCAGTTCCGCCGGCGGAGAGCCTGCAGGACGAGACGCCGCAGCAGGCGGGCTCGAGCGTCGTCTGGACGGTCGAGGCCGAGACGTCGGAGCAGCAGCAGCTCCGCAGCCGTCGCGTCGCTGCTCGCGAGCGCGCGTGCGAACGTGCGCGCGCGGCCCGGCCACGTGGCCGTCTCCGCTTTCAGCCCCCTGAGAGCCTTCGCGAGTGCGATCTCTTCCGGCGTGAGGTCCGTACCGAAAGGGTACTCGCTGAAGAGTCCGGCACTACGGTGGGGCTCGAGAGCCTGCTCGAGCCGCTCCGGAGTGTTGTGGCGAAATGCGTCGGGAATGCGGTAGTCGCGCGCGATCTTCCCGGCGGCCTGCGCGCGCGCGAGCAATTCCGGCTGAAATCTCGAGTCCGCGACATTGAGCAGCGCCGCGATCGTTTCCTCGTCCGTCCGTCCGCGCAGATCTGCGATGCCGTACTCCGTGATCACGATGTCGCGCAGGTGCCGCGGGATCGTGGTGTGTCCGTAGCTCCAGACGAGGTTCGATCCGACGCGTCCGTCCTTCGCGCGCGTCGCGCGCACGCATAGCAGCGAGCGCCCGTCTGGCAGAGCGTGAGCCATGGAGACGAAGTTGTACTGCCCGCCGACGCCGCTCACCACGCGGCCGTCCTCGAGCGCATCGGACACGGCCGCACCGAGCAGCGTCACCATCATCGTCGTGTTGACGAAGCGGGCGTGCCGGCGCTGGAGCATGCGCAGCTCGCAATCCGCGCCAAAGAGCTGATTGACGTAGCCGACGCCGCGCATGCCGAACTGACGCCGGTCGCTCTCGGGGAGGTCGCGCAGCGCCGCGTAGAAGCCCCGCGGGCCGAGAAAGAAACCGGCGTGCGCGACGAGGCCGCCGGTGAGCTCGCGGCCGAGGCACTCCGCCGCGATCCGCTCGCGCGCGGCGCGGTCGCCGAGATCGGCGGCGATGACGGCGCCACCCGCGGTGCACAGCGAGCCATCATCGAACCGCACGTCCTCGCGAAACACCCCGAAGCGTTGCAGCTCGGCAAACTCCGCGGCGGTCAGACGCGGGCCCACGCCGACGGACGGGAGCTCTTCGAGGATCGAGGGTTCGAAGCCTTCCGCGATCCGGCCGGCGTTCAGCAGTTTCTGCAACGGCAGCGAATCGAACACGCGACGTCGCAGGACGCCGGCCCGATAGAGGTCGAGCATCTGGTCGATCAGCATCTCGGTGGAGCCGAAGAGACCCGCGGAGAACGGGTTGCGTCCGCCGAGCGCGTCGATCGACGGGGCCGCACGTTCGGTGCCGAGATCGTTCGCGCACTGTCGCCAGGCCGCGTTCTGCTGATGCCGCAGCAGCAGCGCGTACACGAGCGCATCGCCGAGCTCACCGATGCCGATCTGCAGCGTGCCGCCGTCGCGCAGCAGCGCGCTCGCATGGACGCCGATCGCGTGATCGACCGTGCCGATGGCGAGATTGGGTGGACAGTAGAGGTCGTAGTCGCAGCGCGGATCGTCGATCAGGCAGTCGAACCGATCCCGCGCGACGAGCGCGTGGTCGAGCATGAACGGCATCTGCGGGTGAATCTCGCCGACCATGACGATGTCGCGGCCGTGCTCTCTTGCCGCATCGACGAGCGGCAGCAGATCGGTGGTGACGTCCGGGTTCGAGCCGAACGACAGCTGCACCTCACTGCCGACCGTCCGCCGGGCGATCAGCTGTGCGATCACGTTGACGCCGCGGGCCATCGCCTCGCGCGCGACGTGCGTGTAGTTCGCGCTGAGGTGATTCCGCTGCGCGTGCGAAGAGCCGAGGTACGCTCCCGGCTCGAAGAAGAACTCGATGACCCGCACGTTCGGGGGCAAGGCGTCCGCGTGCAGCGCGCGCGTACTCGAGATCCACGTAGGTGCCGAAGACGCGCTCGACGATGGGCTCGAGAAGACGCCTCTCCAGCTCGCTGCCCGCGACCGGTTTGCGCAGGCTCAGGGCGGAGATGATCGTGAGCTCGATGCCGCGATCGCGGACGGCACGTCTGTAGAGCTCGTTCGCGAACGGATTCGGCTTGCCGATGCCGAGCGGCAACGCGAGCACGATGCGCGGGCCTGCGCGCCGGAGCACCGACTCGACGCACTCCGCGACGTCATTGAAAACCACTGGCATCGTCAGTTGTGTTCCGGCCGGCGGCGCGCCATGCTCGGGGAAACATGGCGCGCGCGTCAAACGAGGAAGATCGACGCATGCTATTGCGCAAACCGGCGCTCGATCCGACGACGGTCGAGCCGCACACAGGTTCGGGATATCCTGAAGCCTATCGAAGTCGCGTCCTGCCGCGCGAGAAGCGCAGGCTCGGGGACGCTCTCGGCCTCACGAGGATCGGCGTGAATCTCACCACGCTCGCGCCGGGACGCGAGTCCTCGATGCGCCACTGGCACACGCACGAAGAGGAATTCATCTACGTGCTCGAGGGCGAGGTCGTGCTGCGCACCGATGCGGGCGAGCAGGTGCTGCACGGCGGCATGTGCGCGGGTTTTCCGGCGGAGAGCGGCGACGGCCATCAGCTCGTCAATCGCAGCGGCCGACCCGCCGTCTATCTCGAGGTCAGCAACCGCGACGAGCGCGACACGGGGCAGTACTCGGACAGCGACGTCGATCTCGTCTGGAACGCGCCGCATGCGCGGGGCAAGTTTACACGGCGTGACGGTTCGCCCTGTTGAGCGACCGAGGGCGCGGGTGCGAGGCGCAGAGCGAAGCTCACTTTCACGTCGTTGCCGACCCACTCGGTGGATTTCCACTCGCCTTGGCCGACGCCGAAGTCGAGCCGCCTGATCGTCGTGCTGCCGCTCATGCGGCCGTCGGCGAACGTAAACGGCACCTGCACCTCGCGCGCAACACCACGAATGGTCAGCGTGCCGGTTGCCACGTACCTTCCGGCAGCGAATCGCTTGATGCGTTTCGACACGAACGACGCGGTCGGATGCTTCGCGACGTCGAAGAGATCAGCGCTTCGCAGGGTCTCGTCACGCTCCTCGTCCTGCGTGTCGAGCGAGGCGACGCGGATCTGCACGTCGAGGCGATTGTCGGCTGGCTTGCGGTCGTCGAGGGTGAGCTTCACGTCGAACTTCCGGAACTCTCCGGTGTTCTCGGCGCCCGCCTGAATGAAGGCGAAGCTCAATTTTTCGCCGGCAGGATCGAGAACGTACGTCGTCGCCGCGTGCGCGTGTGAGCCGAGCACCGCGAGCATCCCTGCAACCATCCATGGCTTCATGGCGACGAATCCCTCATCCGGCCTTTCGTGAACGGCAGCATGCGGCGCAGGACGTCATCGCGCAGCACGAAGTGATGCTTGAGAGCGCCCGCGATGTGGAGCAGAGCGACGGCACCGAGCGTGTAGGCCAGCGTTTCGTGGGTCTCGTGCAGAGCCTCGTACAGCGAGCGGCTCTTCGGAACGAAGTCGGGGAGCTGGGCGAGGCCGAACCAGCTCACCGAAAACCCGCGTGCGGAGGACATGGCCCAACCGCTGAGCGGCATCGCGAAGAGCAGCACGTAGAGCGCGGCGTGAGAGAAATGTGCGAGTCCACGTTCGTAAGGCCGAAGCGTGGACGGCAGAGCGGGCACCGGATTCATCCAGCGCCACAGGAGGCGCAGCGTGACCAGCATCAGAATGGTGATCCCGACCGACTTGTGCCGGGCGAGCGTCGCGAGCTTCTCGACGCCGACCGGCAGACCGTCGGCGATCTTCGCGAGCGTGACCTGGATGATGACCAGCGCGACGATCAGCCAGTGAAACGTCTGCGAAAGCGCGCCCCAGCGCACGGTGGTGTTGCGAAATGCCATGCTTCAAGCTTACGTGCATGCGGCCATGTGGAATAGCCGGACAGCCTCCTGATTCGGCTGGACACGGCCGCGTTGCCGTTGCCATCGCGCTCGCCGCGCTGCTCGCCGGATGTCCTCGGCCGGCGCGCCCGCCTGTGGAACCGCCGGCGCCGGCCATTCCTTCGGAGCCGCGCGAACCTTTGCCGGCGGACGCGCGACTCTTTCGCGTCGTGCCGGACGAATCCCTCGTGAGTATCCTCGTCTATCGCGCGGGCAGGCTCGCCAAGGCCGGCCACAATCACCTCATCGCCTCACGTGACGTGACCGGCTGGGTGGTGTGGACGCCCGATGTGGCGCGCTCGAGCTTCGAGCTGCGCATGCCGGTTGCGTCGCTTGCGATCGATGATCCCGAGCTCCGGCGTGCGGCGGGCCCGGAGTTCTCCGTGGAGGTGCCCGAGTCCGCGCGCGACGGCACCCGCCGCAACATGCTGGGCCCGCAGGTGCTCGATGGCGAAGGCTTTCCCGCGGTTACGCTCGTCTCGATGCAGATCGAGGCCGCGCCGGGCGGTGCGCTCGCGACCGTGCAAGTGACCGTGCGCGACCAGGCGCGGCGCTTCAGCGTGCCGGTGCGGTACGAGCAGAAAGGCGAAGAGCTGCTCGCCGACGGCGAGCTCGCGGTGCGCCAGACCGAGCTCGGCCTGACACCCTTCACCGCGCTGCTCGGCGCGCTGCAGGTGCAGGACGAGATGAAGGTCCGGTTCCGGATTCTAGCTCGGCGAGCAGCGCATCCGCGCGATACACCTTGCTCAGCGCCTCGCGCATGATCGCCGGGTGCACGGCCACGGCGCGGTTCTTCTCCGCGTCGAACCAGTACGAGCCCGAGATCGAGTGGATGTTGCCGTCGAACAGCAGCCCGACGATGGCACCGCGCGCATCGATGAGCGGGCTCCCGGAGTTGCCCCCGACGATGTCGTTGTTCGTCGAGAGGTTGAACTTCGTGCCCATGTCGAGCTGCGATCTCGCGTTCTGCCAGCTTTCGGGAATGTTGAACGGCGCCTCTCCGGTTGCGCGCTCGAACGCGCGCGACAGGTACGTGAACGGCTCGACCGGCTCGCCGTTCTCGCGCCAGCCCTGCACCGTGCCGTAGTTCAGGCGCAGCGTGAAGGTCGCATCCGGGTAGACGCTGGTGCCGAGCGCCGCGAAGCGTGCCTGCGCGATCTTCTCGGACGCGGCGCGCATCGGGGCTTCCACCTCGTCCTCGTAGCGCTTGCGCACGGCGCGCGAGTCGCCGTCCACCAGTTTCGCGAGCTCGATCATCGGATCGTTCGCAGCCGCAACAGCCGCCGTGCCGCCCTTCCACAGCTGCATCCGCACGGTCGGATCGGCGAGCTTCGAGCCCTCGATCACGCGCTTCGCCAGCATGTCGGGCGATTCCTTCGACAGAAGCCGGCGCACGAGCGGATGGTCGGGTCCGAGCCATTCGCGCATTCGCTCGAGTGAGTACGAGAGCGTGAGCTGCTCGAGCTCGGGATATATAGGCACCGACGCGCCGAGCTGCTGCCCGATGCGGGGCAGCGCAGCCTCGGTGTATTCGCGCAATCGCTCGGTGTTCGGCTTGTCGCGCTCCGCTGCCCCGCGCACCAGCGTGCGCGCATGGCGGAACAGCGCGCTGTTGAAGCCTGCGCCGCTCTCGAGGAACGTGTAAGGCAGCGCGAGCGCACGATCGGTGGCCTGGGCATCTGCGATGTCGGCCCACGGATTGCCGACGGCGGCGGCGAGCTTCGGATCCGCGGCGACGCGAGCATGAACGACGGCCTGGTCCTGGCGCTTGCGCGCGAGCATCTCGTCGTCGTGCAGGGCATCAAGGAGCTTGCGCCGCACCTTGATCACGTTCTCCAGGCTGTTGAGCGGTGCGCGAACGATGCGTGCTCCGCTCTCGCTGCTCTTTCCGAACTGGATGTAGCGGCCGCGCAGCTCCGCGCCGCGCAGCAGCCACGTCGGCATGTCGACGTCGCGCTCGGTCTCGAGCTCGGCGACGGTCAGCAGCCGATCCGTCGAGCCGGGATGGCCGGACACGAACACGGGCTCGCCGTCGTCCGGGCCGGCGAAGTCGATCCTCAGATAACTCGGCGTGCGCGCCGGCTTGCCGCTCTCGTAGGCGCGCAGCATCGACATGTCGAGACACCAGCGGGGAAACTGGAAGTTGTCGGGATCACCCCCGAACGCCGCGATGTCCGCTTCGGGCGCGAATACCAGGCGGACGTCGTCGTAGCGTTTGTACTTGTACAGAAAGTACTGGCCGCCGTCGTACAGGTCCACCGACTCGCACTTGAGCGGTCCGCTTCTGCGATCCCGGCGACTCGCCGCCTCGCACGCCGTCTCGAGCTCCGTGAGCGTCTTCTTGCGGGTCTCATTGGCGGTCTTGTCGGCCTGACCGCGCGTCGCGGCCGCGACACGCGCCGTGATGTCCTCGACGCTCATCAGCACGTCCGCGACCTGCGTGCCGCAACGCACTTCCGCGTCCCGTCCGCGTGCCAGGAAACCCTTCTCGTGCAGGCTCGACTCGCGGGAGGAATGCTGCGCGAGGCAGGTTTCCACGCAGTGGTGATTCGTGAGCATGAGCCCGTCCGGCGACACGAACGATGCCGTGCAGCCCGAGAGGCGCGCGGTCGCCGTCCGCACGCGGTCGAGCCACTGAGGCGTGATGTCCACGCCGTATTTCTGGTTGACCGCGGCGCTCGGAAAATCGTGAAACGTCCACATGCCCTCGTCGGCCCAGGCGGTCGCAACGACGAGCAACGCCGGCAGCGCCGGCACGATCAGCTTGCGCATGAAGTATCCTTCGCGATGGATCTTGTGGAGCCGGTGCCCGCAGGCGCACGGCTACGGCAACGTGATTATCGTTCAAGACGCGACGGTCTTCCGCACCCGTTTGCGACGGGGCGTGCGGTCCGCGCGGCGGATGCCGGACCTCGCGCGCTTCGCCGGACTGCCCTACGATGTTGATTCCCCGAACGCGTACCAGCGAGAGGTGACTGCCTCATGGACAAGATCAAGCCGCTATTCACCGCTACCGCCACGGCTACGGGCGGGCGCAACGGCCGAACCGAAGCCAGCGACGGTTCAGTCAAGGCTGATCTCTCCGTCCCGAAGGAGATGGGCGGCCCCGGCAAGCCGGGCACCACGACGCCGGAGCATCTTTTCGCCGCCGGCTACTCGGCCTGTTTCGGCGGGGCGCTCGACTACGTCGCGAAGCAGCGCAAGAAGGACGCCTCGAAAGCGCGCATTACGGCCGCGGTGTCGATCGGTCCGCGCGACGGCGGCGGGTTCGGTCTTGCGGTCAAGCTGCACGTCGAGGACAAGACCCTGCCGCAGGCCGAGCTCACCGCCATGGCGCGTGAGGCACACGAGAAGATCTGTCCGTATTCGCACGCCACGCGCGGCAACGTGCCCGTGACGTTGGAAGTCGTGGGAGCCTGAGCCGTCAGTCGGATCGCGAGGTCAGGAGCAGTAGCGCGGTGCCTTCGGGCGATTCGAGCAGGGCGTTGGCGTCGGCGTCCAGGTCGCGCGGCAGATCGGGCGAGACGGGCACGTCGAGCTCACGCAAGCGGGCGATACGCCCGGCCATATCGGCTTCCGCGAACACGAGCATCGGGGGATCGAGCGTACGCGGCTGGTGAAACGCGACGTTGAGATGATCGCTCGTCAGGGTCAAATGCAGGTACGGACTCTCGGCCTGCTCGGTCGCAACGAATCCCAGCGGTTCCCAGAAACTCCTGGCGGCATCGAAATCGGTCGTCGGGATGCTGAACTCGGCGAAATACCCGCAGAGCGACTCCTTTGCCGCGCTTCGCCCGGGCGGGGAATACGTGCGCGCTTCGAGAATCCTGATCATCTGGCCGGCCGGATCGGCGAAGCCGATCTCGTTGAAGAAATCGTCGCCGGTTCGCGCGAACGCGAGTTCGATGCCGCGGGCCTCGAAGTCTGCCACGTACTGCGCGATGCCGGCGCGGACGAAGGTGAGCGATGGAGACGCAACCCGATGCTGGTGCAGGCCGATGAAGAGGCGCCCATCGGTGAGCACGCCGTACGGATGCGACCACGTATCCCCGGTCGGTGCGTGCGCAAAGCCGAGGCGCTCGTAGAACTCGACCGAGGCGCGGATGTCCGGCGTCGCGATGCTGATTTCGTGGAAGCGGCCGAGCACGGGGAGGGCTCAGCTTCGGGCGCGAGACGACAGGGCCCGAACGAAGCCGTTCTCCACCACCGTCCAGCCCTGGCAATGCTGCGCGATCAGTTCCGCAAGGAACCGCGCGTGCTCGGTCCCGGCATTGAGCGCCGGCACGTACTGGAACTCGCGACCGCCGGCCCCGAGAAAGCGCGCGCGATTCTCGATCTGGATCTCTTCGAGCGTCTCGAGGCAATCGACGGCGAACCCGGGACACACGACGGTCACCGAATCGACGCCGTGGCCGGGTAGCTCCGAGAGCACGCTGCTCGTGTAGGGCTCGAGCCATCGTCCCGGCCCGAACTTCGACTGAAAGCTCACGCTCCACTCGTCCTCGCCGAGCATGAGCTCGTCGGCGAGCAGGCGCGCCGTCTTCTGGCACTTGCAGAAGTACGGGTCGCCGCGCTTGAAGTACTCCGCCGGAATGCCGTGGAACGACATCAGGAGGCGCTTCGTGCGTCCGTGCTTCTGCCAGTGGTGCTCGATGCTCGCGCGCAGCGCGTCGATGTAACCGGGGTAGTCGTGATACTCCGCCACGAAACGTAACTCGGGCAGCCACCGCCAGTGCGAAAGCTCCGCGCCCACCTGGTCGTACACGGCGCCCGTGGTGGCGCCGCAATACTGCGGAAACAGCGGCACGACCAGCAGGCGCTGCGCGCCTGCCGCGCGGAGGCGCGACAGCGCTTCGGGCACGGTCGGGTTGCCGTAAAGCATGCCGATCTCGACCGTCAGCGGGGCGAGGACGCGCTGCGCGAGCGTGGCGCCGAGCGCCGCGCCGAGTTGCGTGCACAGGTTGAGCAGCGGCGAGCCGTCGCTCGACCAGATCTCCCGATACTTGCGCGCGATGCGCCGCGGGCGCGTTGGCAGAATGATGCCGTGAAGGATCGGCATCCACAGTACGCGCGGAAGCTCCACCACTCGCGGATCCGAGAGCAGTCCCCGGAGGAAGCGGCGCACGTCGCGCGGCGCCGGCGAATCGGGCGTGCCGGAGTTGACCAGGAGCACGCCGATACGCTCGGTGCGATCGTGATCGAAATCGACGGAGCTGGTCTGCGGCATGAGTCGCCGGACGATACCGAAGGCCGTCAGCGGCTACAATCTGGTCTGCGTCGTCCGAGCCGCTTCGACTCAGATCCCACCCACGCAGAGGTATTTCAGCTCGGTGTAGTCGAGGATCCCGTACTTCGAGCCTTCGCGGCCGATGCCCGACTCCTTCACGCCGCCGAACGGTGCGACCTCCGTCGAGATGATGCCGGTGTTCACGCCGATGATCCCGTACTCGAGCGCCTCGCCCACCCGCCAGGAGCGGGCGAGATCGCGCGTGTAGAAATACGCCGCGAGCCCGAATTCGGTGTCGTTCGCCATGCGTACGGCGTCTTCCTCGGTCTTGAAACGAAACAGCGGCGCGACCGGCCCGAAGGTTTCTTCGCGCGCCATGCGCATGCGCGGCGTGACGTTCGTGATCACGGTCGGCTGGAAGAAGGTGCCCCCGAGCGCGTGGCGCTTGCCGCCATAGGCGACGTGCGCGCCGTTCGCGACGGCGTCCGCGATGTGCTCTTCGACCTTCGCGAGCGCTTTCGCGTCGATCAGCGGGCCCTGATCGGTCGCGCCCTGCAGCCCGTCGCCGACTTTCAGCAGCGCGACCGCGTCGATGAGCTTCGCCGTGAACTGCTCGTACACGGAATCCTGCACGAGCAGGCGATTCGCGCACACGCACGTCTGTCCCGTGTTGCGGTACTTGCTCGCGATCGCGCCCTGCACGGCGGCATCGAGGTCCGCATCCTCGAACACGATGAACGGCGCGTTGCCGCCGAGCTCCAGCGACACCTTCTTCAGCGTGCCGGCGCACTGCGTCATCAGCTTCTTGCCGATCTCGGTCGAGCCCGTGAACGTGAGCTTGCGAACCGTCGGGTTCGAAGTCAGCTCGCCGCCGATCGCACCGGCATCACCGGTGATGACGTTGAGCACGCCGGCCGGAACGCCGGCGCGCGCGGCGAGCTCGGCCATCGCCAGCGCGGAATACGGCGTCTGACTGGCGGGCTTGATGATGATGCTGCAGCCGGCCGCGAGCGCCGGGCCTGCCTTGCGCGTGATCATCGCCGCGGGAAAATTCCACGGCGTGATCGCCGCGACCACGCCGATCGGCTGCCGCACGACGAGCAGTCGCTTGTCCGCCTGGTGCTGCGGAATCACGTCGCCGTAGAGGCGTTTGCCTTCCTCGGCGAACCAGTCGATGAAGGAAGCGGCGTACGCGATCTCGCCTTTCGACTCGGCGAGCGGCTTGCCCTGCTCGGCGGTCATGAGCGCGGCGAGATCATCCTGATTCGCCATCATGAGATCGTGCCAGCGGCGCAGGATCGTGCCGCGCTCCTTCGCCGTCTTCTTCGCCCACGCGGGAAACGCCTTGCCCGCGACCTCGATTGCGCGGCGCGCATCGCTCGCACCCATGCGAGGCACCGTGCCGAGCTTCTGACCCGTGGCCGGGTTCGTGACGTCGACCGTGCGCTCGTCCGCCGCATCCATCCATTCGCCGCCGATGAACGCACGCGTGCGCAGGAGCGCGGGATCCTTCAGTTTGAGGCTCATGATTCATCCTCCTCGATGGCCGGGCGCTCGTTCGGCTCACGCGCGAGTTGCCGCGCGAAGAACTCGAGTGTGCGCTTGCGTGCGAGCGCCGCGCTCTTCGGCTCGTAGCTCGGGCGCTCGTCGCAATTGAAGCCGTGGCCGGCTGGATAGAGATGGAAAATGCCGTCCGGGTGTGCCGCCTTGATCCTCTCGACGTCGGAAAGCGGGATGTGCTGATCGCGCTCGCCGAAGTGGTACATCACCGGTTTCTTCGGTGCCTTGGGGAGGACCTTCGTGATGCTCCCGCCGTAGTACGCAACCGCGCACGCGACCGGCAGCTCGCACGCAGCGATGTACGCCATGGTGCCCCCCCAGCAATAGCCGACCACGCCGACCCGCCCCGCGTGCTTTACCACATTCACGGCGGCGGACATGTCCTTCAGCGTCTGGTCGGGCTTCAGCTGCATCACGTAGCCCGTGCCCTCCTGCGATTCCGGCGGCGAATAGCCGAGCTCGATGCCTTTTCGCACGCGATCGAACATCGACGGCGCGATCGCGACGTAGCCTTCGGCGGCGAAGGAGTCGGTCAGCGTGCGGATATGGCGATTGACGCCGAAAATCTCCTGCATGACGACGACCGCTCCGCGCGCGGTGCCGGGCGGAGCCGCGAGCCAGGCGCGGAACTCGTGCCCGTCACGGGCCATGATCGTCGTGAACTCGCCCATGCCTAAGGCCACCGGTTGGCGCTGCGCTCGAACGCCGCTCCCTGCGGACGCACCACGCAGAAGCGTTGGCCCGTAGGCGCTTCCATCACGCACCACCGCGGGAATTGCTGCACGCGCTTCGCGCCCAGCGCTTCGAGCCGACGCACTTCGGCTTCGATGTCGTCGCTCTCGATATCGAGATGCACGCGGCTCGGATGGTCGACCTGCTGCACTTCGAGGTGAAGGCCGAGCTCGCCGCTGCCGAGCTCTCGATAATGCCCCTCGTCCACGTTCAGTGGCCGGCTGAGCGGCATCCCGAGCGCACGGCTCCAGAATTCGGCCGCCGCTTCGAGATCGTCGGTGCGGCAATCGATGATGAATCCTGCAAGCCGGCTGCGATGCATGCGCTCACTCCTTCAGGTATCGGCGCGGACGACTCGCTGGTCGATGGCGCCGAAGATGCTCCGCCCCTTCTCGTCCTGCATCTCGATGCGCACGCGGTCGCCGAACTTCAGAAAAGGCGTCCGCGGCGCGCCATGCTCGAGCTGCTCGAGCGTGCGGCGCTCGGCGAGGCAGGCCGAGCCGCGCGAGCGGTCGTAATTCGACACGGTGCCGGATCCGATGATCGCACCGGCGCCGAGCCGCCGCGTCTTCGTCGCGTGCGCGATGAGGTCGTGGAAGCTGAAAGTCATGTCGACACCGGCGTCGGGCGCGCCGAGGTGCTTGCCGTTGATGAAACTCCCGAGTGGCCGGTGCACTTTACCGTCCCGCCATGCAGGGCCGAGCTCATCCGGCGTAACGGCGGCGGGCGAGAATGCCGTCGCGGGCTTCGACTGATAGAAGCCGAAGCCCTTCGCGAGCTCGCCGGGAATGAGGTTGCGCAGGCTCCAGTCGTTGACGAGCAGCACGAGCTTCACGTGCGCCGCGGCCGATGCGGGGCTCGTGCCGATCGGCACGTCGTCGGTGATCACCGCGACTTCCGCCTCGAGATCGATGCCGTGCTCCTCGCTGACGAAGAGCGCATCGTCGCAGGGACCCAGCAGGTCGTCGGAGCCGCCCTGGTAGACGAGCGGATCGGTCCAGAAGGACGGCGGCATGTCGGCGCCGCGCGCTTTCCTCACGAGCTCGACGTGATTCACGTACGCGCTGCCGTCCACCCAGTGATACGCGCGCGGCAGCGGCGC
>JBQTHP010000122.1:0-10551 GCA_052389755.1 Gammaproteobacteria bacterium
GGGCGTCTCGTCGGTCAGCTCGAGCGTCAGGATTGTATCGATCTGTTCGGACGTCAGCGGCGTGAGCGTCCGGATCGCGGCGCCGTTCGCCGCAGGAGCGCGCTCGTGCGCCGGTTCGAGCTGCAGCTCCTCGACGATCGGCTGCGTGTCCTCCTTCCGAAGTGAGAGCTCGGCGTCCGCTGCATCGTTCCGCGGTTCATCCGCCGCCGGCGCGGGCACGAGCTCCATCGAGGGCGCAGGTGGTGCGGTAACGGTCGGCTTCAGCAGCACGGCGATGCGCTGCAGAACCGTGCGCACCTGCGTCGTGACGAGACGGGCCGCGAGTCCTTTGGTGATCGACTTGCCGTCGATCAGGATCATCGCGATGCCGACGACCGTGCCTTGCGGCGCGCGCACCGGCATGAACACCGCCGCGCGTCCGTCTTCGAGATCGAGCTCCAGGCCAGGGAGCGACGAGTCCTCGCCGAGCGTCGTGATCGCCTCGAGCGCGTAGCTGTGCTCATCCGGACCGAGCACGCCTTCGCTCAGCCAGAGAACATCGCCCTCTGCATCGCAGAGCGAGACCGAATGCAGGCGCATCGGCGGCAGGGCGGCACGCAGCTGCCACCCCAACGACTCGGGAGTGATCTCATCCGCCGGTGCTCTGCCTTTGTTCGGCATGGGCTGGGATTTCTGCAACGGCAAGGGGCGCACACCCTGCGCGACTGGAATATGGCTAGGGTGGCAGGAGATGAGTTAAGTGGCCGTGATATTGCTCGCGTTCTGCGGGAACTCATGGCCGCGGTGCGCGATGCACCGTTTGTCATATTCTGGATGAGTGTCCGTCGATCCACGTTTCGCGCACATTCAGATCGTCGTCGACGAGCACGAGGTCGGCCCGGTAACCGGGCGCGATGCGGCCAAGCTCGGCGTGCAGCCCGAGGAATGCCGCCGGATACTGACTCGCCATTTTTGCCGCGTCGGCGAGCGCGAGGCCGAGCAGCGCGACCGCGTTACGCACCGCAGTCGCCATGTCCATATCCGAGCCGGCGAGTCTTCCGTCCTCGTCTATGCACACGCTGTCCTCGACCGAAATCGCACGCCCTTGCAGGCTGAAACTCTTGTTGGGCGTGCCGACGCTCGGCATTGCGTCCGTCACGATCATGAAGCGATCGAGCGGCTTGCACTTGAGCGCAATGCGCAGCACGACGGGATCGACGTGCCGGCCGTCCACGATGATGCCGCACCAGCTGTGCGGATCGTCGAGCGCCGCACCGACGACCCCCGGCTCGCGCCCGGTCAGTTGCGACATCGCGTTGAAGAGATGCGTGAAACCGGTAAGCCCGTGCCGCAGCGCGGTGGCGATCACCTCGTACGTCGCATTCGTATGCCCGGCCGAGACGACGACGCCTGCCGCGACCAGCTTGCGGATGATCTGCGGCGTCGTCACTTCCGGCGCGAGCGTGACGAGCGTCTTGCCTCCCCGCAGAGACGTGAGAAGGCCGATCGCGCTCTCGTCGAGGTCGCGCAGCTTCGCGGAGTCGTGCACACCCCTGCGCGCCTCGTTGAGGTAGGGGCCTTCGATGTGAATGCCGAGAACGCCGGGGACGCGGGCCTCGATTGCCTCCTGCGCCGCGGCTACGGCCTGTGCGACGACGTGCAGATCGTCGCTGATCAGCGTGGGGAGAAAGCCTGTCGTTCCGAACTGGCGGTGGGCACGGCCGATTTCGCGGATTGCATCGACGCTCGGCTCGTCGTTGAACAGCACGCCGCCGCCGCCGTTCACCTGCGTGTCGATGAAACCCGGGAGCAGCAAACCTCCGTCGAGATCGTGCCGTGACGCTGCTCGGAAGCGCGCGTCGTCTTCGGAGACGATGGCGACGATCCGTCCGCGCTCCAGCAGCACGGCTCGGCCTTCGACGATGCCCTCCTCGGTGAGAACCCGGCCGTTCGTGAGCGCGAGAAGCATCAGACGGTCTCGGTGATCTTCGTGAGGTTTGGCGGCCGGTCCGGGTCGCGGCCGCGTGCGATCGCAAGCTGATTCACCATCCGATAGAAGCTTTGCGCGAGGAGCATCGGCTCGATGACGGCGTGCGAGGCTATCGCCGGCAGATTGAGCGCGCGCGGGTGCTCGGCGCCGGCGAGCATCACGTCCGCGCCTTGCGCTGCGATCTCCGCCACGAGCGCCTCGATGCCCACGCGCGTTTCATCGTCCTGACAGAAGACGATCGCAGGAAAACCGCGGCGCACGAGTGCCATCGGGCCGTGGCGCAGCTCCGCGGCGCTGTGCGCCTCCGCGTGCAGGCCGCAGGTCTCCTTCAGTTTCAGCGCGGCTTCCTGCGCGATGCCGAGGCCGACGCCGCGGCCGATCACGTACAGGCTCTGCGCGGTCTCGAGACGCCGCGTGGCGGCACTCCAGTCGAGCTCCCACGCCGCGGCGAGCTGCGCGGGTGCGCGCTCCAGCGCGCGGAGCAACTCGCGGTCGGCTGCCCACTCTGCAACGAGATTCGCGACCGCGGTGAGCGATGTGATGAACGATTTCGTCGCGGCCACGCTCGTCTCATCGCCCGCGTGCAGCGGGATCACGTCGTGCGCGCCTGCTGCCAGGGGCGAGGTTTCCGCATTCACCAGGGCGAGCACGCGCGCGCCGGCGGATTTTGCCGCTGCCGCCGCGGCAATCAGATCGGGACTGGCTCCCGACTGCGAGATGGCGAGAAATATCGCGCCGTCGAGGTCGGACTTCGCCGCGTACACGGAGCTGATCGACGGTGCCGCGGATGCCGTGAGCACGCCGAGGCGAGTCTCGATGAGGTATTTGGCGAACGTCGCGACGTTGTCGGAGCTGCCGCGTGCGCAAGTAACCACCGCCCGCGGAGCATCGCCGCGCAGCGTGCTCGCGAGTCGCCCCATCAGAGCGCGGTTCCTCGCGAGCTGAAGGCGAACGCGCTCAGGCGCCTCCGCGGCCTCGCGAAACATCCGGGTCGTGACTTCCGTTGCGATCACGTCGCAGCACTGAGCTCCGCGACGAAATCGTAGATGTCGCCGCGGTAGTAGGACTGGGAGAACTCGACGGCGCGGCCGTCCTTGTGGAAACCGAGCCGCTCGACCAGAAGCCCCGCATCGTTTTCCTTCGCGCCGAGGAGCTCGGCCTGCTCCGCGGTGAAGAGTACTGCCCGCAATCGCTGCAGCGCTCGCACCGGGCGATTACCCGTGCGCTCGAGCGCCTCGTACAGCGAGGATTCCACCGCATCGAGAGACGGCAGACAGGAGGCGAGCACGGTCGCGTACTCCAGCGCCATCGGCGCATCGTCCGCGAAGCGGATGCGATGAAAGCGGTACACCGGCGTGCCGGGGCTCGAGCGCAACGTGAGTGCTTCCTCCGGCGTAACGGTCCCGGCCGCGCGCCGCAGCCACACGCTGCGCGGATTCCTGCCGCGCGCGCGCATGTCCTCCGAGAACGACGTGAGCTTCGAGAAGTTCTTCTCGACGCGCGCGCAGACGAAAGTGCCAGAGCCCTGGCGCCGCACGAGCAGGCCCTCGTCCACGAGACCGTCGATCGCCTTGCGTACGGTGATGCGCGAGACGGAAAACTCCGTTGCGAGGTCACGCTCTGCGGGCAGAGCGTCGTCGGGTCCGAGGACGCGACGCTCGATCGCCCCGCGCAGCGCACGCTGGAGTTGCTGATACAGCGGCAGGCTGCTCGATTCGTCGAGCGCGCCGACGTTCTTTGTGAGCAAGGCCAATCAGATCTCCCGTCGTGCGTGCGCTGGCTATACTACCAATTTCATACCACTTAGAGCGAGATGTTGTGACTGTGACATCATAAGACGCTGTTCAAAAACGGTTTTGCGCCCACTCAACAAATGGTACGCAATATGAATAGCGCTTTTCGACTATTGGTATTATATTGGCACGCAATTGGTTCGCGCGGCTGATCACGCCGGCGAGACCGGGGGAACACGAGCCAGCGCTCGGTGACGCAGAACTTGGGGGAAGGGCACGTCATGAACATCAGAAGATCTACATTAATCGGAACAGCAGTCGCGATGGCCCTGTTCGGGCGCACCGGCGACGCAAACTCACAGGGTACAACGGCGAGCGGGCAGGGCCAGGACGACGTGCTCGAAGAGATCGTCGTACGCGGCATTCGCGCCAGCCTGCGTCAGTCGCTCGAAACCAAGCGCAACTCCGTGGGCGTGGTCGATGCGATCACTGCGGAGGACGTCGGCAAGTTCCCGGACAAGAATCTCGCCGAGGCGCTTCAGCGTGTGCCTGGCGTCGTCGTCAATCGCGAGTTTGGCGAAGGCGAGCGCATCAACCTGCGCGGCACCGGTGCGAACCTCACGCGCACGCTGATCAACGGACATGCGCTGGCGACGGCCGACTGGTTCATTCTCGATCAGCTCCAGACGACCCGCAGCTTCAACTATCTGATGCTGCCGTCAGACATCATCGGTCAGGTCGCGGTCCACAAGACGCCGCAGGCAGATTTCGAAGAGGGTGGAGTCGGTGGAATCGTCGACGTCATTACGCGAAATCCGCTCGATCTCGACTCGATGACGATTCTCGGTTCGATCCAGGCGGGTCACACCGATCTCGCCGACAGCACCGATCCGCAGGCGACCGGACTCTTCAGCTGGAAAAACGCGGATTCGACGCTCGGCATTCTCGGCGCAGCGGTCTACCAGGAACGCAACATTCGCCGCGACGGCGTCGAGGTGCTCGGCTACAGCGACCTCGATACGGATCCCGGTCCGGCCGTCAACAATCTGAGATTCCCGTCCCTGATCGGTTCGGCGCTCTTCGAGCAGGAGCGCGTCCGCACGGGTGGCAACGTCGGGGTTCAATTCAGGCCGAGCGACGACGTCGACGTGAACGTCACCGCTCTGTACTCGAAGTTCGATGCGGACAACATCAACCAGAACTTCCTGGCGTGGGGTTCACGCGCGATCGGTAACGGCGGCACGCTCACGAACGCGACGATCGTCGGTGACACCGCAGTCGCGGGACGCATCTCTTCGCTCAATGGCGGCACGCAGGACTTCGGCGTGGTGTACGACGCGATCGATCGCTTCGCGACCGCGGAGACGCGCAACGTCGACGTCGACACCAACTTCAGGCTGAATGGCGACTGGACGCTGCACCTGAAGCTTGGTTACACCGATGCTGAAGGCAACACCGATTCTCAGCCGTTCGTCGAGTTCGGAGCGCCAGCGGCGTGGGACTTCGACCTGCGGGGCCGCGCCCCGCAGGTGAGCTACGTCAACGTCAATCCGAGCGACCCGACGGATCTGCAGTTCATCTTCAGCTCGCTGCACCAGATACTGAACGAGGATTCGGAAACCTACGCCTACGCGGATCTCGAGAAGGGGCTCGACGTCGGCGTCTTCAATGCGATCAAGTTCGGCGTCAAGCACACCGATCACGATCGCGATCTGCGATTCAACGCCACGACCTACGGCGGCTTCCACGTCCCGATCAACACGACTCCGGCCGCGACGTTCGCCGGGCCGCCGACGCCGAGTGATTTCCTGAGCAGCATCGCGAGCCCGGGCACGCTCACCTCCTACTGGCAGGTGAACCAGGACGCGGTCGAGCAGATCCTGTTTGCGAATCTGGCCTCGGGGCCACCGCGCATCGTCTATCCCCAGCAGACTTTCGCGGTCGCGGAGAAATCCTATGCCGGCTACGTGATGGGCAGGATGGCGGGCGAAGGCTGGCGCGGCAATCTCGGCGTGCGGCTGGTGCGCACCGAACAGACCTCGAGCGGCGCGGTCGTGAGTCCGAATGGCAGCATTCAGAATGCGTTCGGCAACTTCGATCCGATTACGGTCGAGCGCAGCTACAACGACGTGCTGCCGAGCGTGAATCTGGCGTTCGATGTCGCGGACGACATGGTTCTGCGCTTTGCCGCTGCGCGCACGATGGCGCGGCCGGACTTCACGGACGTCGCGCCGCGCGCGACGCTGAATCCGGGAGCACTGTCGGGTCAGTCCGGCAATCCGGAGCTCGATCCGTATCGCGCCGATCAGTTCGACGTATCGTTCGAGTGGTACCGCGACGAGAACACGGCATACGCGCTCGCGCTCTACTACAAGGACATCCAGTCTTTCATCACCGACAGCCCGGTCACGCGGTTCTTCAACGTGCAATCGGCCACCTCGCCGAACCTCGCGTGCACCCCCGTGAGTGCGAACGTCTTCAACTGCCCGTTTCTCATCAACGAACGGACGAACGGCGGCGGAGGACGGCTCCAGGGCGCCGAGCTCTCCGTCACCCAGCCGCTCGGCGGGGGTTTCGGCGTGACGGGGAACTACACCTACTCCGACGCTGGGGCGAACAACGGAGATCCGATCCCGGGCAACTCCGAAAACACCTTCAACGTCGCGACGTATTTCGAGAACAGCCGCGTGAGCGCACGAGTCGCGTACACGTACAGGTCCGAGTTCTTCGTGGCGTTCGACCGTACGACGCAATTGAATCAGGCGGCGCTCGAGTCGGTGGATGCATCCGTCGTCGTGAATCTCACCGACAGCTTCGCGCTGACCTTCGATGGCGTGAATCTCACCAACGAGAAAATCGAGCAGTTCGCCGGTGAAGAGTTCCGGCCGCGAGCCGTATACGACAATGGACGGGTCTACTTCGCAGGCGTGCGGGTGAGGTTCTGACGGTGCAGCATGGTTCCGGGCGGGCGACCGCTCGCCCGGAACGCACACCGGTTCAGCGCTGCTCGTAGCCGTACGCAGCCATCATCGGCGCGAGCCGCGGCACGAACGGCGCGAGATGCGCGGCATAGCGCCGGTAGCGACCGATCGAGCGATGGTGCAGAGGCTCCGTGACCTGCGCGTAGCTCGGCGTCGGCGCGTAGCGCCGGTTCTCGTGGAAAGCGAGGCACGCCGTGTCGAACGGCAGCCCGAGGTATTCGAGCAACCGTCGTGTTTCCGCGTCCTGATTCGCGACGAAGGATTCGTACCTCAGGACGAAGTCGCCCACGGTGAGCTCGTGGCGGTAGTGCTCGACCAGATCGAACACCGCCGCGAAATGGCGAACGACATCGTCGATGCGATAGCCGCAGTTGAAGCCATGCGTGAGATTGTTCGCCATCATCGAGACGCACACGTCGAGCGGATGACGCACGATGCTCACGATGCGGCTTTCCGGAAAAGCCATGCGCAGCAGCGGCAGGTACACCTCGTTGAACGGCATCTTGTCGATGAAGAAGCGCTTGCCGGGGCGCGTGAGCCCGTAGCCTTCCGCCCGGGCGAGGTAGTAATCGCGAAACAGCGTCGCGGCGTAACGGTTGTCCGCCGTCCACGTGCGCCCGAGGTTCTCGGGGAACGGCTCGGGTGCGGGAAACAGGGAGTTCGCGAGCTGGCGCAGCTCCGCGATGAACGACAGCTCACCTCCAGCCCGCACCTCCGGGTGACTCGAGAGCGCCTGCTCGATCATAGTCGTGCCGGAACGCGGGAATCCGAGCACGAAGATCGGTTGCGGCGTATCCGCGCGCGCGGTCGTTCGGGGCAAAAGCTCGATGTTCCTGCGCACGAAGAAGCGTTTGAGCCGTCCGAAGAAAGTCTCGACGGCATCGCCCTGGTATGCGAGCCCGCCCGCTTCCGCGGCCAGCTTGCGTTTGCCTTCCACGAAGTCTCGCCACGCTTCGTCGTACCGACCCAGCCGGTCGCACAGCCTGCCGCGCTCGAGCTGCCCGTGACCCCCGAGCGTCGGGGCCGCGTCGATGATCGCGAGCGCCTCGGCGTGGCGGCCTTCGCGCGAGAGATAACCCGCTCGCAGCAGATCGACCGCGTTCTCCGAGGAGACGGCCTGGGCCTTCGCGAGCAGTTCCCACGCGCGCTTCAGGTCGCCGCGCACCTCCTGGAGCTTCGACCAGTGCGCGAGCGTCTTCATGTCGTCGGGCGCGAGCATCACTGCCTCGGCGTAGCATGCCTCGGCCTCCTCGGTGCGTCCCTGTTGCATGAGATTGAGCGCGAGATTCGCGAGGTATCGGGCCTCGCGGCCGCCGAGCTCGAGCGCGCGGCGAAAGTGCCACTCACCCGCGGGAAGATCGTTCGACTCCGAGAGGATCGTGCCGAAGAGATGATGCGTTTGCGCGTTGCGCGGATTCACCCGAAGCGCGGTGCGCGCCACCTGCTCGGCGTCGCCGCGCCGACCGGTCGTGAACAGCAGATGGATGAGGTCGTCGTACGCCCAGGCAGCGTGGCCGTCGATCGCGATCACCGCGCCGAGCGTCTTGATGGCCTGATCGAGCTCGCCGCTTCGGTGCTGGCAGCGAAACCTGAGCTCGAGAGCGTGCAGGTCGCGTGCATCGCTTCGCAGCCGCTCCTCCGCTGCCGCGCGCGCCGCTGCAAGATCACCCCGGGCCAGCGCTTCGCGGCCGCGGGCGATCGTCGGGTGGGGCGGCATCGTCATGATTGCGTCATCGTGCCCGGTATGAAGCCGCATGTTTAGAGTCTCACGCAACACTTCGACGGCGCCCATGGTGGCCTGCCTGCTCGTCGGGGCCTGCGTGTCCGATCAGGATTCAGAACGGCCGGCTCCCCCGTCGGTGATTCCGGCTGTCGCCGTCGTCGAGCTCGGGACCGGAACGTTTCCGGTGGGAGCGGGCATCAGGATGCACGTGCCTTCCGACCCCGAGGTTGAGCGTATCGCACAGTACTTCGCCGACCTCGTCGCCCGGACGCGTGGCATTCAGCTCGGGATCGCACGCGAGGATGCGACGCCGCCGGCCGGCGCGATCGCGTTCGTCATCGACACGCGCCCGTCCGGCGCGAGCGCTGAAAGCTACGAGCTTGCCATCTCGTCCGAGAGGATCGTGATTTCGGCGCGCGCGCCGCGCGGTCTTTTCTATGGCGCAATGACGCTGTGGCAGTTGCTGACCGCCACCGACGCGACCGGCCGCGCAGTGACGCTTCACGGCATGACCATCCGCGACGAGCCGCGCTTTGCATGGCGCGGTTTCATGCTCGACGTCGCTCGCCACTACATGCCGCCCGAGCGCGTCAAGCAGATGATCGACTGGATGGCGCTGCACAAGCTCAACACGCTTCACTGGCACCTCACCGACGATCAGGGGTGGCGGCTCGAGATCAGGAAATATCCGCGGCTGACCGAGGTCGGCGCGTGGCGCGTCCCGGCGGGCGCAGCAGGAACGGCCGGCCGGTACGGCGGCTACTACACGCAGGACGAAGTTCGCGATATCGTGCGTTACGCCGCGGAGCGCTTCGTCACCGTCGTCCCGGAGATCGGGATGCCCGGACACGCGCAGGCCGCGATCGCCTCGTACCCTCACCTCGGCACCGAGGGTCCACCCCCACCGGTCTCCCCCGACTGGGGCGTGCACAACCATCTGTACGACGTCGAGGAGAACACGTTCGCTTTTCTCGAAGATGTGCTGAGCGAGGTCTTCGAGCTCTTTCCGTCCGCATACATTCACGTGGGCGGGGACGAGGCGGTCAAGGACCGATGGATCGCCTCTCCTCGCGTGCAGCAGCGGATGCGGCAGCTCGCGATTCCGAACGAGACGGCGCTGCAGAGTTACTTCACCGCGCGCGTGGAGAGTTTCATTCGCCGCAACGGGCGCAAGCTCATCGGCTGGGACGAGATCCTCGAGGGGGGGCGCCTTCCGCCGGCCGCGACGGTGATGTCGTGGCGCGGAACGGCGGGCGCGATCGAGGCGGCCCGCCAGGGCCACGACGTCGTCATGGCGCAGGAACGCATCCTCTATCTCGACTATCTGCAGAGCGACTCGCGCGATGAGCCGCCGGGCCGCCCTCGGTACGTCACGCTCGCCGACGTGTATGCCTACGAGCCGCTGCCCGCGGAGCTCGCTGCCGCGGAAGCCGCGCACATACTCGGCGCGCAGCTCAACGCGTGGACGGAGCACATGCGCACGCCCGAGCGCGTGCACCACAACGCGTTTCCGAAGGTTGCGGCGCTGGCGGAGGTGCTCTGGAGCCCGCGCGGCCAGCGCGACTGGCAAAGCTTCGTCCACCGGCTCGCGCCCCAGTTCGCACGTTACGCGAGGCTCGGCATCGACTACGCCGACAGCGCGTTCGCGCCGCGCTTCGCCGTGCTCTCGAACCAGGGCGCGGATTCGATCCGAGTGGAACTTTCGACTCAGACGGCAGCGGGCGAGATCCGTTACACGCTCGATGGGCGTGAGCCGACCCGCGAATCGCCGCTGTATCGCGAACCGCTCGAATTGCGGATTCCCGCGAGCGTGCGGGCAGTCACGTACCTCGACGGCTTCCGGATGTCGGCTGCGCAAGCGCGGGCCTTCGACCGCCAGAGCCTTGGCCGGCGCAGCGACGATGAGCTGCAGACGTGCGCGCAGAAACTCGTGCTGAGACTCGAAGACGATGCGCCGCTCGAGGGCGAACGCGCCGTCTTCAACATCGACATCATGGATCCGTGCTGGATCTTCAAGGACGCCGATCTGTCCGGCATCTCGCGCATTTCCGCGGCGGTCGGGCAGCTGCCGTTCAATTTCCAGATCGGCGAGGATGCGCGCAAGATTCCGCTGCGTACGCCGGAAAGCCCCCAGGGCGAGCTCGA
>JBQTHP010000123.1:0-5472 GCA_052389755.1 Gammaproteobacteria bacterium
TTCAGATGCGCTTTCGTCGGCGAGCGGATATCGACAGGCTTGCCCTTGCGGGACACCTTCGTCGGATCCTTCGACTCCATGCGGTTGTCGTAGACCGCACACGCGGCGGCCGCGAAGCCGAGCACGATCCCGAGGATGAGCAGTCCGTAGCGTGTGCGCATGGTGCACCGAGGGAGTCAGCCGGAATCATAAGTCCGCGAGAAGTCCGCGAGAAACTCATCGCACCGGACATGTCCAGGGAGTGAGGCGGGGTAACCAGCGGCGGACGTTCGCTCGGTACATCTTGTACTGATCCCCGTAGCGGCGACTCAGCGTCGGCTCCTCATACGCCAGAACGAAGGCATGGAAACACAACCACACGGCCGCGGCATACATAAGGAGTGACGCGCTGCCGAGAAGGACACCTTGGCCGACGATGATGCTCACGACCGCGACGTACATGGGATTGCGAACGTACCGGTACAGCCCGGAGACCACCAGGATTTCCGTCGGAGCGACGGGCGCCGGTGTACCGCGTCCCTCGAGCGCGAAGCGCGCAAAGCAGTGCACGAGACTCGCCACACCCAGCGCAACCAGAACGGCGCCGAAAACGCGTCCGGCCGGAACGCCGAAAAACGGCGGCTCAAGTCGCCAGCCGGTGAAGACGTAGGGAAGCCATCCTGCGATAGTGCCTGGCGCCAACACGAAGAAAATCAAAGAACCGAGAGCGGGCCTAAGCTTCCCTATCATGTCCCGCACACCCCTCGTTGACAGGCGCTCATATTCGTCCGCAGCCGGACGGCCTCGCGGAACCTGCTGAGCAAAGGCGACCTGAGGCTCTCTGAAGTCCGGTTGCTCAGCTCTGCGCCGCCGTCACGCTGTGTTGACTTCCACGAGCTCACTCGATTCATCCCGGCATTGCGGCTCCATGTTTCACGGGTCATTATTTAGCTATGTCGCCCCTCGACCGCATTACTTCCGATCCTCGGATCATGAATGGTCAGCCTTGCATTCGTGGCACCAGGCTAACGGTTCGCCGTGTCGTCGAAGCAGTCGCTATCTGTCCCGATCGCGCAGAGCTGAAGGCCGAATACCCCGAGCTCCAGGACGAGGACATCGCGCAGGCCCGCGAGTTCGCTGCCCGCGATCTTGACGACCAGATCCTTCCCGCCGCCACTGCTTGATCAAGATCCTGCTCGATCAGGGTTTGCCGCGCTCTGCTGCAGCTCGACTGCGCGAAGCCGGATGGGATGCTGTACACGCGGCGGAAGTCGGGCTGGAGCGTGCGACGGACGAATGCCCGGACGATCAGTACGCTGATTTCTGACGCCCGTTGTGATCGCGTGGAAGTCGTCCTCCGTGGCCGAGGACACACCGAGTGGAGTGGCTGCGTCGGAAACCTGTACGAGCAGCTCGTTCGCAGCGGCGCGGTGCGTGGGCTCGACCCGTCGTCGTGCGAGCCGGTGCCGCGGCCGCCATTCAAGACGCGCTAGGTGAATCCTGCGTGGCGGGCGCGCGCATCGAATGGATAACCGCCGCCGACGGCCAGGGACTCGCCGCGACGTTCTATCCCGCACAGGGCACCGCGCGGGGCGCCGTGCTGATCGTGCCCGCGATGGGCGTCACGCAATCCTTTTACGCGCCGTTCGCAGAGTGGCTCGCGCGCGAGGGTTTCACCGCTGCGACGTTCGACTATCGCGGCATCGGCGCCTCTCGACGCGGCGGCTTGCGAGGCTTCAGGGCCGACATTTTCGACTGGGCGCGCCTCGACTGCGCCGCGATGCTCGATGAGCTCGCCGCGCGTGTCCCGGATGTCCCGCTCTACTGGATCGGCCACAGCCTGGGCGGCCAGATTCTCGCCTTCGTGCCGAACCGCGAATGCCTCGCGAAGGTCATCACGGTCGCCACCGGCAGCGGCTACTGGCGCGAGAACGCGCCGCCGCTCAGGCGCTACGTCTGGTGGCTGTGGTACGTGGTCGCGCCGCTCGCCATCGCCGTGTGCGGTTACTTTCCGGGCCGCAGGCTGCGCAAAGTCGGTGACCTGCCGGCCGATGTCATGCGGCAGTGGCGCCGCTGGTGCATGAACCCCGAGTATGCGGTCGGGGTGGAAGGCGCATCGGTGCGCGCGGAGTACGCGGCGGTACGCACGCCGATCGTCTCGCTATCGTTTCAGGACGACGAGTACATGTCCGCGCGCAACACGGAGTCCATCCACGGCTTCTACGTGAACGCGCCACGCACGATGAAGCGCATCGCGCCGCGGGAGATCGGCGTGCGCCGCATCGGCCACTTCGGGTTTTTCCGCAGCTCGTTCGAGGAGTCGCTGTGGCGCGCGCATCTGCTGCCGGAGATCGCCGGTCGGTGAAATTCGCCGGGCTCAAGAGCACGCCGGGTGAATCAGCCTCTGCCGGACGGACTCGCCCGGTCGCCCCATGCAGCGCCGGGGCGAGCGGCCTCAGCGCCTCGCGCGCGATCGCCAGAAATATGTGCGTCCGTCGTTGAGCAGGCGCGCATCTCGCGCATGTCCGGCGGAGCTTGTCCGGGTGCGGACGTTCTCACGCTCATATTCGTCCGCAGCCGGACAGCCTCGCGGGACCTGCTGAGCAAAGGCGATCTGAGGCTTTCTGAGCTCCCGTTGCTCAGGTGGGTAAATATGGACAGTCGCGACGCTTATACGCATGTCGATGTGGTGCGGCGTGAAGCACTCTCGCGGTGATGCCCAATTCGGCCTACGAGCGCGCGTCCGGTATAGCACGCCAGATCGTGATCATCCGTGGACGCAAGGTGCTCCTCGATGCGGAATTGGCGGCGCTCTACGGAGTCTCCACCAAGCGATTCAACGAGCAGGTTCGGCGCAACAGAGATCGCTTCCCGGCTGATTTCATGTTTCAGCTGACCGCAGTTGAGGTCTCTCGTCTCAGGTCAGAATCGGTCGCCCTGGGCCATGAACAGCAGCCGCATCGTTTGAGGTCGCAAGTTGCGACCTCAAACACCACACCGTCTCGGCGCGGTGGCAGAAGGTACGCACCTTTCGCGTTTACAGAGCACGGCGCGATCATGGCGGCAACCATTCTGAAGAGCCCGCGCGCAATCGAAATGAGCGTTTATGTCGTGCGGGCGTTCGTGCGGTTGCGTGCGGCACTGGCATCCCGGCCAGACCTTGCTCGCAAACTCGAGGCACTCGAGCGTTCGCTGGTTCAGGTGGATGAGCGCACTCGCCGGCAGTTCTCGGAGGTCTACGCGGCCATTCGCGCACTGACCAGCCCGCCATCTGCGAAAAGGCGGCCGATCGGCTTTACGGCCGATCTTGACGAGGGTTCGTCATAGATTCGAATCCTCCGGCGCGCATCACGCGGGTCGCACGTCGAAAGGACAGTCATGGCGGCTCGGACGAGAGCGGCGGAAGCACTGCTCCCACTTGCTCAATCTTGAGGAACCCGAACACTTGAAATCACAGTTTGTGATTTCAAGTTGGGGCGGCTCTCGCCGAGCAGCGGAGCGCCCGCCTCGCGTGCTGCGAAAACTTGATTGGTAGCTCACCGCTCACCGCGAGCGGATCTCCTTCAACACCTCGGAGGCATCGACAAACTCGCCTCGTGAGGCCTCTGCGAGCGCTGCATCGAGCGCGGCCTCTTCGTCGGGGCTGAGCTCGAACGTTTCGTCGCCTTCGATCGAAAGGATCATTACCGACGCACCTTCGGGAAGTGGCTCGCCTTCCACGTCGATTCGCCCGTTGCGGACGCGCCCACTCGTGACTTTCATGACATCTCCTCGAACACGCACCCGATACGGATTATAGGCCCGTGCGGCTGGGAGGCCGGCCAGGCGGTAAGTCACGTGATCCTGTCGATTCCTGGTCCGACCCGTATCCGCGTGGAGCACTGTATGCATCGCGGTGCTCGCGCGCTTGCTCGGCTACGGGGCTGAGTTAGCGCCTCGCCGTTGAGAGGCGCGCATGTCGCGCATGTCCGGCGGAGCTTGTCCGGGTGCGGACGTTCTCACAGTCATATTCATCCGCAGCCGGACAGCCTCGCGCAAGCTGCCTTGGGAGCTGCATCGTCTGAGGTCGCAAACTGCGACCTCAAATACCTTGCTCGATCTTCATTGCGTCGCAACGACTATGCTGCATCGACCTCGACGAGTTCGCTCTGCGACGTTGGCGCCGGCACGGGTTCACCCGCGCCCCGCAGGCTCTCGATGTGCAGCTCGATGCCCTCCCGAATGAGTCGCAGCGCTTCCTCACGGGTCTCTGCGACGGCAACGCAGCCAGGAAGATCCGGCACGTACGCGCCGAAGCCCGTCTTGCTTTTCTCGAGGACGACCAGATACCGCATGAGCGCGCGTTCAGCTTCGTTTCAGCCCTGCCTGCTGGTGAACTCTGCGCAAGGTTCGGTACTTGCGACTTGCGGTTCGAGTGCCCACCGCCGGCTGGGTGGCTATGATCGCGAGGGCGCGCTCAAGCTCCTCCGCGAAGGCATTAGGTGCTTTGCGTAAATGACCGCTCGCCGGGCACGTTCAGAAAAGCAAACGGGTAAAGCCTGGTTCACCGTGAGCGAATCTGCTCGAGCACCTCGGAGGCATCGACCACTTCACCTCGAGATACCTCGGCGAGGGCAGCATCCAATTCGGCTTCTTCTTCGGGACTCAGCTCGAACGTACCGTCATCGTCGGCCGCGATGATCGTGACCGACGTTCCCTCCGGAAGAGACGCGCCGTCGAGCTCGACGCGACCATTGCGAACACGCCCGGATATCACTCTCGTGGCGGCGAATTATGGACCCGTACAGTTACTGGGACGGTTCGGGTGTAAGTGCCCGAAAAGCCGATTTATTCGCAATCTCGACACCTGTATGCAGGCTCACGTGGTGAGCCACCGCCTCCCCTAAGCTGTCGCCCGGCAGCTCGAGAAGGGTGGTCACATGCAAGCGAACACGTCGATCCCGCAGTCCCGCGTGGCCGCGCCGACTGCGTCGTATGGCCGACTCATCGCGCGTCGGGCCGAGGCTCGCATGCAGTTGCGGCCCGCAGTGCCGGTGGCGGTGCTCGCGCGCCTGCTCGACTACGGCGCTGAGATAAAGGACCACCCCGGCGCAGTTATTCTTCAATTCGACCAGACAACCTGGGAGCGGCTCGCGCGCGATCGCGTGGAATATGTTCGGACGAGCCTTGCGCGCTATCGCGATCTGTACGCCGTGATCGGCGGGGAGCGGACGGGTTGCCAGGGTGGGGAGGCCCTGTAGAATCGGCCCGACCATGATCGTGGCGACCATGTATCGCCCGCGGCGCACGACAAGGAAGGCCTAAGGGAGGGGCGGATCCATTGCAACGTTATGAGGGCCGCGTACTCGTATCAGCGACCGACCTCGTCGGGTTCCACGACTGCGAGCACCTGACCTACCTCGACCGCCGCGCGCTCGACGATGCAGCGCTCGCCGCGCGCAAGGTCGAGGCGGACGAGCACGGCAAGCTCATCCAGAAGAAGGGTAACGAGCA
>JBQTHP010000124.1:0-3544 GCA_052389755.1 Gammaproteobacteria bacterium
TTCTGTACTGGGGGGGGTTGGGTTTTTTTTTCTGGTGTATCCATGGGGGCTTCGGTGGTGCCGTTTCCGGTTGGCGGGCGTTTGGGCTGATCCGGCAAGCTGGTAGCCCCTCTTCAAGGGCATACTCTCCCCCGTGCCACTCTCCGGCCCCGACTCCGAGGAGCCTCTCCGTCGCGTAGCGGTGTGGCTGCTCGCGCTCACCGTGGCGTTCATCGTCTACGCGTCGCTCTATCCGTTCGATTTCGAGCTGCGACGCATCGCCGAAGTCGAGAACGGCTGGGCGCGCGCCCTCGCGTGGCGGCGCCCGCCGCGCAGCGACATAGTCGCGAACCTGCTTTTCTATCTGCCGTTCGGCGCTCTCGTCACGCTTCTCGCGCCCCGGCGATGGGGTGGAGCGCGGCGCGTGCTGTTCGCTCTCGCGGCGGGAACGGCACTGTCGCTGTGCGTGGAATGTGCGCAGCTCGCGACCCGGGATCGCGACCCTGCACTTTCGGACGTGGTGATGAACGGCCTGAGCGCGGCGCTCGCCGCCGCAGCCGTGCTCGGCCTGCGAGGCCTCGGCGTGCAGGCCTCGCTGCCCGAGCTGCGCCGGCGCCGACCGGACCTCGTGGCGCTGCTGCTGATCGGCGCGTGGATCGCGTTTCACGCCGCGCCGTTCATGCCGACCGTACGCTTTCTGCGCTATTTCCGGATGCCGGAGCTGCTGCTGGGCCAGAACCTTTCGCCGGGTGCGATCGCTCTGCATTTCGCCGGCTACGTGATTCTCGCAGCAGCGCTGCGCGCGCTGCTGCGCCCCGTCAGCTTCTGGTCGGCGTTCGCCTGCGCGGCCGCGGCGTCGCTGCTCGCGCGCATCGCCTTCCGCGGCCAGTATCTCGCGCTCGACGAATGCATCGGGCTCGCCATCGCCCTGCCCTGGGCCTGGCACATCGCTCAGCAGATCGAGCCGCGAGCCTATCGCTCGGCAGCGATCGCGGTCGCCTCCGCACTGTGCGTGCACACCATCGCGCCGCTCGATTTTTCCGCTGCGTCGGCGAGCGTCGGCTGGCTCCCCGGCGCGCCCATCGCGCATCGCACGGTAGGCGGCGAGCCGGGGCCGATCGAGACCGTCTACCTCTACCTCGGGCTCACGTGGCTCGCTCATGCCGCCGGGGCGCGCTTGAGTCGTGCGCTGCCGTGGCTGCTCACGGGGGCGCTGCTCCTCGAGTGGGCGCAGGCCTGGCAGCCGGGTCGGCGCGCGGACCTGCTGGGTCCGCTCGTGATCGTCGGCGCAGCGTTCCTCCTGCGAGTGCGCTCAGGCGCGACCGCTGGCGGCGTCGCGTTTGGGGTCGGGGGGCGAGGTGGTACGTACGGGTCGTGAGGCGGCGAGCGCGCGCATCGCGCCGTAGGTGTAGCGGTAGATCCCGCGCCGGCTGGAGCGCGCCGCGCCGAGCATGGCGGCAGCCACCGTGCGCGCCGGGATGCCGCGGTAACCCTCACGCGCGCCGACGAGAAACGGATTTGCAAGCGGCATGAGCAGTCGGCCGGCGAGCTCGAGCGGGCGCATCTCGCTGCGCCAGCCAAGGAGCAACGACGGCTGGAGGATATCGAGCGAAGCGAAGCCGAGGGCGCTGACCGCCTGCTCCATCTCGCCCTTCACGCGCAGATAGAAATTCTTCGACTGCGGATCGGCGCCGACCGACGAGACGACGACGAAGCGCTGGGCCTGGGCCGCTTTCGCGGCGCGGGCGAACGCGACGACGTAGTCAACGTCCACGCGACGGAAGGCTGGGTGCGAGCCGGCGGCGGCGATGGTGGTGCCCAGACAGCAGAAGGCCTCGCTGCACACCGTGCCCTTCAACTGTGCCTCCAGGCCGTCGAACTGCACGATGCGGTTGGCGAGCCGCGAGTGGTCGCGGCCGAGCGGTCGGCGCGTGACCGCATACACGCGACCGTACTCGGGCGCATTCAGCAATGCTTCGAGAGCGTAGCCGCCCACGAATCCACTCGAGCCCGCGAGCAGCGCAACTTTGGTCGAAAGCTCGGTCACAGGCGCATGCTAGCGCATCGACGGCTGCCCGGGCGGTGGTAGCATTCGCGGACAGGCGGGAGATCGATCCATGCAAACGCGATACCTTGCCGCTTTGCTGGGCGCGCTCGGCGCGTGGTCCGGCGCCGGCGCGGTCACCGACGACGAGCGGGTGCAGGCGTACCGGGAGTTCCGCGCGGAATTCGACGCACGCCATTATCCGCAGGCGCTGCCGATCGCCGAGCGTCTCGTGGCGCTCACCGAGGAGCAGTACGGAGCCGACGCGCGCGCCCTGGTCAATCCGCTCTCGAATCTCGCTACGACTCAGCTTCGTCTCGGCAACCACCAGGCCGCCGAAACGGCCTATCTGCGAAGCGTACAGATCGCAGAAGCGACCGCCGGCGGCGCCGATCGGCAGCTCGTGCGCCCGCTGCACGGTCTCGGCGCCACTTATTACGCGGTCGGCCAGTACGAGGATGCGAGCGCGATGTTCCGGCGCGCCGTCGACCTGAGCCGCAACGTCGACGGGCTCTTCAACATCGAGCAGCTCGAGATGCTCGAGCCGTTGATCGCGAGCTACATCGCGCTTGCGAAGCTTTCGGACGCGGAGAAGGAACACCAGTACGCGTTCCGCGTGGCGGAGAGCACCTACGGCCGAACCGATCCGCGCATGCTCGGGCCCCTCGATCGCTACGCGCGCTGGTACGAGTTCGTCGGCCGCTACACGACGTCGCGGGTGCTGCACGCGCGCGCATTGTCGATCGCCGAGCATGGCGGACGCGGCACGCCTGTTTCCGTACCTGCGCTGCGCGGAATCGCGCGCACCTACAGGCTCGAATTCCTGAACGGCGCAGAGGAGCCGGGCGAGGCGGGGGCGGACCCGTTCGACTCGAAGGGTTGGCTTCCGCCGGATCATTCCGATTCCGTGCGTCTGAATCCGGACGGCGAACGTGCGCTGCGCCTTGCGCTCACCGCGATCGGCAAGGTCGAGCCGATCGATCGCGCGCAACGCGGCGAGACGCTCGTAGAGCTGGGTGACTGGTACCTGAGCGGCGGTGCGACGGCCCGCGCCCTCGACACCTATCGCGAGGCCTGGAAGGACCTGGCGCTCGGCGGCTCGACGAAGGTGCTCGAGGCGCCGCGCCTGCTCGCCTATCGCCCGCCGGTCGCCTCGACCACCCGCTCCCGGCTCGATCCGGCGACCGCAGATTCGAGCTCGATGGAAGTGCGCTTCACCGTCACGCGCGAGGGCCGCACGACCAACGTCGTCACGGTATCGAGCGACGCGCCCGAATCGACGGCGAACTCGATGCTCAACGCGGTACGCAAGGCGCGCTATGCACCGCGGCTCGAGAACGGCGAACCCGCCGACACGCACGGCGTCACGATGACGGAGCGATTGCTGACGGTGAAGCCGCAGCGCCGCTGAGGCGCGGGCGCGTGCCCGCGCGGCTACCGACGTCCCGCGACCCCCCACCCGGAAGCAGCGAAAAGCCCCCGCCCCCGGGTGACCCAAACAACCCCCGGGGGGCGGCAGGC
>JBQTHP010000125.1:0-22781 GCA_052389755.1 Gammaproteobacteria bacterium
GCCACGAGCAGTGCAGCGTTGCGTTGGAATAACTCGTCCAGGCTCGCGGCTGTCGAAGATCGATTCGCGATCAGCAATAGCAAGCGGCGTCCACGTGAGCCTCACCGTGTGCGTGCGCCCGACTTACGCCTCGCCGCCGCGCGGCGCTTCGCAAAATGCTGTTCTACGGTCTTGGTCGGAACCGGGGGGCGGGGATCGTCCAACGCGCCCTGCACTTGTTGGCGAAACCAGGCGTCATAGGCTGCAGCGTCAGTCCGCTGTGTAACGAAGCTGCGCATGAAGTCACGCAGCAACTGCGAGCCAGCGCGATCCTGCTCCCGCGCCGCTTCGGAGAAGCGCTCTTTCAGGTCCGCATCGACGCGGAACGTGAACGTAGTCTCAGTCATGGGGGACACCCGCTGTATGGTATGGCGCAGTATCCTGCACTAACAAACGCAGTGCAATGGAGTCCCCGAGTGGATCAGATCACCCGCCGCAGCAGCGGTCCCACTCCCTTGAGCGCCGTGAGCTGAAAGAGCTCGGGGCGCGACTTGGCGTAACGCTCCACGCCGATGGACAGCGTCGACGGATCGCGATTCAACCGGCGCGCCACTTCCGTCAGCGTGGCGATGCCCCGCTGCGTCGCATGCCAGGCGATGAGCGCGCGGGCGAGCGCGAGTCGGCGCTTGCGCGATCGTGACAGCAACTCCTCACGTTCCACGACCTGTACCCGCGCGACGGCTTCGATGATCTCATCGAGCGACGTCCTGCTTCGATGCACCACCAGGTTGCGCGGCAGCGAGTACAGGAAATCCGCGTTGCCGAGCACGCGCGGATCGTCCGCGGAGCCGTGCTCGAAGCGCTCGGCATCCTGCGGATCGGGCGGTTCGCGCATCGCCTGCTGATACGCCTGCCGTGCCGCGTCGCGGCGATGGGCCAGCAGGCGCAGCGCCAGATGGGTCGAAAGCCAGGGTATGCGGCTCCCGGTGAGGTACGCCTGGTGGCTGCTCAGCGCATAGTCCGCGGGATCCGCACACAGGCCCTCGCGCACCGGCGTCCAGTGCATGTGCCGGATGAGCCGCAATAGATAAGTATCCGGATCGATCAGGACGCAGTGATATCGCGGCCGGAAAAGCGGACCGGGCTCGCCGTGCAAGCGGTGAACGAGCCGTGCATAGCGGCCGGTCAATCGCTGCATCAGGCGCCCTACCGGCACATCGCTGATCTCGATGGCGAGCTCGATCGCCTCGGGCCTCCAGCAGAACGCATGCACTCGTGCGCGACAGCTCTCGAGCACGCTCTCGAGCAGTTGCTCGAATCTGCGGTAGTCGTCGTCTTCGGAGAAGATGCGCTGTCGCGCGATGCCCCGCTGAACGACGTAGTAAAGCCCCCCTGGAATATGCAGTCGCGAGCGACGTGGCATCTTCGCCCCCATCCATGAGCCCGCATGCCTCAGCGGTGCGATCTGTCGGTCCTGAAGGCGCGGGTCTTTAGAGCAAGCGAGTCCATCGTGCATCTGGTTCGCGTGCCGCGCAAGCAGCATGCGCTCGCTGAGAATCCAATAATCCATCGTCTGGCACCACGGATGCCGCGCGTAACGCCGAGGCTCGACTCGTGCGCACCGGCGCCGAACGTGCATTGTCGCAACATGCGCACACGCGCCACTTGCAACATATTGAAGACACACGACCGCGAGCGTCATGGCTTGCGCCTCGCGCATCCGTACTTCGAGTGCGATGCCACGACTGCGCGGCGCTTCGAAACGCTGGGCCGACCCAACTCACGGTAGCCCGGTATTGACGCGAATCACGTGCGCGACGGAGGGTCGACACCGGCACGGGTCCCATGCGGCGGCCGTGCGCGAATCGAGGAGACTTCCGTCGTGATCGAGATCGGTCGTGTCTTGCCGCCCTCCGTCGCGACGTGGCCGTTGCGGGTGTATGCCGACTTCCAGGCCGCAGCGTATCTGCCACGCCTTCTGCACCCGGGCCAGGATGGCGTGGCCGACAGCCCCGACGCGCACGGCCGAACCTGCCCGCGCGGCAGCTCCTGCGCCCGCATCGATTCGACTGCGGCGGCGCGCCTGCGGCAGCGGGACTGAGAGCGCCGGCCGCGAGCGCTGCACCCGTCGCGGCACAGGGAGCGTGTCTTGATCCGTTACATGGCTTTCGTCTGGGACCCGCTCAACCGCTCGCAGGCAGGCATGGCCCAGCTTCTCACGCGACGCCTGCTGATCGGCTCCACCGGGTGGCGCAGCGTGTTCGATGCTCACGGCGTGAAGGTGTTCACCGCGGCTCCGCGTGGGGCGGTTCGCGAGCCGTGTTTGCTCAGCGATCGCGCCGGCATCGTGCTGGGCACGCTCTTCGAGCGCACCATCGATGGAGAACCCTCGGCCAGAGTTGCAAAGCTCGCACCAGCTGAGAGCGCCGCCATCGTGTCTTCCGGCGGCCGACGCCTGATCGATCGCTACTGGGGACGCTACGTGGCGTTCCTGCACGACGCATCGGCAGACCAGACCTGGATCGTGCGCGATCCCACCGGCGGCCTGCCCTGCCTCACCGCGACCATCGGCGGGGTGCAGATCTACTTCTCGCGACTGGAAGACTGCGCGCAGCTCGAGCTGCTGAATTTTTCCGTGAACTGGAAGTACGTGGCGGCACATCTCGCCGCGCCCTTCACGTGCGCGTACGAAACCGGCCTCAACGAGGTCGGCGAGGTGCTCGCCGGCGAGAGTGTCACCGTGTCCCGCCAAGGGATCGAACGCGACCTCTGCTGGCATCCCCTCTCACCTCCGGAGCACGGCTCGAATCCAAGGGCGAACATGGTCGCGCGCCAGTGCGTGCACAGTTGGGCATCCTGCTACGGCAGCATCTTCTGCCTGCGCGACGACGAGCACTACGCGCCGCTGGTGCGCGATCTGCTTCGCGTCGCGCCGAACGGGCCTGTCGTTGCATTCGGCGCAGAACCCCCACATGCGCCGCTCGAGGAGTTGCTGGATGCGCCTCGAACGGAGAGCCCCGACTCGTATCTCGGCCGCGTTCACGCCACGAGCACCGATCTACCGGCAGCGTGGGAAATCGGAGCAGAAGCGATCTTCTCCGCGACCGGCGCCGCGACGCTCTTCCACTCCGAACGCGAGACGCCTGCCGACAAGGCACTGATCGATTCGCAGGCGTACCGGGAGCTGAGTCTGCAGCCGCCGCCCTTGCATCCCTGGTTCAGCTCGCCCCACGTGCGGCCGGGTATCACGTACCGCCGCGTGCAGGCGCTGCTCCGGGCGCTGCGCGCTCGCAACCCGCTTACTCAGTCGGAGGATCCCGAGCTCGTCGTGCCGCTCCTTTCCCAACCATTCATCGAGATTGCGATGCGCGGCGGAACGGACCTCGCACCGCCATCGCCGGGCACCGATCACGGCGAGCGCGCAAGGGCGGTGCTTCAGCAGAACGTCGGGCTAGTGAGAGCGTATCTACTGGATGGCATTCTCGTGCGCGAGCGGCTACTCGATCACCAACGGCTCGAGAGCGCTCTGGAGGAGGTTGCCGAAGGTCAGCCCGTGCCGGACGGCATGGCGATCGAAATTCTCGATCACTTCAGCACCGAGGCCTGGCTCGCGAGCTGGTTCGATACGGGCGTGCGGCGGCAGCGCGAACGGCGGGTTGAGGTGATGTGGTAACAACGGAATGGCCAGCAGCGGGCGATGTCGGGGCTGCGAGAGGCGCAGGTTACTCGGCCCGTGCAAGGGGAGGGCTAAAGGGGCCTTCGGCGGATCCCGACTGCTGCGCTCTCCAAAGCGCCGCGTAGCGAGCGCCCCGGCGCAGGAGGAACGCGTGGTTACCGCGCTCCACGACAACGCCACCGTCGAGCACCACGATTTCGTCCGCGTGCACGACCGTGGAAAGTCGATGCGCAATTACTACCGTTGTGGTTGAAGAGGAGATCTCGCTGAGATTGCGGACAATCTCCCGCTCCGTTTTGCTATCAAGGGAGGATGTGGCTTCGTCAAAGACGTAAATCCGCGGGCGTTTCAACGCAGCCCTGGCGATGGACACGCGCTGCTTCTCGCCACCTGACAGCTTGACGCCGCGTTCGCCTACACGCGTGTCGTACTTTTCGGGCAGACTCGATACAAAATCATGAAGGTGCGCCAGCCTGGCGGCTAGTTCGATCTCCTCTTGGGAGCTGCCTGGCCTTCCGAAGGCGATGTTGTAGCCGATCGTATCGTTGAATAGGACTGTGTCCTGTGGCACCACGGCTATCGCCTCACGCAGCGTGCGCAACGGTATCCCGGCAATCGGCTCGTCATCGAGCAGGATTCGCCCTCCATCCGGCTCGACCAGCCGGACGAGAAGTCGAACGAGAGATGACTTGCCTGCGCCACTCGCCCCGACAACTCCCACCGTTCGTCCCGGTTGAATGCTGAAGCTTACCCCTCGTAGCACCGCGCGTTCTGGGCCGTACGTGAGACTTACGTTATCGAAGACGAGACTGGCGGGTTTCTGGCCTCCCGCCGTTTCACTGGAACGCTCGATCCGGTGCGCCGGTTCCGGCAGCTCGCGAAGCAGTTCTAGGAGCTTGCCGAGAAAGGCAAGTCCCTGCGACAAACGTTGGATGGCTTGGCCGAAAAGTTCCACCGGACGTACGACTTGTAGAAGATAGGTATTGATGAGCACGAAATCGCCGATGGTCATGTGACCACGCTCGACCTGCTGCCCGGCATACACCGTTGAAGTGGCAAAGAACGCGGCAAAAATCACCGATACGCAAATTCCAGTGACGGCATAGTATCGATAGAATCGAACCCATTCATCTTCCGTGCGAGCAAGGGCGTCACTCACTCTGTCGCGCATTATCGGCTCGGCCGCAAAGTACTTGACTGTTTCGTAGTTCAGTATCCCGTCGGTCATGACTGCGCTTTCGTCGATGTGTGCCGCGGACGCTGAATTTGCCGACGCGCCGACGCGTTTTGCTCCGAGGGCGAAGGCGACCGAATAGCAGGCGAGTGCGCCCCCGAATAGACCGAGAAATACGGCGTGATCGAGGCGGGCGAGAACGAATACGATCACACCCAGCTCCACCAGCACGGGGAGAAACGTAAACAGAATGTCATGAAGGAGAATGTGAAACCCCTCCAAACCGCTCGTCAGCGTCTGCTGTATCGCTCCCGTTCGTCTGTCGAGATGGAAGCGCAGGGGGAGTTGCATGACGTGGCCGAACAGCCGCTCGCTCAGCATTCGGTACATCCGCCGCTCCGCGCGCGCGAAGACATAACCGCGGATCTCTCCGATCATCCGCACCAGCCACAGGCTGAGCACGTAGAGTCCGATCAGCAGCGTCACAGAAACTGAAGGTTCTCGTTCTGGGCCCGCGAAGCCGTCAACGAGCCATTTCAGCGCGGTCGGCGCGAGTGCGCTCAGTACTGCGCCTGCCATGACTAGCAGCACTACAAGAGCGAGGCGTGATTTGACCAGCGTTCCCGCGTCAGTCCAGACGATCGGCAAGAGCTGCCGCAGGCTGGCGACATTCAGGCCGGTTGCTCTGGACATCGCTCCATCCTTCAACATTCAACGCTCCGTACAGGCATCGAGCGCGCACGCGCAGGCGAAACGCCCGTCCAGAGTCGTAGCCACGCTTCTGTTTGCACGTGATCGAGTATTTCCAGTGTATCCGTGTGAAGCTCGGTCATCTCGCCTCCAAGCGCAGTTCGCAGCGCTACAGGATCCAGGAAACCGTGCCGCACAAGTGCGCCTTCGAGCAGAAACTCCGCGATGAATCCGACATTTCGACGAACGATGTCTATCGCGTGATCGTCGATGCCCCCTTTCGTTCTACGTCTCGCGATCTCGCGCGGCAGGTCCGAAGCGAATGCCGCTCGCGCAACTGCGCGATCCCAGCCGCGCGACATCGCCAAATATGTCGGGATACGTAAGCACAGTTCCATCAGCGGTTGTGATGCCAATGGATGCACGGGTTCCGGAGCCATCAGGCCGGCGGCGAAGTCGTAGTACGGTTCGGGGAAGGACAATCGATACGCATGCATCGCCTTGCCGGGCGGAACGCCGTTTGTGTTCTTGAACCACGGATGCAACCACGGATCGCCGGTTCTCAACTGTTCGATCACCTCTCGTCGCACCAGTCGCCTATGCGCGTACTCACTCACTCGCTTGAATGGGTCCGATCGATTAACGCTCAGCCCATATCGCAGTGCGTGTCGTATCGTGGTCCACACCGACACGCACCGCGATGTGGGATCCATGTAACCGAGATCCAGCGCAATTCTGAACAACGACGGCCGGATGCCATGGCGGTAGACAAAGTCCGTGGCCGGCCATTCGCGACGTCCGGTGTAGAAGAGCTGGTCGCCGCCTCGACCGGTAAACAGTGCGGTTGCCTTGTTCTTCTCCATCAGCTCTCGGTCTGATGGTCTTCCTCGGCTCCAGTTGAGGCTGTAGCGGGGAGCGACACTGCGCACCTGCTGCAACGTACACTCGAGCGGAATCGTGGCATCGCGTTGGCGCTCCACGAGTGCTACCCCTGCTCGCTGGGCAGCCACCCGCGCGAACATTCGTTCGTCGGTGTCTGAGCCGTGGGAGTAGTCGTTTACGCACAGGATTCGCGGCCGCGCGTCGGTACGCGTAAAGCAGCTCAATACGATCGAAGAATCAAGTCCGCCGGATAGCTGCTGAAGGATGCCCTCGTGGCAGGACCCCCACGCTTGCACACACGCTCGGGTCGTAGCTCGCAGCGATCTCGCAGCGCTATCAGCATCCTCGATGATTGCCGACTGCGCGATCTGGCATGGATTCCAAAAGAACCTCTTCGATGCGTGTCTTCGTTCTATTGTCACGCATTCCCCAGCCCGCACTTCAGAAATCCCCTCGAGAGCGGTATCAGCACTCTGAATCTGAGAATCGACAACGCGCGCTGCCAAGTATTTCCAGTTAACCGCAAACGTCTGCAATTTGAGTCGAACAACGTCTTCCACGAAGGAGAAGAAGACTTCGACACCGCGAAACTTGAACCAGAAGCAGGGCAATCCGCCGGACGGATCTCGCAGGACGTGCTTTCTCTGGCCGTTGAGACTCCAGAGAAAGGCGACGTATCGGCCCCAATAGTTCGATATCAGACGACGCCCCTCGCCTGTCAGAATGCACGCAGCCTCCTGCTCGTGCAGTCGCGCCCTTCGCGGCGAGATCCCGTTTTCGTCGCCGTCCGGTCGCTCAAAGAGCGAGCCAATAATCGCTCCAGAGTGCATATGCAGGAGGTGTGATTGGTTCCCGCCCGTAGACGAGCTCGCCTTGAACACAGCCATGCCCTCACGCCGCAGCGTCGCATTCAAACCATGAGGTGCGGCCTGTACGCGGGTAATGAGCGACTGCGCGACGTGCCCTGCCTCCGCGCTTCCTGCATCCCAAATCAAGGCGAGGAACCGTAGCAAGGTGATTGTTCCTGATGCTAGATCACCATGATTGGCGTATATCGTCGGACGAACTCGGGCGTATCGTTGAAAACCCAACCGTCTTCCTGAACCCACGTGTGGGTTTCAAAGGGCATTGTCTTTACTCCGATGACGATTCGCGGGAACACGCCGTACCAGGATAAGAACGTAGTAAGCGCGATCGAATCGAACAAGTCTGGAAACCTCACAGGTGGCACAAGCGGCCGAAGTCGCTGATACGCACTCACGAGCTCGCGTGCGCGATCGAGCGTGATTGGCATCGCCTGGGGCGGAGCGTGCGATCTCCTCATCCGATTGCGTTCCGCGAGTCTCTGCAGCGATCCAGCACGCACGGATCTCAGGGCCAGAACGTTGGCGATGATGAAGCGGAAGGCGAGGCGAGGCCCGATCTGGCAAGACACTCTCTCGTCGTACTCCACCAGAATCTGCCTTGTCGGCTCGACAAAGACCGGCGTGACGTCCTTTCCCGCGGTACCGTCGCGGGTGAGCAGGCCCCTGTGCACCAGGCTTTCGAGAGCACCCTCGTCTTCCGACTCGAGTGCACCGATTGAGGCATCCGAAACCGGCCAGCCGCGGAGAGCCCCACCTCTAGCACCCAGTGCAGTCGCGTCTAGCGCGACGTATCGCCGTTGCCGCGCGTCGAGAAAGATCGCGTGACCACCGACGACGGACAGATACACGTGGGGCGCCATCAGGAAGCTAGACATCAACCCACACGCTCTCATCCAGAATCTGCTCAGGCAGGCATCATCAGCCATGCAAACGTGCGAATTACAGGCGTCGCAACATGGTGACCAGCGGGCCCAAAGACACGGAAGCAGATGAGACGCTAGCGACCGCGGTTTTCACGTCGCACCGCGGACTGCGCAGAGGCAGAACGACCCGGTGTCGGTGATTGGATTGTGGGTAATCTCCGGTGGACCAATAGGGAGAGCCGTTACGATGCAAATCGAATCTCGCAGCGGAGTTGCGACTGAATCGTCAGCGGCCGTGCGATTGAATTCAGTACTACGTTGACGGGATCGTGCTGGCGTCAGATTCTCATCGCGAACTAGACAACGAGCGCGCTGCTGTCACGTTCGCGAACGAAGGAGCCAGTCATGAATTCACCAGATTAAGTTGTCGAGCTTGGCACGACATCGGAGAAGACCAAGGGGTTGGCCGTAAGTGGCCTTGAGGAGTTCGACCATCGACCAATGCAGACGATCTGAGTCTCGGAATCTGGTCGTACACCAAGAATCCACACATCGACTCCGCAGAAACGATCGACCAGAAACACCGTTCGCTGCCATGGCCCTGCGCCGAGCTGTCACGACATTGGTGTGGTGCGGGCGTTGCATGATTCAAGCGAGTACGAGGCACTCGTGTCGGCAACCTATTGAGCGGTGGATGATTCGGAGACGTCGGATCGAGCGTTGCCAGGGTGGCGAGCTTCAAAAGAAGGCGATGCTTTCCAGAAACTCGCCGGAATTGTTGCCACGCAACTCGGTGCGCCGTTGACGGCCCCTTCCTTTGTCGTGCCGTCAGTATTGACCCAACTCGGCTCACTGCGGATGGTTCGCTCGCCACCGATTGGTGGCGTGCGTGTTTCATCACTGAAAAGTAAGGAGACTGTAATGGATCTGCATCTCATCGAGCTCGGCACGGCTTCGGAAGTCACAAAGACCCAGGTAAACAGTGGCGCGGAAGAGAGCCCGCTCGTGCCGAAGCAGGCGATCTGAGGATCGCAGCTCGTCGTCTGGCTTCAGACGGCACATGGGGCGTGCGGGGTATGCACCGCACGCCCTTCTGGCCGTAGCAGCTGCTGGAGCATGTTGAAGCAACCGCCCGATGGACGTGGCCGAGACAACGCGTAGCGGAAGAGGTCGCCGATGCAGCGCGCAGACGTGATTATCGGGAATTCGGTACCCAAAACAGCGCGCGATCCATCTCGGCACACCGCATTGCCAAGTCTGAATACGGCGTGCCAGCAGGACCAGGAAGGTACCGTCCGCTTCTGGTTGCCAAAGCACGTCTTTGTCGCGTGTGTGGAAGATGGCCTCGTCTTTCTGGATCTTCGCGCAGACAAGTACTTTGCCGTGTCCACCGAACACCATCGCGCGATGGTCCCCATCATCGCCGGATTGCCCAGCCCGCCTGCCCACGATCGCGGTAGCAAACAACCGTCGCATCGCTCGTCCGCGCAAATTACAGACGTTCTAGTGGCCAAGGGCCTTCTGACGGCCACGAGCACGTCTGGTAAGCCTGCGACCCCGGCGGCACTGGACAGCGACGCAATGCATCCCATGGGGCAGGGCACGGAATTCGAGTACCCTGTTCATGCTCGTCACATCGTCGATTTTCTCCTTGCGTGCTCTCGGGCAGCATGGCTGTTGCGTTGGCGCTCGCTCGAAGCCGCTGTCCGTGCCGTCGAGTGCAAGAAAGCAAACCGTCGCGGTCCTGGAGCACACTTCGATATGTCGAGGGCGACAGAGCTGGTCAGCGTCTTTCGTCACCTGCGCCTCTACTTGTTCGCCCCTCACGGCAGTTGCCTTTTTCATGCCCTCGCGCTGGTGATCTTTATGTCTCGATACGGGTTGTTCCCAAATTGGGTAATCGGCGTCCAGTCCGGTCCTTTCGCGGCGCATAGCTGGGTGCAACAGGGGGCATTCGTGCTCGACTGCACGCCTGAAGACGTCTGCTATTTCAAGCCGATACTGGTCGTGTAGAGACGGTAGGGCCGACAGTGCTTCGATTCATGGGATTCATCTGGGACGCTTCGGACGTTGCGCAGTCTGAAGCGGCACAACTCCTGATCGAGCGCCTCCGGTGTGCAGCAGACAACTGGCGCACAGTCACGAGTGGCAGCGGTCTGGCGGTGCTGTGTGCCGGCGTTCGCGCCGGTGTCAGTGAGCCGCATGCGTTGGACCACCATGGCAGCATAGTGCTCGGCACGCTTTTCCGGCGAGGAGATTCTATCGACGGCGCGACACCACGTAGGTCGGTGTTAGGGCCGCAGGAATCAGCCGCTATTCTCGAGAGCCGAGGCCGGCGTCTAACGACGCACTATTGGGGTCGCTATGTGGCGTTTCTCGTCGACCCCGCCTCGAGCAGAAAGTGCGTGATCCGCGACCCCAGCGGTTTCCTGCCGTGCTTCAGCACGCGTTATCGCGGCGTCACGATCTTCTTTTCCGCTGCCGAGGATTGCGCTTCGCTGAACCTCGTGCGTTTCTCCGTCAATTGGAACTACATCGCGCGGCGAGTCGCCTTTGGACCTGTCGATCAGATCGAGACAGCACTTGACGAAGTATCCGAAGTACGGGCCGGTGAATGTGTGCAGCTTCATGGTGCGCGAGTATCCCGGGAGCCGTATTGGCGACTCCTGAATGCCGCCGAAGCAGACCCGATCGACGATCCGGCGCGCGCGACCAAAGAGTTACGGTCTACGGTCCGGGCTTGCGTACACGCTTGGGCATCATGCTATCGACGCGTCGTACATACGCTTTCTGGTGGTCTTGATTCCTCCATCGTGCTGGGCTGCCTGAATAACGCGCCGCAGAGGCCCGAAATCGTCTGCCTCAAGCATTACACGCCACACAGGACGTTCGACGAACGTCCGCACGCACGCCTGGCCGCACAGCGGGCCGGTTGCGAGCTCATCGAGGCCGAGACGGGACGATCGGTCAGGTTCAAGGATCTCCTGCGCGCCGCGAGGTCGGTAAATCCCTATCCGCATCTCGCGTTCCTGGACGTCAACAAGACTGAGAATCGCCTCGCCACCGAAAGAGGCGCCGAGGCTTTGTTCGACGGCGAAGGTGGAGATACGCTGTTCGGGAACCTAACGAAGGAACATGCGGCCTCGGACTACTTCCGTCGCCACGGTTTTGGAAGGGAATTATCGAAACTGACGTTGCATGTGGCGCTTCAGACAAACAAAACTGTATGGGAGGTTGCTGCGGACGCGTTACTGGACCGCCTATCAACGTCCCGTTCGGGACGGATGGAGGAGATACTCAAATACCGGAAGTTCGCGAGTGAGCGCGCGGTGAAAACCGCGACTCAGAATCCAGACACTCTCACCTCGCCTCTCTCGGTCGGAGTCAACACGCTGCGCGGCACAGCAACGCAAGCATGGATTCTCGGACGTCCGCCCGATGCTTACGACCCTCTCGGCGATCTACAAGATTCCGCAGCTCTCGACCTTGTCAGTCCATTGCTGTCCCAACCGGTCATGGAGGTGTGTGTCCGCATTCCAACCTATCGACATCTCGAAGGCGGACGCGATCGCGGACTTGCGAGACGCTCGTTTGCAGCCGACGTTCCGACCGAAATTCTCGCGCGGCTTTGGAAGGACTCTCCAGTGGGAGCGGGGCATAGAGCCTTGCTGGGCGACATTGAGACTGTCCGCGAGCTGTTACTGGATGGAATCCTGTCGCGAGAGCAAATGCTCGATCGAAAGAGCCTCGAAGAGGCGCTGGCCGGCCGACCGTCGAAGAACGATGGCTTCATCTCCGAGATCTTCGATCACCTCATCACGGAAACGTGGCTGAGACAATGGACTGCGGGTGTCGCTTCATCGGACGCGAACCGTGGAATTGCCGGTCGCTCGGCGTAGGTCGTCAGCTTCAGCTGACTCCTCTACGGGGTCCGCAGTCCAGCGCAGACGTGGTGGACGGAGTTCTTTCAGCATCGCATCGCGCTGCTCTCGGAGCCTGCGCCAGCGAAGGTATTGTTGCGCCAAAGACTCCGCGGTCTCGGACGCATCTGGCAATGGCTGGACTCGTTCTTGATCGTTTAGCCAGAAGTCGAACCAGTCGACTGTGCTCTGTTGAGTCGCAAACACTTGCGCCGGATTCTGTACGCCATGACTGCCGCGATTGATTTCAGGAATGACAAAAAACTCAACGGGGCGATTGAGCTGTCGCAGACGCGAGAACATCTCCCATTTCGCGATTGCAAACTCTAGTCCGGCCGACTCGATCATGAGACGCAATGGCGTTCGTATACGTTGCGCATTGAAGGCCGGGGACTGCTGCAACCACTTCGCGAGCCCCTCTGCGAATGGCGGGGATCCAATCATTAGGGAATGCGTTCGGCTCGGCGACGCGGTTGCCTGAAGATAGTTGCCGTCGACATTATCTGACGTGATCGCCGCAGCGAAAGGGAATTCGGAGTGCGCGAGCGCATACTCGACATGCCAGCCGGTGCGGCTAAACCCGGACACGCCTACCTTCGAAAGCTCGATCAACCCTTTCTGGGCCAGATGACGTGCGGCACTCTCGTACGCATGCATGTACCTCTCTGCTTCCCCATCGATCTTCGCCGTATCGAGTTCCTCCTGGTCCTGAATGGTCAGTACCGCGATGCCACGTGCGCTCAAGAGACGGCCCGCATAGATCGATGTTCCCGGGCCGAGGCCCAACCCCAAATTGCTTCCGTAGAGCGAGAATTCCGTTGGTGCCGCATGGCCATGCGTCTGAATTACTAGCGGATACCGCTTGCTTCGATCGTAGTTGATTGGGTAGTACAGCAGACCGGTCCAGTCGAGCCCGTTGGAATCCTCCCATGTCACGAGCTCGGCGCGGCCTAGGACGTCCCCGCCACCAAGGCCGGGGTTCAAATCCAGGATTGCGCGCTGTTCGCCAGTTCGTTGATCAACCGCGTAGAGAACGGGCGGTGTGTTCATGTCTTGACGCAATTCCATCCGGATCGGCATCACGACACTGGAGCGGAGATCGGTGCTTCCGGTAGCGCGCCATGCCTCGCGATGCTTCGCAAAGCTCAAAAGCTGTCCGGCGCGCTCGATTTCTAACGCCGTTGTCCCCACCCAGCGGAGCGCCGAAATCTCCTCCTGATTGCTCGCTGTAGAGGCAAGGGGAATGCGTGCAAAGTGCCCGGTCGCGATGTCAATCTCGACCACGGCGGTGCCCTGGAGCCCCGCGCTATCGGCAAGCTCAGCCGGAAGGAAGGTCGGCGCGAGAATGATCGATCGACTGTCAGGCCTCCAGAGAGCCGCGGTAAACCGCGTCACGGGCGCCGACCAGAGAAGACGTGATGTCGCGCCCTTCAGATCAACTACGTACAGTTGCTTCGCCTGACGCGCGAGGTAACCACTTCTTGAGCTGCTCGTCGCATCGACCGCTACACTTCTCACGTAGTCGGCAGCAAGCGTTCCGCGATAACTCTCCCAGCCCGCAGGAATCTCCTGAGGAGTCCCGTCGACGATTGCAAAGCGCCCATCCGGCGAGATGCGAGCGCCAAACAGCGGTATCCAAGTGTCGACGTCATCGCCCGGGCGGTCGATCCGAACAACGTGCGATTGCTTGGCAAGCTCGACGACAAAGCGCTCAGAGTTCCAATCCTCAGCGACAACGTCGCCTCTATCGACCTTGCCTGAAATCAACGAGTACACATCCGGATTGGTGACAACAAACCCCTCTTTCAGCAACTCGGCGTGGCGGGCGGGCGGAGAAAGTGTCGTCTTTCCGGCGTAGAGCAGCGTGTCGTTATCTGCGCTCAGCGCGTACTCCAAGACATCGCGGACGTTAGCAGTCAGATATCTCACCTTTCCTGACGAGGAATCGATAGACACGACTTGCTTTACACCGCGCTCGTCCTCCCACAGATGCAACAACAGCTCAGAGTCCGGCGACCAGCGCAGCGCATTCCAACCATCGAGGACAAGGCGAGTCGAGTCCTTGCCATCGGTCGATCCGTACGCCTGCGTAAAGAACCGCGCCACAGCTCGCGGCTTTGCAGCCTCGAAAGACTGCAACCCGCCTACGAGAATCTCTGCCCAAACGCCGTTGTGTTGGATATCGCCGCGCACCAGCTTCAGCGCATAGCGCTTGCCGTCGGGTGAGAGCACGATGCTGCCAGCGCCCGTGACCTTGCGCAGGCCACCCTCTGGATGCTCCACCCATCCATGGAACGAAGCTGTGGCCGCACGCGTGGTTTCGATCGCTGTCGCCGTAGTCAACTCTGTCGCACCGGAACGCTCGCCTAGGAATATCGAGGCCGCGCACAGGACAGCGATGCCCATTATTTGCATCGGAAATCTCGCGCCGATCCCGGGACTAAGTTGTCTAGAACGCCTTCGATACCGATACGTAACCGAAGCGCTGCACCAGATTCCCCTGGCTCGGATCGAAGCCCTCGGCGAATCGGACCTCGGAGAATTTCGGCGCCTCGTCGAATAGGTTCGTGACACCGGCGCGAATCACCAGTCCTTCGAGAAGCGATGATCCGCGCCCGGCAAGCGACTCACCGACGTCGACCGACGCGCTGAGGTCTACCAGCGTTAGAGAACCAACCCGACGACCCGTAGCAATATCCCTGCTATTCACATCGTCATACGACGAGAGGAGCCGCGTGGTTGCGGCAAGGTCAAACCCGCGCAGCTCCCACGTCAGCGTCGCAACTCCTTTCCATTCGGGAATGGTGCCCTGCGTGCTTGCCAGCCCGACGCGATCGACGACGGGGGTACTCGGCAGATCGGTGACGCGATACTCCTCGACCCAAGTCGCGGCGACTGACGCGGTGACGCGCCCGTAGGCAGTGTCGAACGGCAGCGATACTTCGCCATCCACACCACTGGTATCGAGGCTGCCAAAATTGATGTTCGTCGTATCGATCTCTAACAGTCGTCCCGGTATGCCCGCCGCGATATCCGCAGCCGTAGGCGGAGCGCGCACCACCCGGGCACCCAAAGTGGCCTCGTTTGCGAGTATTTGACCTGGATTGAGGTTGCGCACGCGTTGATCTTGGTGAATTCGCCAATAGCTCGCGGAGAATCGCAGTCCGTCGCGACCCGTGGGTGCGAGCACTGCGCCGAGGGTGAACGTGTCTGACTCCTCGGCATCCAGGTTCGGGTTGCCGCCAGTGACTGCGGTGTACTGAGTCAGCTGGCCGCCGCGGCGGTCGTCTCGAATGAGGGTAGTCCGCCGCTGCGCAGGCTGATGCAAATTGAACAATAGCGGAGGGCGAAAGCTCGTTCCGTAGGCGCTCCGCAGGAGTAAGAACGACACTGGTTGCCACTCGAGGCCATACTGAGGATTGAAGGTGCTTCCGAAATCGCTGTAGTCGTCGTACCTTCCCGCGAGTGTGAGCACGAGGCGATCGGGAAAGAGAGCCGCATCGGGCGCGCCGAGAAGAGGAAGTCTGAACTCCGCATATGCCGCCGAGCTGCGTCGATCGGGTACTATCGACAGCCCGAAAGTTGGCAGACCCAGGTCGATCTCTTCTTTACGCCACTCGACACCGACAACCGCCTGCGCCGCGCCACTCGGAAGTTCGAACAACGGCCCGCGGACGAACGCTCCGCTCTGGATGCTCTTACCTGAGTAGTCGTCGACGACCGGTGGCGCAACCAGCGAACGCAACAGCTCAGCGCTGCCACCCGGCCCGTCCTGAAAAACGTTGAGGGCTTGGCTCGGGTCGGTTGCAGCCAACGCGTCACCCACGCGCGCGAAGTCGATGACGTTGAGGTCGAAATCAGTCGCGTCATCCTTCGTACCGATTGCCGACAGCTCCCACTCCCAAGAGGAGAGCTCACCCCTCAGACCGAGGACGGCGCGTGACGACTCCGTCTCGACTATGCTGGTCTGCGATTCAATTCCGGTTAGTAGAAAGCTGGCAGATACATCCTCGCCGAACGGGTTGAACGGGTTAGTCGCCGGCACGAATTCGTCTGCTAGGAACGAAGGGCCGATTAGCCCCCTCCCTTCGCGCGTCGTATAGAGGAATTCACCGAACACCGTCAGTCGCTCGCTTGCGTCGAACTCAGCAGAAGCCATGGCGCTCTTCTGTTCGCTTTCATTTACGGCCCCGAAGTCGCGAAAGTAGCTATCCAGGCGAACCTGCCCGGCGGTCGACAGAAAATCAGCCGGCGTCAACCCGACGCCCGAACTGCCTTCCGGAACGGCTGCCACGGGCGACGGTAAGCCCGGAAGATTGCCGCCCGAGGCGGAAGTGATGTTCCCGGGATTCGTGAACGGGAAGCGCCGATCCTGGCCGCCGAAGCGGCGATAATCCTGGTCAGCCCACCGTTCGCGCTCGCTCCCCATCAAGAGCCCGCGGTCGAAATAGTCGAGGCTTACGAGTCCTCGAAATCGCTCCCCGCCATCCCCAGCACTGCCGGCAGTGATTGAGGCTCGCCGCTCATCGGCGCCACCGCTTGCGCTGCCATAGTAGAGATCCAGAACCGGGCTCTCCGCACTACCCTTCAGAATGATATTGACGACGCCGCCCACGGCATCTGCTCCGTAGACCGCGGACGCCGAGTCCGAGACTACTTCGATGCGTTCAACAGCCGACAAGGGAAGAGTGCTCAGGTCGAACCCACCTGAAACGCCGAGCAGCGCAGACGTTACAGTTCTGCGCCCGTTTATGAGCACCAGCGTCGTGCCGAAGCCGAGACCTCGCAGGCGAACCTGTCTGGTACCCGCGAAAGTTAAGCTTGCCGAGTCCGAGAATGACACTTGCGGCAGATATGCGAGCACGTCTGCTACGCTGGTAACACCCAACTGCTCAATACGCTTGCGATCGATGGTCGTGACCTCGGCGGGAGCCGCCGTGGCATGCCGTCTCAATCTCGAGCCGGTCACGATGACCTCATCCTGGTCGTGATCGCGCACCGGCTTTCCTTCTGGATCGGTAGCCGCGTTGCGCCCCGATTCCGCGTACGCCTTGCTGCGGCCACTCACCGGCAGCTGCCGCGATGTTCTAGCATCGTCTACGTCGGAGTCGCTGAAATGAGTTCGGTCGCGCGCATTCGAGATCGTGGATGGAGGTGCATGTTTCACGGCTAGCATGACGGCAATCGTTCGCTCATTTACGAATTCGAACGCGAGCCCCGTCCCACCGAGCATCGTCGAGAGCGCATCCGCCGCTTCGAACTGACCCGCAACCGCGTTCGTGATGAATCTGCGCACAGCATCGGCATCGAAGTAGATCTGCAGCTCGGCTTGCCGGCTGAATTCATTCAGCGTGCGCGCGGCTTCACCCGCAGCTATATCGAACCGCCTCTTCTCCGCCGCCGCGACGCTGACTGAGCTGAAGAGAACCGCGAGAGTTGCAAAGAGAAGCACGCGCTGGAGCGCGCTCACTGAAGATGAACGATCACGCATTTGCGTGCTCCCCCTGTGAATCGTTGTTATGGGAACGGACGCGCCAACATGACATTTCCGCTACCGAATCTCGATCACCTCCGCATCCGCAGAAGTTGTATTCACACCCGAGGATTTCTCGAGCGCCGCTACGAAGCTGTCGGGATCCGTAGCTTGAAATCTCCCCCCTACGCGCAACGTCGCGATCTCCGGATTCGCGATGACGATCCGTCTGCGGTTGTATCTATTGAACTCCTCGACGGCGTCCGCGAGCTCCTCGCCTTCGAACACAATCCAGCCCGCGGTCCACGCGAGACGTCGCGACACGTCATCCGACTGCACTCGCTCGATCTGCACGCCTGTCGATTGCACGGTTGCGGCCTCGCCGGCGGACAACGTCGGCGTCGGCATCGGCACGTCTTCGATGACGACCTGCCCTGCCGTCACGAGCACTTCCACGCGGCTCGCATCGCGCAGCCGAACGGAGAACGACGTGCCGATCGCGCGCACGGTCGCGCTGCCTGCCTGCACGTCGAACGGGCGCTGTGCATCGCGCACCACGTCGAACTGCGCCTCGCCTCTCACGAGCGACACCTGGCGCCGGGCTGCACTGAGCTTCACCCGCATTTCGCTGTCGGTGTTGAGGTTGATCCGGCTGCCGTCCTTGAGCACGACGCGCGACATTCCACCGACCTCGGTTTCATACGTCTGCCAGTCGGCGCGCGCGAAGACCTTCCAGGCAACTAGCGCTGTCGCCGCCAGGGCGAGCGCTGCAGCGAGGGCGCCCCAGCTTGGCAGGCGCCTTCGCGGCGGCGCATCCGGCGCCTCGGGCGCGAGCAGATCTGCATTCACCGGCCCGTCGAACGGGCGCAGCCTTTTCAGCAGATCCGCGCGCCGCCACGCCGCTTCGAGCCGCAGGTATGCGGCGCGGTGATGCACGTCCGCGCGCAGCCATGTTTCGAACTCGGCGCGTAGTTTCGCATCCGCTCGCGCGGCCTCGCGCTTCACGAGCCACTGTGCGGCCTGATCCTTGATGCGCTCCGTGGGTGTCATTGGGGCTTCACCCGCCGGGGAATGCGGCTGAGAAATGCGACGCGTCTCGGCGTCGCGGCGGGCGACCGATCGAACAGCGCATGCGCGCACCGGCGTGCGGCCAGGGCGAGGTAGTCCTGGACGGTTTCTTCCGAGACGCGAAGCCGGCTCGCGATCTCGCTCTGGGTGAACCCATAAACCTTCCGTAGCGTGTATGCCTGACGGCACCGCTCGGGGAGGCCCGCTACGGCTTCCGAAAGCCTGGCGAGCTCTTCCTGGGCGCCGACGATCGATTCCACTTGCGTACATTCATCTAGGACGGCCAAGGCGTCGATCTCCGCTATGGGAGCCAGCGACACGACGCCGCTGCGGCGCAGCCACTCGAGCACGGTGTCCCGTGCGAGGCGCAGCGCGCATCCGCGCACCGACTCGGTCTTTGGCTTGGAGGATTCGGCTTCCGAGAGAAGCCGGGCGTAGGTTTCCTGCAGCAGCTCTTCTACGTCGGCCGGGTCGGGCGCATAGCGCTGCAGGAAGGCGCGGAGAATGCCTTCGTACTCGAGCGCCTGCAGAAAGAAACCGTCCTCAGCTCGTCCCAAAACGTGCTCCGATGCAACGGCACGTGAGCCACCCGGTAAAGGCGTCGTGCCTCATCCTTGTCGCATCCGATACAACGTTGACGGGATGCTACGCGATGATTGCTGCGTCGTGGCAATAGTTGCTGCACGGCGGTCCCCGAGTAACGGAAACGGTCCGTGCGTTCGTCTGCTTATTTTTGGAGCAGGCGGATGTCACCAGGCGATCCGTCGCTCGTCGTCGACTTCACGGCTCGCACGCCAGGATGACTGAGCTCGATCGCGCTCACGAACTCATCGAGCGCCGTGTTCTCGAAGCTGCCACCCACGGTGCGCTCAGCAATAGCAGGATCGGCGATGGTGAGTCGCCGATGGTTGTAGCGGTTGAACTCCGCTGCCGCCTCCGCGAGCGTCTCGCCGTTGAACCAGATGCGCCCTTCGGTCCAGGCGAGCTTGCGCCGCACGTCGGCAGCCGCGAGCCTGCGGATCTCGATGCGCTCTCGCTCGATCGCAGCGGTGTGCCCCGCGGAGAGCGTGTGAAGCACGGACCCCGACTGCCCCGCAACGGCGATGGAGACGCGTCCCTCGTCGACCAGCACGTCGAGGCGATGCCTGTCGTGGAGGCGCACGGTGAAAGCAGTGCCGACGGCTCGCACCACGGCTCCGTTCGCTTCCACTTCGAACGGGCGCCGCGGATCGTGTGCCACCGTGAAGTGCGCTTCGCCGCGCACCACGACGACGGCGCGTCGCTCCGGCGTTAGCCGCACTTTCACTTCACTGTCCGTGTTGAGCTGCACGGTGCTGCCGTCGGCGAGCGTGAGCTGCTCGTGGCCGCCGAACGTCGTCGCCGCTGTCTCCCAGCCGGCGCGCGCGATCATGAGCGACGTGAGCGTGCCAAGGGCTATGAGCGCGACGACGGCAAGCGCCGCGAGCCCAAAGGCGAGCGGTCCGCGTGACGCGTGCTGTGGCTCTTCCGGTGCGAGCAGATCCTCGTCTACGGCATCGTCGTACGGACGGAGCCGCCCGAGCTGCTCGGCACGGCGCCAGGCGGCCTTCAGGCGCAGATACGCAGCGCGATGCCGCGCATCCGCCGCGAGCCACGCTTCGAATGTGGCGATCTCCTCAGGGCGGCGGATGGACTTGTCGTTCAGGACGAGCCACTTCGCAGCCTCGTCTTCGATGTCGCGTGCGGTCTTCCTCATGACTTTTCCCTGTTCGCAGACACGCCCCCGAGATGCCTTGGTGCGCATCCTTTAATCTGTCGCAAACAGGCGCGCCATTACACGCACCGCTTGGAATCGTCGCAATGACAAAAACTTCGTCAGCGGCGTAACGGAAAATTCTCTGTGGTTCGTCAATGTTTTTTATGAGAGCTACGCAATCCTGCAAATTTCCAATCTGTGCAGGCTGTTGCGATTCGAGAATCAAATAATCAAAGCTCTGACACCGCCTCTTCTCATGCTTTCTCCCGGCCTCGACATCACTGCCCGATCGATTGCAAGGCCTTATCGCGCGGAAACTCTATCGCGAGATCGACTCGCCGCCCCGCCCCTCTTGAGGCTGTTTCGCCGGCCGATGGATTGACCGCAGTGGCCGCTCTGCGGACAGTCCGCGCGCCACGCTCCGTGGCACCTGGCTGGAAGCCATGGGAAGGAGATTGCAATGAAGCACACCACACGACTGCTCGATCTCGGGAGGGTCTCGAGGAAAACGAAGGGCCTCCCCTTCCTGATCTTCTTCGAACAAGGGATGCCGCCGAACAACTGGTGGATCCTCTGGTAGCGCATCGTTAACCGCGCGGACGCGGGCTCGACGCACCGCGCGCCGCGTCCGCGCGGCTCTTTGCTCCGAGCAAGGGAATGCCGCCGTATCTTCTGCCCAGGCACGTGTACGCCTGCGTGAGCGGCGAGCAGCTCGTGCTGCTCGACCTGAAAGCGGATCGCTACTTCGCGCTGGAATGCGCCGAGGCCGCGGCGCTTGCGCCACTGGTGCGCGGGTGGCCGGTGCAGGCAGATGCCAGTGGCAACGGCGATCACACGATGGTGCGCGAGCTGCTGAGCCGATCGCTGCTGACGCGGGATGAGAGCGCCGGCAAGGATGCGATGCCCGTTGCCGTCGACACTGCAGAGGCGGAGCTGTTTGTCGACGACACCGTGCCGCTCCTGAACGCGCGGCGCGTCACCGCAGCGCTCGTCGCGACTGCGCGCGCGGCAGTGCTCATGCGCTGCACGGCGCTCGTGCGCATCGTCCGCGGTGTCAGCCGGCGTAAGAGACTACGCGGCGGGGCGCGCTCGCCAGCAGTCGAAGAGCTGCGGGAGCTCGTGCGGGTGTTCGACTACCTGCGCCCGTTTCTCTTCTCCGCGCGCGACGGCTGTCTCCTGGACTGTCTGGCGCTGAGCGAATTTCTCGCGCCGCACGGCCTCTTTCCCACGTGGGTCTTCGGCGTGCGCACGAAGCCTTTCGCGGCGCACTGCTGGCTGCAGCACGATGGCGTCCTGCTGAACGATTGCATCGAGCGCACCGGCAGTTTCACGCCGATCATGACGGTGTAGCGCACCGCACCCCGATGCAGCGGTACGTGATCCTCGCGTGGGCTGCTTCCGACCTCCAGCAATCCGCCGCGGCACGGCTGCTCGCCACGCTGCTGCAGTCGACGTCGCAGGAATGGCTGCGCGGGCTCGACCGCAGTGGGCTCATCGTGCTGCATGCGGGTGCCCGGCGTGGCCGCGACGAAATCTACGTGCTCGCCGGCGCAGCCGGCATCGTGCTCGGCCGGCTGTTCAGCCATAGCCTCGATCCGGCAGCGAAGCCGGTTCCGTTGCGGTTCGACGATCGCGAGCCCTCGGGAATTCTCGAGCGTTACTGGGGTCGCTACGTCGCGGTGGTGTACGACGAGGGTTCTGGCGCGGTACGCGTGCTTCGGGACCCGAGCGGCGCCCTGCCCTGCTTTCATACGCTGTATCACTGCGTGCACGTCTTCTTCTCCGACGTGGAGGATCTGCTGCCTCTGCATCTGTTCGCCTTCTCCGTGGACTGGAAGCACGTCGCGCGCACGGTGGCGCTTTCCGTCGCGCACGTGCGCAGCACCGGGCTCGCCCGGGTCGCGGAAGTGCAGGCTGGTGAGTGCGTGGAGATCCGCGGCGGCTCCCTGACGCGCTCGCAGCTCTGGAATCCGTGCGCCATCGCGAAGGCACACCCGATCGAGGATCCGGACGCGGCGGCGGCGCAGCTCGCAGCGACCGTCGCGGCATGCGTTCACGCCTGGGCTTCGTGCCACGAGAGCATCCTGCACAATCTCTCGGGCGGTCTTGATTCGTCGATCGTGCTCGCCTGCCTCGCCCGCGCCGAATCGCCTCCGGCGATCACCTGTCTCACCTATTTCTCACCTGATCCGGAAGCGGACGAGCGCCGTTACGCACGTCTCGTCGCGCGTGCGGCGCGCTGCGAGCTGATCGAGCACGAGCTCGATGCGAGCGCGGTGAGACTCGATCGCGTGCTGCAGATCGCGAGGTCCGCCAGGCCCTGGTTCTATCTCTACGACATCGAGCACAGTGCGTTCGAGGCGCGGCTCGCTGCGGAGCACGGGGCAACCGCGCTCTTCTCCGGCGCCGGCGGCGACTCGGTTTTCTATCTGGGGCGCACCGAGCTCGCGGCGGT
>JBQTHP010000126.1:0-6925 GCA_052389755.1 Gammaproteobacteria bacterium
GGGGGTGGGTGCTGGACCCTCGTGGTCATTGTCCACCCCGCGGCGCCGGCGCCTCCCCCCTGGTTTTTTCCGCCACGGTCGCGGCCATGTGGAATAGTCGGACAGGCTCCTGGCATCCTCGAGCGACGACGGCAGGAGTGATTCATGTCAATGCGTATTCCGTGCGCTGCCGCTCTCGGTGTGCTCCTCGCGGGAGGTGCGATCGCCCAGCAGCCCGATTTCGACAAGGACGGCGCGGTGCTCGTCGACGACCAGTTCGCGCCGCTGATTCCGAAGATCCGCGCAGCGATCACGCAGCTCACGGACGAACCGGTACGCTTCGTGATCAACACTCACTGGCATCCCGACCACACGGGCGGCAACGAAGCCTTCGGCCAGTCGGGCAGCGTCATCGTCGCGCACGACAACACGCTGAAGCGACTCGCGACGAAGCAGATCGTCGATCTCTTCAACATGGAAATACCGCCCGCGCCGAAGGACGCCCTGCCGATCGTGACGTTCGGAGAGTCGGTCTCGCTCCTCCAGGGGCCTTTCTATCCCTTCATTGATACGGGCACGGGCGGCTCGCTCGACGGTGTCATCAAGGCGCTCGGCGAGGTGCTGGCGCGCACGGATGCGAACACCAAGCTCATTGCCGGTCATGCGCCGGTCATGAACCGTGCCGGGCTCGAAGCGTTCCGCGACATGCTCGTCACGGTGCGCAAGCGCGTCGCGGATGCGATCGCTCGCGGCAAGACCCAGGAGGAAGTGCTCGCGTCGCAGCCGACGAAGGAGTTCGACGAGCGCTACGCGAAGGGTTTTTTGAAACCCGACGTATTCGTGCAGCGCGTCTACGTGGATCTGAGAAGACTCTACCCCTCACCCGCCCCCGGCACCCTCTCCCCGCCGGGGAGAGGGTAGGGTGAGGGGCTTCAGCGCGCTGGTGCGTGGAGGACAGATCTACGACGGCCTGGGCGGACCGCCCGAGGAGGCTGATGTCGGCCTGACCGGCGATCGCATCACCGCGATCGGAAATCTGTCGCGGCACCACGCGCACGTCGAGATCGACGCGCGAGGTCTGGCGGTGGCGCCGGGCTTCATCAATTGCCTCTCGTGGGCCACCGAATCGCTGCTCGTCGATTCGTCCGCGGAGAGCGACGTCCGCCAGGGCGTGACGCTGGAGGTCTTCGGCGAGGGCTCGTCGATGGGTCCGCTCACCCCATCGATGAAGCAGGACCTCATCGCGCGGCAAGGCGGACTCAGGTTCGACATCGAATGGACGACGCTGGGCGAGTACCTGGAGCTTCTCGAGCGCCGCGGTGTGGTGCCGAACGTGGCCTCGTTCGTAGGAGCCACGACCGTGCGGATTCACGAGCTCGGATACGCGAACCGCGCGCCGGACGCCGCCGAGCTCGAGCGCATGTGCGCGCTGGTGCGCGCCGCGATGCGCGAAGGCGCGCTCGGTGTCGGCTCCGCGCTGATCTATGCGCCCGGGGCGTATGCGGGCCCTGCCGAGCTGCTCGCGCTCGCGTCGGCCGCAGCCGAATCCGGCGGGGGGTACATCACGCACCTGCGCAGCGAGACGAATGGCGTCCTCGCCGCGGTCGATGAGTTGCTTGCGATCGCCGCGGCGACGCGCGCGCACGCCGAGATCTATCATCTGAAGGTCGCAGGAAGCGCGAACTGGCATCAGCTCGACGACGTGTTGACCCGCATCGAAGCGACGCGCGATGAGGGGCTCGACGTGAGCGCGAACATGTATCCATACACCGCGGCAGCCACGGGCTTCGATGCGGCGATGCCGCCATGGGTACAGGAAGGCGGGCACGAGGCGTGGCTCGCGCGCCTGCGCGATCCCGCGATTCGGGCGCGTGTCGTGCGCGAAATCGCACGGCCGGGCGAGCAGTGGGAGAATCTCTATACCGCGGCAGGATCTCCGGAACATCTGGTGCTGACCGGTTTCCGCAGCGATGCATTGCGCCGCTACCGGGGCATGACGCTCGGGCAGGTCGCGCGGGAGCGCAGCCGTTCACCCGAGGAGACGATCGTCGATCTCGTGCTCGAGGACGACAGTCGCGTGATCGTCGCATACTTCCTGATGTCGGAGGACAACGTGCGGCGGCAGCTGGCGCTGCCCTGGGTGAGTCTCTGTTCGGATGAGGAGGCGCTCGCACCGCGCGGCGTGTTTCTTGCCCAGCATCCGCATCCGCGAGCCTATGGGTCGTTCGCGCGTTTTCTCGGACGCTATGTTCGGGACGAGAAAGTGATCACTCTTCCGGAAGCGATTCGGCGGCTCACGAGCCTGCCCGCGAGGAACTTCCGTCTACGGGATCGCGGGCGGATCGCTCCCGGCTGCTGCGGCGACGTCGTCGTGTTCGACCCGCGCGCCGTCGCGGACCATGCGACGTACGATGAGCCGCAGCGCTTCGCGTCGGGTGTGGCGCACGTTCTCGTCAACGGCCAGATCGTGCTGCGCGACGGTGAGATGACGGGCGCGCGCCCCGGACGGTTCGTCCGCGGCCCCGGCCGGGTGCCGGCACGGCAAAGTGCGCCGATACTGCCGAAAGCGGCGGGCTAGCCGCGGCGCTGCTGACGTCGGTAGCTTTTCCGGTCAACGGGCGAGTTAGACCGCGCAACTGGCGGCGCGGCCGCTTGACGCTCACGGCGAGCAGCGCTTCATCGCTGTAGGCATGGGTAGCGCCGGTTCGGTCCTGGTTGTGGCGTATACCTACAGGCGCGATGATGTTCGCGCAATCTCAGCGCGACGCGCTTCTCGCAAGGAACGAAAGAGTTATGAGAGCCGAATACGATTTCTCTAAGGGCAAGCGTGGAGCGGTGATGCCGCAGCGCGGTAAGACCCGCATCTCGATCCACATCGACAATGCGGTGCTACAGGCATTCCGTGCTCTTGCCGAGAAGGGCGGTACGGGCTACCAGACCATGATGAATGAGGCCTTGCGGGAGTATTTGGGCCAGTCCGTCCAGCCGCTGACCAAGCAGGAGCTCCGCGAAGTCATCCGCGAGGAGATGCCTCAGGTCCTGCGTGGTCTCACAACGCGTTCGAGCGGACGCGGTAGAGATAGAGTGCCTAGAGGTCAGCGTTCGTAGCGCGCCACTCAACGGGAACGTCAGGCGACTACTGAAGCGCGATCCGCAAAGTGGTCCCTTGCGCAGTCCCAGCAGGCGTTGCCGAAGATCGAATCACTGGAGTGAAAGCAATGCTCCCGAGAATCATCGAGGCTAGATACGTCGCAGGCTTCTCGGTGTGGCTGCGATTCGCCGACGGGCTTGAAGGCGAGGTCGATCTTTCACGTTTCTCCGCGAAAGACTGAGAGTTGTCGCCTGACTACGCGGACTCCGATGCACAAAGTACGTGTGAAGGACGCAAAGAATCTACCCGGCCGTGTGATCCGTGCACCGCGCGGCGCTGCGCTGTCCTGCCGCAACTGGGTGTCGGAAGCGGCGCTTCGCATGCTCATGAACAATCTCGACCCCGATGTCGCGGAACGCCCCGATGAGCTGATCGTGTACGGCGGAATCGGCCGTGCGGCGCGCAACTGGGAGTGCTTCGATCGCATCGTCGAGGCGCTCCGCGCGCTCGCGCCGGATGAGACGCTGCTGGTCCAGTCGGGCAAGCCCGTCGGGGTGTTTCGCACCCACGCCGATGCGCCGCGCGTGCTCATCGCGAACTCGAACCTCGTGGCGCGCTGGGCCAACTGGGAGCATTTCCGCGAGCTCGATCGGCGCGGTCTCATGATGTTCGGCCAGATGACCGCCGGCTCGTGGATCTACATCGGCAGCCAGGGCATCGTGCAGGGAACGTACGAGACGTTCGCGGAAGTCGGACGCAAGCATTTCGGCGGGGATCTGTCCGGCAAATGGATTCTTACGGCCGGTCTCGGCGGCATGGGCGGCGCGCAGCCGCTCGCCGCGACCATGGCCGGCGCATCGATGCTCGCGATCGAGTGCCGCCCGGAGCGCATCGCGAAGCGCCTCGCAACGCGTTACCTGGACATGGAGGCGCGTTCGCTCGACGAAGCGCTCGAGCTCGTCGGGCGTGCGACGCGTGAACGGAGGCCGCTGTCGGTGGGTCTCCTTGGCAACGCGGTCGAAGTGCTGCCGGAGCTCCTGCGGCGCGGCGTACGGCCGGACGCCGTAACGGATCAGACCTCGGCGCACGATCCCGTGAACGGCTATCTGCCCGAAGGGTGGAGCCTCGAGCAGTGGGATCGCATGCGCATCGAGGATCCCCAGGCGGTCGCCGCCGCGGCACGCACGTCGATGGCAACGCACGTGCGCGCCATGCTCGCGTTTCATGCGCAAGGTGTGCCGACGTTCGACTACGGCAACAACATCCGGCAGGTCGCTCACGATGAGGGTGTCGAGAACGCGTTCGACTTTCCGGGCTTCGTACCGGCCTACATCCGCCCGCTCTTCTGCCGGGGAGTCGGGCCATTTCGATGGGTCGCTCTCTCGGGCGAACCCGAGGACATCTACCGTACGGATGCGAAGGTGAAGGAGCTGCTGCCCGACGACGCGCACCTGCACCGCTGGCTCGACATGGCGCGCGAGCGGATCCAGTTTCAGGGTCTGCCGGCGCGCATCTGCTGGGTCGGGCTCGGGGATCGGGATCGTCTCGGGCTCGCCTTCAACGAGATGGTCGCGCGCGGCGAGCTCAGGGCGCCGATCGTCATCGGCCGCGATCATCTCGACTCCGGCTCGGTCGCATCGCCCAATCGCGAAACCGAGGCGATGCGCGACGGCTCGGACGCGGTGGCCGACTGGCCGCTGCTCAACGCGCTCGTGAATACCGCGAGCGGAGCGAGCTGGGTGTCGATCCATCACGGCGGCGGGGTCGGCATGGGTTACTCGCAGCACGCGGGAGTGGTGATCGTATGCGACGGGACGCCGGAGGCGGCTCGGCGCATCGAGCGAGTGCTCTGGAACGATCCGGCTACGGGCGTGATGCGCCACGCCGATGCCGGCTACGAGGACGCGATCGCGTGTGCCCATGAGCACCACCTTCGCCTGCCCATGATCGATCGCAAGCCGTGAGCCAGGGCGCGCCGCTCAAACTCTGGCGCAACGCGCGGATCGCGACTTGCGACGAGAGCGCGCGCGTACTCGAGCGCGGCGCCATCGCGACGATCGACGGGCGTATCGAGTGGATCGGAGAGGAATCTGCTCTGCCGGCAGCAGTGCGCGAGCGCGTGTCGGAGCGCATCGACCTCGCCAACCGGTGGGTGACGCCGGGGCTCATCGATTGTCACACGCATCTGGTGTTCGCCGGCACGCGTGCGTCGGAGCTCGCCGCGCGTCTGCGCGGCGAAAGCTACGAAGACATCGCGCGGCGCGGCGGCGGAATCCTGACGAGCGTGCGCGCGACGCGCGCGGCCTCGGAAGAGCAGCTGATCGAGGAGAGCTCTCCGCGCCTCGCATCGCTGCTCGCCGAGGGGGTCACGACCGTCGAAATCAAATCCGGCTACGGGCTCACGCTCGACGATGAAGCGAAGATGCTGCGCGCCGCCCGCCGCCTCGGCGAGCTGCATCCGGTGACCGTCCGCACGACGCTGCTCGCTGCCCACGCGGTCCCGCCGGAGTTTGCGGGGCGCGCCGATGCGTACATCGACACGATCGCGCGCGAGTGGCTGCCGCGGCTCCACGTCGAAGGCCTCGTCGATGCGGTGGACGTCTTCTGCGAGCGCATTGCATTCTCCGCTGCCCAGGCGGAGCGGCTGTTCGCGGCGGCACAAACGCTCGGCGTCCCCGTGAAAATGCACGCCGAGCAACTCTCGAACATCGGCGGCACGCAGCTCGCGGCGCGCCACCGCGCTCTGTCGTGCGATCACCTCGAGCACGCCTCGGGGGAGGATGCCGCTGCGATGGCCCGTGCGGGCACGGTCGCCGTGCTGCTGCCGGTCGCCTTTTACTGTCTGGCGGAAACGCAGAAGCCGCCGATCGCCGAGCTGCGCGCCCACGGCGTGCCGATCGCAATCGCGAGCGACTGCAACCCGGGCTCGGCGCCCGGCGCGTCGCTGCTGCTCGCGCTCGGCATGGCGAGCCGTACGTTCGGCCTCACGCCGACGGAAGTCTTGAACGGAGCAACGCGACACGCGGCGCGAGCGCTTGCGATGCAATCCGAGCGCGGCACTCTCGCAGCAGGTCGTGCTGCGGACTTCGCCGTCTGGAACATCGAGTCGACCGATGAGCTCGCGTACTGGGTCGGTTTCAATGCGTGCCACGCAACCGTTCGGGCAGGCGCCATGACATACCATGGCTGAGCTCGATCGCACGGGTCCGGACGGGCCGCGTCCATGCCGCAGACGGGGATGCGGCTACGTCCCGGCCCACGGCTCCTGCCTTCAGGTCCGCCGGCTACTCCTTATATAAGAGCCTTTGGCCGGCACGGGCCCGAGCAGCAAGCAAATACCGCGCCAAGCGCATTGACACCCCTCAGACGCGAAATCAGAATACGCGGCTCGTTTTACCCGGGAGGGGTACCCAAGCGGTCAACGGGAGCAGACTGTAAATCTGCCGGCTTACGCCTTCGAAGGTTCGAATCCTTCCCCCTCCACCCTTCGAGGGAAGGACTCGAATCGCAGGCGCTACGCCGGCGGGTGAGGGTGAGCCGTGAGGCTCATGGCGTCATCAGCGGGTGTAGTTCAATGGTAGAACCTCAGCCTTCCAAGCTGATGACATGGGTTCGATTCCCATCACCCGCTCCAGCGTCTGTCCGCCCACGTAGCTCAGTCGGTAGAGCACGTCCTTGGTAAGGACGAGGTCACCGGTTCGATTCCGGTCGTGGGCTCCACCGCGATGGGCTAAGACGACCCAGACGTCTCAGACGTCGGAGTCGTCGGAGTCGTCTGAGTCGTTTTTGAGGTAGCACGCCATGGCGAAAGAGAAATTCGAGCGCACCAAGCCGCACGTGAACGTGGGGACGATC
>JBQTHP010000127.1:0-17333 GCA_052389755.1 Gammaproteobacteria bacterium
AGTCGTGAGCGGTGCTGCGGGTCTCTCCGTAACGCGATCAACGCCAGAAACCGTTGCAAGCGAAGAGAGTTGAAGGCGCGAAGACGCCGGCCGTCCAAGATGATCTCGACTGCACCAAGAAGTCGGACTCCTAACCGCGCCCGCCGTTGATCCGTTAGGACAATATTGCGCGTGGGCATCGGCAGGGTCTGGTGTGATTCGCGATTGGCATGGTATGCCGTAAGCGGCCACCCGACCAACTTCGCCGCGCTCGCCGCGTTGAGGGTTTGCCCCTTCCTGCTTGAGTGCGCGCTGCACGTCCACGGCGAGCGGTTCGTGGTGTCCCAGGGATCTTGGTCGGCCCGTTTCGTTTAGGTGAGGTACACCGGGCGGCGAAGCGCGACGTCTCGCAGTTCGGTCTCATGTCTTTGAGGTGACCGCCTTCACTCACAAGCGCGGATTTGACTTGTCCAGGAGCATCACGTAATTTACGTGAACAAAGTAATTCATGACTCAAATGGCAACCAAGCACAACATCACCGTCGCGATTGAGCCTGGCCTGCTCAAGAAGGCGCGCGCGATCGCGGCGCGCAGAGGACGCAGTGTGAGCGCACTGCTAGCGGACGAGCTGCGCGAACTGGTCGCTGAGGACGCACAGTACGCGGCGGCCCGCAAGCGGGCCGTAGCGCTCTTTACAACTCCGCTGCCTCTCGGAGGGACTCCCCTGCGTCGCGATGAATTACATGAGCGACGTCGTCTTCGTTGACACCAACATCCTCGTCTACGCGCACGACGCGGATGCCGGCGTAAAGCGTGAGCGTGCCATCGAGAAACTGCAGCAGCTTTGGGAGGGCGATACAGGCAGACTCTCCGTGCAGGTTCTGCAAGAGTTCTACGTCAATGTGACTAAGAAGCTCACGACGCGTGTGGCTCGATCCACAGCGCGCGAAGTCGTGAGCACCTATGGCGCGTGGATTCATGAGCCGACCACTGCCGATACTGTCTTGCGGGCGACGGATATCGCCGAGATGGCGCAGATCTCGTTCTGGGACGCATTGATCATCGCCGCGGCCGAGCAGGCCGGAGCCGCGCAGCTCTACAGCGAGGATCTGAACGACGGGCAGTCCATTGCCGGCGTCAAGGTTGTCAATCCGTTGCTTGTGGCTTGACGTCAGGCGAAATCATCCTCAGGCGCCATCTTCGTACGAAGGCTGCCAGGGGTTGCCTTGGACCGCGCTCGCCCCACGCGCCCGCTCATGCTGTAGTGACCACATAGTGACCAGATTGTCCAAAATTGCAGCAAGCTCCCCTGGCCACCATCACATCAGATCCCGATCTCTGCGCCCCACATGACTATCTCGACGCGACGGTTGCGGGCGCGGCCCGCGGCCGTTTCGTTGTCGGCAACCGGAGCGGCCGGCCCCAAGCCCTCGACATCGATTTTCATCGCGGCCACCCCTTGCCCGATCAGGTAGTCGCGCACGCTGAGGGCGCGCGCCAGGGACAGCGCTTCGTTCGTCGCGGGGCTGCCGGTCGAGTCCGTATGCCCCTCGACCATGAACTCCAGGGAACGATACGAAGCTACGATGCCGGCAAAACGCGCCAGCGCCTCGCGTGCCGAAGGATTGAGCTTCGCGGCGCCGGCGGCGAATTGAACGCCGGAGATTTCTGCCACGAGACCGCGCTCGGTGATGCGGGTCGGTAGCACTGAGTCGAGTCGGTCTTCCAGATCGCGACGCGCCAGCAGGCGCTCCTGCTCGGCCGCCTCTTTCGCGGCGATGGCGGCGCGTCGTTTGCCCTCTTCAGCCGCCGCCGCCGCCGCTGATGCAGCGGCTGCTTCCGCTGCCGCCTTGGCTTCCTTTGCGCGCTCGGCCTTCTCTGCAGCGGCCACCCTGGCCATCCAGGCTTCACGGCGCGCGTCTTCGGCCTGCTGGACGGCGTCACGCGAGATCTGCGGCACGTTCTTGCGCACGGCGTATTTCTTGTCGGCCTGCGCGGCTTCCGCGCTCTGCAGCAGTTTGGACGCGCGCGCATACGCTTGCGGAGCAAACTCCTCCGCGCCCACGGCTTTTGCGATGGCGAGGGCGTAACGAGCCTGATGGAGCTCCAGCGGCGTCCTGCCTTTCGGATCGACCTTCTGCTGCTCGAGGTTCGCGTAGTCCGCTCGCTCCTGCACGGTGCGCACCGTGCTCTGTGCGCCCGCCACCCGGTGCGCCAGGTTGCGCGCCACGACGGCCTTGTTGGGTGCCGTCACTGCGAAGTGAGGTTCGGCGGCGACGATCAGGGCAAATTGCGAGAGGGGGGCCGAGGTGTTGAGCGCTCTGTCATCTGCGGAGCCCGAAAGTGTGCCGAGGTTGGTAGCACGACCCTCCATCGTCAGCGCCCAGAGGACGTACACGGTATACGGTCCGAGGGTCCACGGATCCGGCAACTTCCTGAGGCCGACCGCGATCCGGGCACGACCGTCCTGGAACTCTACCTCGCCCCAGCCTTCACAGCGCGGCACGAGCGGCGTTCCCTGGAACCGCAACTTCGACTCAGGTCCCGCGCGGTAGCTGAACGCCTGTATCTGGCTGCCGACGTCCTCGCTGACCACTGCAACACCGCGTTGCACTTCCTGCGCCGAGGTGGACAGAGGCAAGCTCGCCCCCAGCGCACAGATGAGCAACTTGCTTACGATCGTGGCTTTCATGGGTTTTGCATTTAACTTAGGTCAGCATTCATCTGTTGTGACCGTCTTAACGCTTGGAGATGTCGAGGAGTTGAGGAGCGTCACAAACCACGCCGACGCAAGGCGATCCGGCATGACCCATCCCCAGTCACCACGTAGCGGCGCAGGAGCGGTATCGGATGCGGCGTTGATGGGGGCGCGGGGACGGGCCTTCTGGAGAAGGCGAGAAGCTCGAGAGACTGAACCATACAAAGATAAAAATCCGCCCGCCGAAGTCTGACGCGAGGCACTTTCGGAGGTGGACGCCGACGCTCCTGCCGGCACCCGCTCAGCGACCGGATGCCATCCGCCGGATGTTGTCCGACATGCCGATCCACAGGCCGAGCATCTCGACGATCCACGTCATGATCGCCCAGTCGATGACGATCGCCGCGAGCGCGCCGGCTAATGGATAGCCGACGAGTCCCAAAAGCGCACCGCCTGTGTCGTACTTGATAGCGCCGAGCCCGTCGATACCTTTCCACAGGCCCCACGCCAGCGCCACGAAGATCCCGATACACGCGAGCGTGCCGCCGGCGGCGCGCACCCAGGTGAGATGCGGAATGTCGTTGCCGACGTCGATCGCGCCCCCACCGCCGAACTCGCGAAGCTGGCGCGCGGTGACGCGAATCGTCTTGATCGGCATCGTGAACCACGCCCCGAGAATTCCACCGTGGAACCTCACGTGCCATCCATCTGTGTTAGAACAATAAGCGAAACCGAACCGGTACGAAGGAACGCCAGTCGATGCCAAAGCGCTCAGGCCGCGCGTGCGCTCAACCGCGCGATGCGAACGAGCGGTGGCGGGTGTGTGTCGTAGAACGCCGAGTGGAGGCGGTCCGGCACAAGAGTCGCCGCGTTGTCGCGATAGAGTTTCACGAGCGCCGCGGCGAGCGCGCGTGCGTCCGCATGGCCTACCGCGAAGTCGTCGGCCGCGAGCTCGTGGCGGCGCGACCACCACGCAGCGAGCGGCGTTGCAAAGAACGTGAATGCCGGCGCGACCAGCACGAATAGCAACAACGCCGCGTGGGAAGACGGAACGGGCACGCCGAGCGCCGCATAAAAGCCGGGCCGCTGGGCGAGCCACGCCAGCAGTGCGAGCGCAACGAGACCCGCCGTGAGTTCGACGAGCACTCGCTGGCGCACGTGGCGCAGGCGGAAATGGCCGAGCTCGTGAGCGAGCACGGCCTCGACTTCGGCATTCCCGAGCTTCTCGAGCAGCGTGTCGAAGAACACGATGCGCTTCTGGCGGCCCACGCCCGTGAAATACGCATTGCCGTGGGCGGAGCGCCGCGAGCCGTCCACGACGAACACGCCCTTCGATGCAAAGCCGCAGCGTTCGACGAGTGCCTGGACCCGGGACCGCAGGGCAGCGTCGGCGAGCGGTGTGAAGCGATTGAAGAGCGGTGCGATGAAACGTGGCCAGGCCCAGGTCATGAACACCGTGAAGCACGCCCACACCAGCCACGCGAACAGCCACCACCATTGCCCGCCGCGTTCCATCAGCAACAGAATCGCGAGTAGCAGAGGCCCGCCGAAAGCGAGTCCCAGCAGCAGGCGCTTCGCCAGATCCGCGGCGAACAGGGCGGGTGTGCTGCGATTGAAACCGAAGCGCGCTTCGAGTTTGAACGTCCGCCAGATCGAAAACGGCAGACCGATCGCCGCCAGCAGCACGAGCACGGTGAGGACGACGAGTGCGCCGTGCCACGGCTGGTCCAAGCCCGCACTGCGCCAGGCCGCATCGATCGCGGCGATGCCGCCGCCGACCGTCAGAGCCACGATCACGAATGCATCGACGACGACCTCCATAGACGAGAGTCGTTTGCGCGCGATCGCGTAGTCAGCCGCCTTTCGGTGATCGTCGAGGCTGATCGCATTCGCAAAGGGCTCGGGCACACGCTCACGGTGCGCTCGTACGGCGGCCATCTGGCGCCGTGCCAGCCACAGGCGCATCGCCGTTGCCGTACCGAGGACTATAAGAAAGAGGAGGGTCAGCCCGTGCATCAGAGCGCTTATTCTGCGCTCCTTCGGGCAAGGCCGTGCACGAGTGGCTCATGCGCGGCGTCGCGCGAGAAGCGCAGGCTCGCGACCGCAAGTGCCGCGGCGCTGAAGCCGACGAGCACCGCGAGGTCGAGCCCCACGCTGAAATCCGCACCGAAGGCGAGGGCCGGACCGGCGACGCCCGCGTGCTTCAGCAGATCCACTCCATACGTATAGGGATTCAGCGAGGCGACGATCTGCAGGGCAGAGGGCAACTGCTGCACCGGATACAACGACCCGGACAGGAAAAACACCGGAAAGATCACGAAGTTCATCAGGGTGGCGAAATTCTCGATGCTCCGCGCCCACGCCGCAATCAGCATTCCGAGGCTTGCGCAGGCGAATGCCGTGCCGATGATGCCGATCGCAAGCAGCGGAATCGACACGTGCGCACTCACGTAGCCGAGCAGCGCGAGCACTGCGAGCAGGAGCAACGCCTGCAGCGTCGCGGCGAGCGTCGCACCGAGCGCTTTGGCCAGCACGATCCAGAAGTGCTGGATAGGCGCGATCACCAGCATGCGGAGCACGCCGGACTCCTTGTCGTACACGGTGGAGAGCGCGGCCAGCATGGCGCCGAACAGCAGCGTCATGCCCAGCACGCCCGGCACGAGGAACGCCTGATAGTCCGCAGCGCCGTCCCGGCTCTGAACGGCGGCGAATCCGGCACCGATCACCAGCAGCCACAGCAGCGGCCGCACCATCGCAGCGAGCAACCGCCCCCGCTGCCGCACCAGCTTGAGCACTTCGCGTTCCAGCACGGCGGCGACGGGACGAACGATCACGTCAGGCTGCCTTTCGCACCGGCTCGGTGCGATTCACCCACAGGAACACATCGTTCAGGTTCGGCCGCCGCCAGCGCACCGCGCGTGCGAGGCTCGCGAGCTCCGCCTGCAGCGAGGTGAGCTCCCCCGGCTCATGTTCACAGCGGAAGTGCACGCGGTCGGCCTCGATGAGTGGCGGCCCGAGGCGCGGTGCGAGCTTGCGCGCGATCTCCGCAGGCTGTTCCGTCTCGATCTCGACGATCCACCGGCCGAGCTGTTCGATCAGCAGCCGCGGGGCTCCCGTCTGGACGATGCGTCCGCTGCTCAGGAACGCGACCTCGTCGCAGTCGACTGCTTCCTCTAAATAATGAGTGGTCAGGAATACCGTGATGCCGAGATTCGCTCTGAGCTGCGCGATGTAGCGCCAGATCGCACGGCGGTTGGGCAGATCGAGGCCGATCGTCGGCTCGTCGAGGAACAGGATCCGCGGCCGATGAATCACGCCTCGTGCGATGTCGAGCGCACGGCGCATCCCGCCGGAGAGCGCGCCGACCGGCTGATCACGCCTGGCGGAGAGCCCGAAGAGCTCGAGCAGTTCGCCGCCGCGCTGCCTGATCTCGCTGCCGGCAAGACCGTGGAGCCGGCCCGCGAAGCGCAGGTTCTCTGCGACCGTGAGCGTGCGATCGAGCGCGTTCTCCTGGAAGACGACGCCGATGCTCGCGCGCACGGCGAGCGGCTCGGCGCGCACAGCATGTCCGGCCACCCACGCTTCGCCCGCAGTCGGGCGGATCAGCGTCGAGAGCATGTGAATGGTCGTGGTCTTGCCGGCGCCGTTGGGACCGAGCAGGCCGAAGAAACGGCCGCCGGGAATCGCGAGGTCGATGCCGTCCACGGCGGCCACGTCGCCGTAGCGCTTCGTCAGATGCTCCGCGCGGATCGCGAGGTCGCTCATGCAGAGGTAAGGGCGCGCGAATTGCGCCGGTCGCGGAACAGCACCGGCCTCTCCACCACGCGAGGCTGCGCGGCGCGGGCGATCGCTTCCGTCACAAGGTGATGGTGGGGCGAAAGGTCGCACACCGGGTCCGCGTTCGCCGCATCGCCGGTGAGCAGGAATGCCTGGCAGCGGCAGCCGCCGAAGTCCTTGGTCTTCTCCGGACAACTGCGGCACGGCTCCTTCATCCAGGCATCGCCGCGAAAGTGATTGAAGCCCGGCGAGTCGCGCCAGATCCACTCGACGCTTGCGTTGCGCACGCTCGGAAGCTCGAGCCCCGGCAGCATGCGCGCCGCGTGACAGGGCAGCGCGAGGCCATCCGGCGCGATCGTAAGAAACACCGAGCCGAGGCCGTTCATGCACGCCTTGGGGCGGCGCTCGAAATAGTCCGGCACCACGAAATAGATCCGCATGCGCTCGCCGATGCGCTCGCGAAAACGCCGGGTCGTTTCCTCCGCGCGCTCGAGCTGCTCGCGGCTCGGGAGCAGCTGGTCGCGATTAGTCCACGCCCAGCCGTAATACTGCGTGTTGGCGAGCTCGACGTACCCGGCGCCCATGCGCTCGGCCATGTCGAGAATCTCACCGACGTGGTCGATGTTGAGCCGATGGAGCACCACGTTGAGCACCATCGGATACTCATACTTCCTGATGAGTGCCGCCGCCTTCGCTTTGAGATCGAACGTGCGCGTGCTGCCGAGAAAATCGTTCAGCTCGCGCGTGCTGTCCTGAAACGATAGTTGAACGTGGTCGAGACCGGCGGCCTTGAGCGCCGCGATGCGCGCTTCGTTGAGCCCGATGCCGGAGGTGATGAGATTCGTGTAGTAGCCGAGCGCGTGCGCCTCGGCCACGATCGCTTCCAGATCGCGCCGCACGAGCGGCTCACCGCCCGAGAGCCCCAGCTGCACGGCACCGAGCGCGCGCGCTTCGCGCAGCACGCGCAGCCACTCTTCCGTCTCGAGCTCCTGCTCCACCTGCGCGAAGTCCGTGGGATTCGAGCAATACACGCAGTGCAGCGGGCAGCGATAGGTCAGCTCGAACAGCAGCCAAAGCGGCGGGCCGGGCACGCTCACGCGCGAATCTCCAGCCATCTGTTTTGCAGCGCGATGGACACGAACGCCATGACGTCGTCGGTGAGACCCGTCGTCCCGAAGGTCTGCTCGAGATCGGCGACGATCTCCGCGATCGTGCGCTCGCCCTCACATCGACGCAGGATCTCGCCGGCGCTGCCATTCAGCTTCACCATCCCTTCCGGATAGAGCAGCACGTGCGCGTTCTGCGCCGGCTCCCACTGCAGGCGAAAGCCACGTCCGAGCGCGGGTTTCGCGGATGTGGCGATCGCGTTCATGACTGCACGCCATAGCGCTGCGCCATCGCATCGTTCATCTGCCAGAGCACGTCGAGCTTGAACTGCAGGATCTCGAGCGCGCGTTCCTGCGCGACACGCGTAGTGAAGTACTCGAGCGTGAAGGCGCGGCTGAATTCGACATCGCGGCGAGCGAGGCTGACGCGGCTCTGGAAGTAGGTGAGGCCCGTGCGGTCGATCCATGGATAGTGCTCGGGCCAGTTGGCGAGACGCTGCTCGTGTATCGCCGGCGCGAAGAGCTCGGTGAGCGACGCGCACACCGCCTCTTCCCAGGGCGCGTGGCGAGCAAAATTCACGTAGGCATCGACGGCGAAGCGCACGCCGGGCAGCACATCGGTGAGACTCTCCACGTGCGCGCGCGAAAGCCCGACCGCCTCGGCCAGCCGCAGCCAGGATTCGATGCCGCCCGGATCGTCGCCGTATCCGTCATGGTCGAGAATGCGTTGCACCCATATCCGGCGCACGGCGCGGACCGGACAGTTGGCGAGGATCGCCGCATCCTTGATCGGGATGCTGATCTGATAGTAGAAGCGGTTCGCGACCCAGCCCCGGATCTGCTCCTTCGATGCGGCACCGGAATTCAACATCACGTTGAAGGGATGATGGATGTGATAGCGGCTGCCCTTCTCCTGCAGGCGCCGATCGAGCTCGTCGCGGCTCCAGGCGATCGCCGCGTTCACAGCACGATCTCCATGCCATCCCACGCGACTTCGACGCCGCGACGCGCGAGCTCCTCGCGCTCCGGCGAGTCCTCGTCGAGAATCGGATTGGTGTTGTTCACGTGGATCAGGATCCTCCGTGTATCCGGCGGCAGGCGATCCAGCCACTCGAGCATGGCGCCCTCACCGCTCTGCGGAAGATGCCCGATATCGCGCGCCCGCTTGCGCGAGACACCCAAGCGGATCATCTCGTCGTCCGTCCAGAACGTGCCGTCCACCAGCACGCACGCAGCAGACTCCATGGCACGCCACACGCGCTCGTCGATCGCGCTCAAGCCCGGCGCGTAGAACGCGGACCGGCCCGACACCTCGTCCGAGATCTCGAGCGCGAGGTTGTCTTCGGGCGTGGGCGACTCACGGTTGGGCGAGTAGGGCGCTGGCTTGCTCGCGACCGGCAGCGCGCGCCAGCGCACGGCGTTCACACCGTCGACCTCGAACCCGTCGCCGTCCAGATCGATGCGATGCCGCTCCACGCGACAGTAGTGCGAGAGGACATCCAGAATCGGATTGCCGCGCGTGAGATCGGCGTAGGTGCTGTCGGTGCACCAGATCGGCCACGCACGCGCGGCTTCCCTCAAGCTGTAGAGCCCGGTCGTGTGGTCGATCTGCCCGTCGCTGAGCACGATGCCAGTGATGGCGCTATCGCGCATCGCACGACCGGGCTGGAGAATGGCGTTGGCCCGAAGCTGGGCCGTGATGTCCGGCGAGGCGTTGACCAGCGCCCATGAAGCGTCATCGGTGCCCGCCACGGCAATCGAGGACTGGGTGCGCGCTCGGGTACGCATGGTCCCGCTGCGCAAACCCGCGCAGTTCCGGCAGTTGCAGTTCCACTGGGGGAAGCCGCCGCCGGCCGCGGAGCCCAACACCCTGATCTTCACGAAAAATTGGGCGCGGCCCGCTTGCGGCGGGCCGCCGCCCGCCGGCTTCAGCGATTGGCGATGTACATCGTGATTTCCATGCCGTACCGGAAATCAGTCGCCATCGGTGTTTCCCATTTCATGAAGGTTCACCTCGTCAGTTGCGCCGACGGCCAGGGGGTGCCGTCGGGTGCCATCGTGCGCGAGCTGCGGGCCGCGGCGAAACGGGACGATCATGAATCTCGCCTCATGATTTTCATGAGACGAAAGCGCGTGCTGCGCCGCCGCAGTGCGCCGCTGCTAACATCCGGCGGCCAGCGATCGCACCGACAGGAGCTGTCACCGGTGAAGCTGCGGACACGCCTGAATCTCGTGGTGGCCGGCCTGACCGCCGCCTTCGTGATCGTGCTGGTCGCGGCGCAGATCCGCAGCACCCGTGCTTCCATTCGGGAGGAGATTACGGCGGCGAATCGTGTCGCTGCGCAGCTCTTGCGTCCGCTCGCAGCCGTCTATTCGCAGGAAGGTGGCCCGCAGCTGCTGCTGCAGTTCCTGGAGCAGCTCGGGCGCGTTCGCGCCAACGAAATCAGCCTCGAGTCTGCGACGGGTGAGGTGTACTACCGCTCGCCGCCGCCCACCTGGAAGGCGGGGCGCGAGGTGCCGACCTGGTTTGAACGGCTGCTGGCGCCGCCGCCTGCGAGGCAGATGTTTCCGATGCCCGGCGGCGTTCGGTTAGTCGTGGAAGCAAACTCGTCGCGCGCGCTGCTCGACGCCTGGGACGACTTCGCGCGGCTCGCCGTCGTGGCGGTGATCATGCTCGTCGTCGCCAACGGACTCGCATTCTGGTTGGTGGGCCGCGCGCTCGCGCCCTTTCCCGTGATCGTCAGAGGTCTGGAACGGATCCAGCGAGGTGATCTCCGATTTCGCCTCCCGGCGCTGAGCGGATCGGAAGCACAGGCCATCGGCGCGGCGTTCAACGGCATGGCCCAGGCGGTTGAAGACAAGGTGCAGGTTGAGACCAAGGCGCGCGAGGCGGAGACGCGGCTCGAGGAACGGCGCGAGCTGGCGCATGTCGTGGAGCAGCGCGTCGAAGAGGAGCGGCGCCTCATCGCACACGAGCTGCACGATGAGTTCGGCCAGTCCGTCACCGCGATCCGCAGCCTCGCGCTTGCGATCGCGACGCAGGCGGGCGCGCACGATCCGGCGACGGACAAGGCGGCACGCCTGATCTCCCAGGAGGCAGGCAGTCTGTACGATGCGATGCACGGCCTGATTCCGCGGCTGATGCCGCTGTCACTCGATACGCTCGGCCTCGCCGAAACTCTCGAGAACCTCGTGAGAGACTGGCAGCGCCGCTATCCCTCCGTCGCGCTGTCCGTGCGGCACGATCTGTCGGCCGATCTTGGCCCGAGCCTGACGCTCGCGATCTACCGCGTAGTGCAGGAGGGCCTGATCAACGCCCTACGTCACGCGCAGGCCTCGAGCGTGGACATCAGCGTGCAATCCAGTGCAGATCGCATCGTCGTGACGGTCAACGACGATGGCATCGGACTCCCGCCAGACTGGTCGCGACCCGGCCACTTCGGTCTGCGCGGGCTGACGGAACGCGTCGAGCGCCTGGGAGGTGTGGTGAGCGTTGGAAGCCGCGAGCCGCGCGGCACGCGTCTCACCGCGGAAATTCCGCTGACGGGACGCGCATGATCCGCGTGATGCTGGTGGACGATCATGCAGTGGTTCGCACGGGATTTCGCCTCCTGCTGCAGGCGCAGGCGGATGTCGAGGTGGTCGCCGAGGCTGAATCGGGCGAGGCGGCGTGTCAGCGTTACCTCGAGGTCGCGCCTGATGTCCTGGTGATGGACCTCGCGATGCCCGGCATGGGAGGCCTCGAGGCCCTGCGCCGCATTCGCGCCCGGCACCCGCAGGCCCGAGTGCTCGCGCTTTCCGCTCATGACGATCCCATGCATGCCCGGCGGGCGCTCAACGAGGGCGCGCTCGGTTTTCTTTCGAAGCGCGGCGCACCGGAAGCCCTCATCGAGGCCGTAACGTGCGTCGCCGCCGGCCGGCGCTACATCGATGCGGACATCGCGCAGAAGCTCGTGCTCGAGGACGTGGACGGCGGGGCGAAATCGCCGGTGGAGCGGCTGTCGGAGCGCGAGTTCGACGTATTCCTGCGGCTCGCGAACGGCGCAACGGTTCAGAAGATCGCCGAAGACCTCAAGCTCTCCGCCTCGACCGTCGGCACGCACCTCTACAACATCAAGCAGAAGCTCGCGGTCGCCAATCAATCGGAGCTGACGTTGATCGCCATCCGGCATGGGCTGATCGAGGCTTGATTCATCGCTCGCGTTCAGGCGGAGTACTATCATCAACCGGTCGAGCGGAGGACGAGTCTATGGCTATCTCGATTCACTGGGGCCGGCAGTCCCGCGTTCAGGTTCACGTTCGCACGGTCGAAGCGTTGCGGCCGCTGCAGTGGCTCGCACGAGGCTGGCAGGATCTACGCGCTCATTGGCGTATCAGTCTCGCGCATGGCTTGCTGCTCACCGCTGCAGGCGCAATTCTGGTGATGCTCGGCAGTACGCATCCGTACTTGATTGCGGCCGCGATCACCGGGTTTCTCCTGGTCGGTCCCGTAATGACGACCGGTGTCATGGAAGTGTCCCGTCGTGCGCACGCAGGCGAACCGGTGAGCTTCGACGCTTCGCTGGAGGGCTACACGCGCAACCGATCCGCGCTGTTCGATTTCGCCATGACCCTCGCGGTCATCGCCGTGCTCTGGTTCCTGGCGTCGGAGATCCTGCTGCGCTCGATGTTCGACATGGAATCGCCGACATTGGGCCAGGTGCTGTACGACGGTGTTCTGCAGGCGGCCAGCGGCGCACAGGTTCTGGCGTACGTCCTGATCGGCGGCGCGCTCGCGGCGCTCATTTTCGTGCTCTCCGCAGTATCAGTACCGCTCATCATCGACCGGCCCGCGTCGGCCGGTGATGCCATGCGCATAAGCCTGCGAGCGGTCTTCGCGAATCTGCCGGCAATGCTGATCTGGAGCGTCATGCTCGTCGTGCTGACGGCGATCGGTTTCGCGACGCTGCTGGTCGGCATGATCTGGATCGCGCCGCTGCTCGGCCATGCTACCTGGCACGCTTACCGGGATCTGATCGAGTGACTCGAGCCGAGGCCACGTCCAAGGCCGGAAGACGCGATAGGCGTGACTGCACCATCCCGCGACACCTTGCGAACGCGCGGCAGCCAGTCCTGTGCTCGTTCAACCTCGATGTAGTGATACTCGAGCACGTACAAGTCGCCCCCCGCCAAGGCAACACCCGTCGGGGACCAGGATTCTGATGAACGCAGCACCACCGAAACGTTGCCGGTCGGAGTGATGCTGAGCACCGCGCTGCAACCAGAGGCCGCGACGTAAATCGTATCGTCCGGCGCCACGTCGAGACCACGCAGCGCAGGCCCGATTCGCTCGTCCGACGCGGCGCGAGGACGAAGGCATTCGGGGACGGTGATGAGGTCCACAACCGAAGCTACTGAACCATCCACACCAATACGCCTGAGCGCGTCTTTCTCGGCGTAGTAGAGCGTGCCGTCGCGACCAGTGGCCAGCCCATGGATCCAGCGTGCGCGCACGGGCTTTCCGTCCGGTCCGATCTCCATCGCGACCGGAAGAGTGGCAAACGAGGAGGGTTTCCCCAGAGGTACCAAGCGCATCATGTGGACGTGACCGTCGCGTGCGGCCTGCGGGTAGTAAAGCGCGCCATCACGCCCGAGGGTCACGGGGAAGCTGCTGGCCAGAAGCAGGCTCGGGCGTGCCCCTACCACCTCGATCACACCGTCAGGAAACCGCGGCCAACGCTGTCCAACGAAGCGTCCTTCGGGATCGAGGATCATGAAGTGATATCCGGATCCCGGGCGACGGACCAGGTGACCCTGGCGATCCACCTTGAACGCGCCGACTCCGGTGTGAACGAAGTACACCTCTCCTTGGCTGTCGACGGCGATTCCCGACCCCGGGTGTGCGCAAGCGATTGGTGCCCCGAGGAGTGCCGCCAGGAATGGGCCGGCGATCAGCGAGGCATGTCCGACTGTCATACGCTTACGGTACCCGAAGATAGGGACCACCTTCAGGGGTAAAGCGCGCGCCGCCCGCGAGCGCGCGGTGCGACGAAATAAAGCGCGTAGTGATTCGCGCAGGTGCGAAGGAACGCGGAGGCTGTGTAACCCGCGAAGCGCAGCACGGCGCGATGCTCGTACCAGACCACGAGCGCCGTGGCCAGGTGGAAGATCGCGTGCGCAAGCGTCATCAGGGCGCGCAGCGGCGCGGCTCGCCGCGCCCGCAGGGCGAGCAGCAGCTCCGACTCGTACGCGACGTGCAGCGCCTCATCCTGCATGAAGAGCGAACAGATGGCGCGCAAACGCTTCGAGTCTGTGCTGTTCAGTAGTGCACGGTAGTACTGCAGCCCGATCAGCTCCGCGGTGATCAGCACGGTGATAGCCAGCTCGAAACCGACCAGGCGGCGCAGGATTCGGAAGATTCCATCGGTCCAGTTGCGCTGAAGCAGCGGGATGCCGTTGTCCTCCATGAACGCGCGCAGTGTCGCCGCGTGACGCCGCTCCTCGCGGATGAAGCATTCGGTAATGCGGATGAGCTTCGCGCAATCGTGTTTCGCCGTGTAGCGGCGCGCCAGCGCGAGCAGCGTGCGGCCTTCGGACTGCTCGCCGAGCTGAAAAATGGCGATCGAGCGGCCGATGCGAGTGCGCTCCTCAATCGACAAGGGTTCCAGGATCGCAGGCAATACCGGCGGATGTGCGGCGCGTCGCTCGAAGCAGGTCAGCCAGCCATCGAGAGTGGGTAGCATGGACGAATCCTCCGGTCTGTCGAGCGGAGGTTCGCCGCGGATTCGGGCATGGCCGTGGCGTCTTTGGGGCGAATTCTGGCGCGGTCAGCCTGCGGCTTGAGGCTTATCGGCACAGATGACATCGAATCCGATACGTCGATCGGCCTGGCGCGGTATTTGCCGGTAGATCGCCTTGCAGGTCTCGTCATCGGTCGAGAAATCGACGGCGTCGCCGACAGCCACGTTGCGGCGCTCGCCATTGAAATTGACGGTCGAGTAATTCGGGTGCGCGAAGAGCACCCCGAGCACGTTCGACTCTCCGGCGAGGCGCACCGATTCGCCGGCGCCCAGCCAGAAATCAGCGCCAGGCGGTGCAGCAAAGCAAGGCGTACCGGCGCGGTCACCACCATCCAGGATGCTCAGTGCTGGGCTTCGTAAATCCTTCGAACTGATTCCATCGTGTCCGCTTCTTCGACCCGCTTGTCGTCCCGGTAGCTCTTCACGCGCGCGAGACGCAACGCGAGGCCACCGGGATACCTGGGACTCACCTGCAGGTCGCTGAACGCAATCTCCACGACCAGCTCCGGACGGACATGGACGGTCCACTCATCACGGCGAATCTCTCGAGCGAGAAATTCCTTCGTCTGCCATTCGAGCATCGCATCCGTGAGACCTTTGAACGTCTTGCCGAGCATGACGTATTCGCCCGTGGCGGGATCCAGCGCGCCGAGATGCAGATTGGAAAGCTTGCCGGTACGGCGGCCATGGCCCCACTCGGCCGCGAGCACCACCAGATCGAGCGTGTGGGCATGCTTGATCTTGAGCCAGCTCGCGCCGCGATTGCCAGCTTCGTAGGGCGCATCGAGCGATTTCGCCATCAAGCCTTCGTGCCCCGCCGCGAGCGCCGCCTCATAGAATGCGTGCGCTTCCACCTCCGAGGAGGTGATGAGCCGCGGAATCTGCAGCGGATCCGGCACCGCCTCCGCGAGTACTTGGAAGCGTTCGCGGGTCGGCAGATCGGCGAGACTTCGGCCCTCGAATCGCAGGCAGTCGAAGAAGAAGGCCTTCATCGGCAATTCTGTTCGCAGCGTTTCGACATCGAGCTTGCGGCCGAAGCGACGCATCGTCGTCTGAAACGGATACGGCCGTCCCGATGAGTTGAAGGCGATGGCTTCGCCGTCGAGGATCACGTCGCGCACGGGCAGTCCCCGCACGATTTCCGCGATCTCCGGTACCGCGGCCGTGACCTCGTTCAGATTGCGGGTGTAGATGCGAACCATGTCGGCGGCTTTGTGCACCTGGATGCGGGCGCCATCCATCTTCCATTCGAAGGCCACATCGCCGCCCAGCTGCTGCAACGCTGCTGTGGTGTCGGCGGCCGTCTGCGCCAGCATGGGCGCAACAGGCGACAGGATTTCGAGCTGGAATTGCGCGAGGCCCGCCGTTCCTTCGAGCAGCGCAACGCGCGCTACGGCACCGATGCTCTTTGCATACATCGCCGCACGACGCACCTGCGAGACGGGCAATTCCGCCGCTGCGGCGATCGCGTCGATCATGACACCGGCCAAGGCACCCTGACGAAGCTCGCCCAGCAGGAGCCGGATCAGAAACTCCTGTTCAGCAGCGGGGGCGAGCGAGAAGAGCTCGCGCAGCGCTGCGGAACGGCGGGCCGTCGCGCCTGCGCCGCGCATTCCCGCGATCTCGGTGAGGCGCCTGTCGACATCCGCAATCGACAACGTGGCGTCGTGCGCAGCCGAACCGGCGCTCGCTGCCTGCAGCACGGCATATCCGATGCCGAAACGTCCTTGCGGTGCTTCTCCGGAAAGATACTGAACGCCGATGTCGATCTCGGCCGGCTCGAATGCGCGCAGACACGCGGCCAACTCGCGCACCTTCGCCAGGCGGGCGGAAGTAGCGCTCACGCGTTGCGAGGTGTCGACAAGTCTGGCGAGGAGGGTCACCACTCAATGATATGGAATGCGCACCATTCATACATTGATCGATGCGCTACGATCGGTGAGATGTCGAGCCCATCCGCACTCGGAAGCATTCCGCGGCAAACCCGGAAAACGCGGAAGAGGCGCAAGCGTCGCTTGCGCATTCTCGTATTGTGGCCGAATGCCCGAGTACGCCGACGTTGGTTCCGGGCATTCCGGCGCGCGCCGGTATTCGTGCAGCTCATCATTGGTGTGGTCGCCGTCTTCACGCTTTGGCTCGCCGCCAACTGGATCTACCAGGTCATCCGCAAGCCATCGGAACTGTTCTTTCCCGTGAGCGGTACGCTCTACAAGACACCCTCGGAAACGTGGCGACAGTACGCACCGATCTTTCGCAAGCATTCGACCAACGTGATCACGCCGGACCTTCTCGCCGCGCTCGCGCAGGTAGAGGGGTCGGGCAATCCGGTGGTGCGGACGTACTGGCGTTGGTCACTGACGCCCCAGCCGTTCGAGGTGTACCGTCCGGCCTCGAGCGCGGTCGGCATGTATCAGATCACCGATGGCGCGTTTGCCGAGGCACGGCGCTACTGCATTCATGATCACGCGGTCGTGGAGGATGGGCCGTGGTATGCCTGGCGATCGTGCTGGTTCAACTGGCTCTATACCCGTGTCGTGCCGACTCACGCGGTCGAGCTCACCGCCGCCTACCTCGATCGGCGTGTAGCGAGCACGCTGAAGCGCCGCCGGATCGCGGGCGCCACGCTCGAGCAGAAGCAGAATCTGGCCGCGGTGATCCACCTGTGCGGCCCCGGCGCGGGCGATGCATATGCCAGGCGGGGTTTTCGGTTGATCGCCGGTGAGCGCTGTGGAACTCACGGTGCCGGCGGCTATCTCGCCCGAGTCGGCGCGATGAGGCGCACGTTTGCGTGCCTGGTGATAGATGCTCCCTATGAGCGTGCGGAAGCGGCAAGGTGCGCTCCTCGCACGCTGCGTAGGACCTCACTGGGCCAATCCCAACTCCCGGCGCAGCTCGGGCGCCGTCAGCACTCGGGTATAGACCGGCGTGCCCACGTCGAACTCCTTCGCGCGCGCCAGCGGTCCGACGATCACGGGTTCGAATCCTGCGTCCCTG
>JBQTHP010000128.1:0-13488 GCA_052389755.1 Gammaproteobacteria bacterium
GATCACGCCGTTTCGCAGGGCGGCCCGCGTGACCTGTTCACTCAGCCGCAACGACGGATCGAAGCGCCGCTTCGTCGCCGGATCGGCTACGAGCTCGAGGGCACCCAGCAGGCCGCGCTGCCGCGCATCGCCCACGAGTGGATGCGAGCGCAGACTCTGCAATCCTTGCGCGAAGCGAGCCGCCTGCGCCTGACCATTCGCCAGGATGCCGCCCTCGTGGTAGAGCCGCAGGACTTCGAGCGCAACAGCAGCGCTCACCGGGTGTGCCGAATACGTGTAGCCGTGGCCGATCGGCGCGCCGTCCGGGGCACCATCGGCGATCCCCTGATAGATCTCGTCGGAGAGCAGCACGGCTCCCATGGGCGCATAGCCCGATGTGAGTCCTTTGGCGAGCGTCATCACGTCGGGCTCGACCCCTTCGGCCTGCGATGCGAACAGCGGCCCGGTGCGGCCGAAGCCGGTGATGACTTCGTCGACGAGCAGCAGAATGCCGAGCTCGCGGCAGGCATCGCTCATGGCCTTGAGCCAACCCGCCGGCGGCACGATCACGCCGCCGGAGCCCTGCACGGGCTCGCAGCAGAAAGCAGCCACCCGGTCGGGGCCGATCTGCGCCACCTTGTCGCGCAGCGCGCTCACGGACGCCGCGATCACGGCTTCGGGTCGCTCGCCGACGGGGTTGCGATAGGGGTACGGGGACGGCAGATGGTGCTGGTTCGGCTGCGGAACGTCGAAGTTGAGGTGGAACGCGCGCAGTCCGGTGAGCCCCGCGCCGAGTGCCGAGGAGCCGTGATAACCGCGCTCGAGCGTGATGAAGTGCTTGCGCTGCGGCTGACCGATGGCATTGAAGTAGTACGTGAGGTAACGGATCGCCGAGTCGACGGCATCCGATCCCCCGAGCGTGAAGTACACGTGCCGCAGCGAGCGTGGTGCGAGCTCGACGAGCTGCGCGGCGAGGCGGATGGCGGGCTCGGAGGCGTAACCGAAGTAGCCGGTGGCATACGGCAGGCGCTGCATCTGCTCGGCCGCGGCACGCACGATGCTCGATTGACCATAGCCGACGTTGACGCACCAAAGACCCGCGAAGGCGTCGAGATACTCGCGCCCGTCGACGTCGCGCAGCCATGCGCCCCGCCCCGATTCGAGAATCAGCGCGCTGGCGCTCTCGTGAGCGCGAAAGTTCATGACCGGGTGGATGAGGTGGTCGCGATCCAGTGCAAGCAGTGAGGGTTTCGACATGATGACCGGCATCCTAGAGGCCGGCCCCGAATGTCCAGGATCGAATTCGCGCGGCGATGCGGGCGATCGTGCGTTTTTTGGATCGCGATTGGCATTTTTTGCTGACACGGCCATGCTGGAATGGCGCTGTCCGGCATACCCGCAGCGAAGGTCACCATGAGCACTTTCCGCCCGAAATACATCACTTTCGACTGTTACGGCACGCTGACCCACTTCCGCATAGGCGAGCTGGCCCGTGAGCTCTTCGCCGAGCGCGTGAAGCCGGAACACATGGAGCAGTTCGTGCGCGACTTCGCGTCCTATCGCCTCGACGAAGTGCTCGGCGCCTGGAAGCCCTACGCGGACGTGATCCGCAATTCCGTCCGCCGCACGTGTCGCAAGTGGCGCATCGAGTACCGCGACTCCGAGGCGCAGCGCATCTACGAGGCGGTGCCCACGTGGGGTCCGCACCCGGATGTGCCCGAGCCGCTCGCGCGCATCGCGCGGCACATCCCGCTCGTCATCATCTCGAACGCGTCCAACGATCAGATCGGGCACAACGTCGCGAAGCTCGGCGCGCCGTTCTATGCCGTGTACACGGCCCAGCAGGCGGGCGCGTACAAGCCGCGCCTGCAGGCGTTCGAGTACATGCTCGACAATCTCTGCGTGAATCCCGAGGACGTGCTGCACGTATCGTCGAGCCTGCGCTACGACCTCATGTCGGCGCACGACATCGGCATTCGCCACAAGGCGTTCGTCAATCGCGGCCATGAGCCCTCGACGCCTTACTATGGCTACACGGAGATCAAGGACATCGGAGGCCTGCCCGCTCTCGTAGGGCTATGAATCTCGACTGATGGCGAGCTCGCTGACACGGCGCGATCTGCTGCAGTGCTCGACGGCACTCGGCCTTGCCGCGGCCGCGGGCATCGCGGGTTGCGAGCGTGATGCGCCCGCACGCACGCAAGCCGGCGCGGCGACGCGCGCGCCGTCGACGACACCGCGGCGCGGCGGCCGCGTCCGCGTGGCGACCCAGTCGGTGTCCACCGCCGATACGCTCGATCCTGCCAAAGGCGCACTCTCCACCGACTACGCGCGGCATTACCTGCTCTATAGCGGCCTCGCGCAGTACGACTCCGATCTGCGCCCACAGCTCGCGCTTGCGGAGGAGATTGCGAGCGATGATCAGCGCGTGTGGCATGTCCGGCTGCGTCGCGGTGTCGAGTTCCACGACGGCAGGCCGCTCGTCGCCGGCGACGTCGTGCATTCGCTCCTGCGCCACAAGGTGGCCGCCACCGGCTCCAAGCTCAAGACGATCGCGGACCAGTTCCAGGACGTCACGGCGGAAGGGCCGCACGCGGTGCGGATCACGCTCGAAGTACCGAACGTCGATCTGCCGGCGATCCTCGCCGCATCGCATTTCGTCATCATCCAGGAAAACGGATCGGCGCCCGGCGTCGGCTGTGGGCCGTACCGCCTCAAGGAGTTCAAGCCCGGCGTGCGCACCGTGGTGACGCGTAACGAGCGCTACTGGCGCACCGGCCGGCCGTACCTCGACGAGGTCGAGCTCATCGGCATCGGCGATGAGATGTCGCGCGTCAACGCGCTGCTCTCGGGCGACGTGCACATGATCAACGCGGTGGATCCGCGTTCGACACGGCGCATCCGCGAGTCGCCCGGGCATGCCCTGCTCCCGACGAAGTCCGGGCTCTATACCAATCTCATCATGCGGCAGGACGCGCCGCAGACCGGCAATCCGGACTTTGCGCTCGCGATCAAGCATCTGTTCGATCGCGAGACCATGCAGCGTGCGCTGTTCCGTGGTTACGCCACCATCGGCAACGATCACCCCGTACCCTCCGGACATCCGTACTTCGCCCACGGTCTTCCGCAGCGGGTCTACGATCCGGAGCGCGCCCGCTTTCACCTGAAGCGCGCAGGCCTCCTCGGTATCCGGTTGCCCATGTATGCATCGCCGGCGGCAACCGGTTCCGTCGACATGGCGGCGCTGCTGCAGCAGTCGGCCCTGCAGGCCGGGCTCAACCTCGCCGTGAATCGCGTTCCTGCCGATGGCTACTGGTCGAATCACTGGATGAAGCACCCGCTCAGCTTCGGCAACGTGAATCCGCGGCCCACGCTCGACCTCCTCTTCAGCACGCTCTTCAAGTCGGATGCGCCGTGGAACGAATCCGGATGGCACAACGAGCGTTTCGACCAGCTCCTGATCAGCGCTCGCGGCGAGCCCGACGAAGCCCGCCGCCGCCAGATGTACGTCGACATGCAGGTGCTGATCCACGAGCACGGTGGCATCGGCATCCCGCTCTTCATCGACTTCATCGATGCGTATGACACTCGCGTGCAGGGCTACGGGCGCATTCCCATAGGCGGGCTGATGGGTTACCAGTTCGGCGAGCACGTGTGGCTCGATGCTTGACTTGCCCGTCATGATCCTGCGCCGCGTGGGGCTGGCAGCGCTCACGCTCTTTCTCGTCTCTGCGGTGGTGTTCGGGATCACCTCACTGCTGCCAGGCGATGCGGCAGAACAGGCGCTCGGCCAGGGCGCAACGCCGGAGACGGTCGCCGCCCTGCGCAAGGAACTCGGGCTCGATCGACCCGGTTACATTCGTTACGCCGGGTGGCTTCAGGGCCTCGCTACGGGGGACCCGGGTCAATCGCTCGCGAGCGGCCTGCCGGTTGCTGAGCTCATCCGCGAGCGGCTGCCGAAATCGCTCGTGCTCGCAGCGCTCGCCGCGCTGGTCGCGACACCGATCGCGCTCGCGCTCGGCATCATCGCGGCGCTGAAGAACGGCTCGCGCCTGGATCGAGCGCTCAACGTGGCCACGCTCTCGATGGTCGCCATTCCCGAGTTCCTGGTGGCCACGCTGCTGGTGCTCATCTTCGCGGTGCAGCTGCGCTGGCTGCCGGCACTTTCCGCGATTCCGACCGAGCTCGATCTCGCCGCATTTCTGCGCGCGTATGCCTTACCGGTGATCTCGCTCGCCTTCGTCGTCATCGCGCAGATGGCGCGCATGACGCGTGCCGCCATCATCGCGCAGCTCGGCCAGACGTACGTCGAGATGGCGACCCTGAAGGGCGTGAGCCGCAGGCGCATCGTCCTGCGCCACGCGCTGCCGAACGCCGCCGGACCCATCGCGAACGCGGTGGCGCTCAGTCTTTCCTATCTGCTGGGCGGCGCCATCATCATCGAGACCATCTTCAACTACCCGGGACTTGCGAGCCTGATGGTCGACGCGGTCGCGAACCGGGACATGCCGCTGCTGCAGGCGTGCGCCATGATCTTCTGCTGTGGCTACCTGCTCCTCGTGCTGATCGCCGACGTCGTCGCGATCGTCTCGAACCCGAGGCTACGACACGGATGAGTGCGCGCGACATTCCGCTCGACACACGGCCCTCGCCGGTCACACGCGCGACCGGCGTGAAGCCGGCGCTGCTGCGCTTCGCGAGGGCGCTGCCGATCTCCGGTCGGCTTGGCCTCGCGCTCGTCACTTTCTGGCTCGTGGTGGCGTTGCTCGGCCCGTACGTCGCTCCGCATGCAGTGGGCGCCATGGTGTCGCAGGACGTCTACGACCCGATCAGCGCGCAGTTTCCGCTCGGCAGCGACTACCTGGGACGCGACATGCTCTCGCGCGTGCTGCACGGCGCGCGCTTCACGGTCGGGCTCGCGTTCGCGGCGGCGCTGCTCGCGAGCACCACGGGTTTGACGCTTGCACTCTTCGCCGCGGTGAGCGGCCGCTGGATCGACGAGGTGACGAGCCGGATCATGGACACGCTCATCTCCATTCCGAGCAAGATCTTCGCGCTCGTGGTGGTGGCGGCGTTCGGCTCGGCCGTACCGCTGCTGCTCGTCCTGGCAGCGATCACGTACGTACCCGGTGCCTTTCGCATCGCCCGAGCGCTGGCCACGAACGTCAACGCGATGGAGTTCGTGCAGGCGGCGCGCGCCCGCGGCGAAGGCCGCTTCTACATCGCACGCGCCGAGATCCTGCCGAACATGATCCATCCGATGCTCGCGGATTTCGGCCTGCGCTTTCTGTTCATCGTGCTGTTGCTGAGCGGCCTCAGCTTCCTGGGGCTCGGTGTACAGCCGCCAAACGCGGACCTCGGATCGCTGGTTCGCGAGAACATGTCCGGCATTATCGAAGCAGCCCCGGCGGTGATCGCGCCGGCGCTTGCGATCGCGACGCTCACGATCGGTGTGAACCTCCTGATCGATGCCCTGCCGGGCAGCCGCCGCAACGCCTCGGAGCACGGCTGAGCATGCGCCCGATCGTCGAAGTGTCTGGCCTCACGGTCGTGGCGCGCGACGCATCCGGCGGCGAGCGCCCCATCGTGCGCGAGGTGAGCTTCGCGATCGAGAAGGGCGAGGTGCTGGCGCTCATCGGCGAGTCCGGTTCCGGCAAGACCACCATTGCGCTCGCGCTCATGGGTTATGCGCGGCCCGGCTCTCGCATCGCCGGTGGCTCGCTGCGCGTGTCGGAGCTCGAACTGCGCACGCTCACGTCGGCGCAACTGGCGGGCCTGCGCGGCCACCGCATTGCGTATGTGGCGCAGAGCGCCTCGGCCGCTTTCAATCCGGCGCACACGATCCTCGATCAGGTCATCGAGCCGGCGCTCATCCATGGGACGGGCGATCGCGCGACGATGTCCGCCAAGGCGCTCGCACTGTTTCGCTCGCTGTCGTTGCCGAACGCCGAGAAGATCGGCCGACGTTATCCGCACGAGCTCTCGGGCGGCCAGCTCCAGCGCGCGATGGCAGCGATGGCGCTCATCACGGATCCCGAGCTCGTGATATTCGACGAGCCGACCACAGCGCTCGACGTGACCACGCAGATCGAAGTCTTGCGTGCCTTCAAGCAGGCGGTGCGCGAGCGCGGCACGACCGCCGTTTACGTCTCGCACGACCTCGCGGTGGTCGCGCAGATGGCCGATCGCATCGCCGTGCTGCAACGGGGCGAGGTGCGCGAGCAGGGCTCGACCGCACAGGTCCTCGAAGCACCGGCGGATGGTTACACCCGCACGCTCCTCGCGGCCGTACGCCCGGCACCGCGCGAAGGCGCAGCGGTCGAAAGCGAGGCGATGCAGCCGCGGCTGCTGACGGTCCGCGGGCTCACGGCCGGCTATGGGGGCTTGCGCGCGGATGGTCTGCCCCGGCATCCGGTGCTCGTGGACATCGACCTCGACGTGGTCCGCGGGTCCACGCTCGGCATCATCGGTGAATCCGGCAGCGGCAAGTCGACGCTGGCGCGCGCGATCGCCGGGCTCGTGCCGATCGCCCGCGGCAGCATCGAGCTCGCCGGCGAGCCGCTCGAGTCGGGACTCGCCCGCCGCACGCGCGAGCAGTTCCGCCGCATCCAGATCGTCTTCCAGGACGCCGACACGGCCCTCAATCCCGCGCACACGGTAGAGCGCATCCTCTCGCGGCCCCTCGAGCTCTACCACGGCGTGCGGGGCGCCGAGGCGCGCACGCGCGTCGCACGCCTGCTCGATCTCGTGCGTCTGCCGGCGGAGCTCGCGCAGCGCCTGCCGCGCGAGCTCTCGGGCGGGCAGAAGCAGCGCGTCAACCTGGCGCGTGCGCTGGCGGCCGAGCCGGATCTCATCCTCTGCGACGAAGTGACCTCTTCGCTCGACACGGTGGTGGGCGCGGCCATTCTGGAGCTGCTCGCCGAGCTGCGCCGCGAAGTGGGCGTGTCGTACGTATTCATCTCCCACGACATCTCGATGGTGCGTGCGATCTGCGATCAGATCGCAGTGCTCTATGCAGGACGCAAGGTCGAGGCCGGCAGCCGCCGGGCACTGGCCGAGTCGCCGTTCCATCCGTACACGGACCGCCTCATCGCCTCGGTGCCCGAGCTCCGTCAGGGCTGGCTCGAAGCAGTCGGCACGGCGCGGGCCGCATCGACTGACGGTACGCCGGTCACGCCGCAGGCCGCCCGCCTCTGCAGCTTTCTGGCGCGCTGTCCCGTGCGCCACGAGGGTGTCTGTGACGTCGTGCCGCCTCCCACGCGTGAATGGCACGGCAAACAGATCCTCTGCCACCATGCATCCGCCGATCTCGCGCGGCTGCAGCTGCCCACGCGCGGCATACACGCAGGCCGATGAAGATCGCGTCCTATTGGCTGGATACCGCGCCCCCGTTCGCCGGCGCCTCGCGAGAGCCGGTGGCGGGCAATGCCGACGTCGTCGTCGTCGGCGGCGGGCTCACGGGTACGTCCGCGGCGCTGGCTCTTGCCAGGAGAGGTGCGCGCGTTGTGCTCTGTGAGGCGGCCACGATCGGGCACGCCGCTTCCGGCCGCAACGGTGGCATGTGCAACAACGGCTTCGCACAGGACTACGCAGCGATGGCAGCGAAGTTCGGCGTCGACCTGGCGAATCGCCTCTATCGCAGCTTCGATGCCGCTGTGGATACGGTTGAGCGCCTCGTGCGGGAGGAGTCGATCGATTGCAGCTTCGCGCGCACCGGCAAACTCAAGCTGGCGGCCAGACCCGAGCATTACGACAAGCTCGCTCGCACGCAGGCGTTGCTCGCGGCCCAGGTGGATCCTGACACGCGCATGGTGCCGCCCTCGGAAATGGCGGCCGAGGTGGATACGAAGCGCTATTACGGGGGGATGCTGTTCGCGAAGGGTGCCGGCATGCACGTGGGGCGCTTCGTGATCGGCCTGGCCGAAGCCGCCGCCCGGCGCGGTGCACAGATACACCAGCACACGCCGGTCACCGGCCTGCGCCGTCTCACAGGCCGCGGCCACGAGGTCGTCACACCGCGGGGGTCCATCCTCGCCTCGCAGGTGCTGCTCGCCAGCGGCATCTCGCACATCGGACCATTCGGCTGGATCCGGCGTCGCATCGTGCCGGTCGGGGCGTTCATCATCGTGACCGAACCCTTGTCGAGCGTCGTGCTCGACCGGCTCGTCGCCCGCCGGCGCATGGTGGTCGATACCAAGAACCTCGTGAACTACTTTCGGGCGACGCCGGACAACCGGCTGCTCTTCGGCGGCCGCGCGCGGTTCACGGTGTCGAATGCCAGGTCCGATCTCCAGTGCGGCGGCATCCTGCGCAGCGCGATGTGCGAGGTGTTCCCCAAGCTCGCCGGCACCCGCATCGACTACTGCTGGGGCGGGATGGTGGACATGACGCGCGATCGCCTGCCCCGCGCGGGCGAACGCAACGGCATCTACTACTCGATGGGCTACAGCGGTCACGGCACACAGATGTCGACGTACATGGGAACCGTGATGGCCGAGGTCATGGACGGGCGCCCCGAGTTGAACCCATGGAAGGACTTCGCCTGGCCGGCCATTCCAGGCCACTTCGGCCGTCCCTGGTTCCTGCCGCTCGTCGGCGCCTACTATCGATTGAAGGATCGTCTGAACTGATTCGGGCAGCCTGCGTGTCACCCACCACCAAGCGCATACACAGCGACGAACAGCTTCCTGTATCGACCGATGTCGTCGTCATCGGCGGCGGCATCGTCGGCGCCGCCACGACCTATTTCCTGGCGAAGCGGGGACTGTCGGTCGCGCTGCTCGAAAAGGGCTACATCGGCTGCGAGCAGTCGAGCCGCAACTGGGGCTGGTGCCGCCAGCAGAACCGGGACGCCCGGGAGCTGCCGCTCTCCGGCGTCGCTTTGCGTCTGTGGGACGAGCTCACGGCCGACATCGGTCGCGATCTCGGTTTTCGACGCTGTGGGCTCGTCTACGCCACGAACGATGCCAGGCAGCTCGGCGAATGGGAAAGCTGGCGCGAGATCGCGCGCCAGTTCAACGTCAACACGCGGATGCTGAGCTCCGAGGAGGCGACCTCGAAGGTTCCGGCGACCGGGCGCAAATGGCTGGGCGGGGTCCACTCCGTCGATGACGGCAAGGGTGAACCCGCGTGGGCGGCGCCGATGATCGCCGAAGGTGCGCGCGCGCTCGGCGCCACGATCCATCAGGAATGCGCGGCGCGTGCGCTCGATGTGTCGAACGGCGCCGTCACGGGCGTCATCACCGAAAAGGGACTGATCCGCACACGCGCGGTGCTGTGTGCCGCCGGCGCGTGGGCTTCTGCTTTCTGTCGACAACACGGACTGCGCTTCCCGCAAGCGAGCGTGCGCCAGACCGCGCTTCGCACGGAGCCGGCGCCGAGCATCGGCGAGGCGATCTATATACCGGACTGTGCGCTCACGCGCCGTCTCGACGGCAGTTACACCATCGCCATCAGTGGCAAGGCGCAGCTGGAGATCACTCCGCAGGGCCTGCGGTACGCGCGATCCTTCCTGCCCATGTTCAGGAAACGTCTGAAGGCGGTGGAGATCGGGATCGGCAAGTCGTTCTTCCACGGGCCGGAGGCACTGGGAAGCTGGCGATCGAACAGCGAGACGCCCGCGGAACGGATCCGGGTACTCGACCCTTCGCCGGACTCCAGAGTCGTCGACTCGATCCTGGAGCGCGTCAGGCGGCTGTTTCCCGCGCTGGCAGGAATCGAGCTGAGCGAATCCTGGGGCGGCTACGTAGACTCGACTCCCGATGCCGTGCCGGTCATCTCGCCGGTTGATGGAATGGGAGGCTTCTTTCTGGCAGCCGGTTGTTCCGGTCATGGCTTCGGGCTCGGCCCCGGTATCGGACGCCTCGCCGCCGATCTGGTGGCCAACGATATGCCCTGCGTGGACCCCAAGCCCTTCAAGCTGTCTCGCCTGCTCGATGGATCCAGGACCGAGGTGGGCGCGATCTGAGGTCAGGGTCCTTCGACGACGACGTAGATCTTCTTGACCGTTTCGATCGTACGCCAGAGACCTTTGTAGCCGGGTTTCATCACGAAACAGTCGCCCGCCTCGTATCGCACCGGCTCGCCGCCTTCCGGCGTGAGCTCGACGACGCCCTCGAGCAGATAACAGAACTCGAAGCTCTCGCCCTTGATCGACTTGTTGACGCCGGGCGTCGCCTGCCACACGCCCGTCTTGATCTTGCCGTCGCGCGCCGATTCGTGCGGCCAGGACTTCAGCAGCGGATTGCCCTCCACCAGCCGCTCGCGGTCCACACGGGACTCGCGCGGTGCTCCAGCGGGATTCAGATCGATCGTTCTCAGTAGCGACATGAGGCCATCTCTTCGGGTGACGTGCACGAAATGATACGGCGCCTCACAGACAACAAACTGCTCATCGGCGCTGCCGAAACAGCAGAATATTCGTTCGCCGCTCAGTAACCTGACGAGGTCCGATATCGCGAATTCCACTTCGGGTGAAGAGCGATGGCCGTTTCGACCGACACGTTGAGCGCCGGTGCATTCGCAGCGAGCCGCACCGAAGCGGCCAGCAAATCCCGCATCGCGTCGATCGACGTCATGCGAGGCCTGGTGATCCTTTTCATGATGCTGGATCACGTCCGGGAACGCATATTCCTGCATGTGCCGCTATCCGATCCGATGGACGTGGATGCCACGGCGCCCGCACTCTACTTCACGCGGTATCTGGCGCACCTCTGCGCGCCGCTCTTCATCTTCCTGACGGGATTGTCCGCCTGGCTTTACGCCCATCCCGCCGGCGGCGCATACCGGTCTCCGACTGCTTTCCTCTTCAAGCGCGGGCTGTTTCTCGTCTTCATCGAAGTGACGGTCATCTACCTCGTCTGGGCCAGCTCCTTCACGACGGTGTACCTGCAGGTGATCTGGGCCATCGGCGTGTGCATGATCGCGTTGTCTGTACTCGCCCGACTGAACTACTGGTTGATCGGCGCTCTCGGCTTTCTGATCGTCTTCGGGCACAACCTGCTGAGCCCGATCGGGTTCACGCCGAACGAGCTCGGTTACACGCTCTGGACCATCCTCCACGACCGGAACTTCCTCGTCGACGACGGCCTTCTGAAGATCAAGGTGTCTTATCCGGTGCTGCCGTGGATCGGCGTCATCCTGCTGGGATACTTCGCCGGGCCCCTCTATGCGCGGTCCACGGACATGCCGACCCGACGCAAATTCCTGATCGCTCTCGGACTCGCCGGCCTCGCGCTGCTGCTGGTGCTGCGTGGGTTCAACCTCTACGGCGAGACTCTGCCGTGGAGCGCGCAGGACACGGCGATCAAGACGGTGATGTCGTTCCTGAACTACACCAAGTACCCGCCGTCGCTCGACTTCCTGCTCGTCACGCTGGGTATCGGTTTCCTGCTGCTGGCGTGGTTCGAGTCCATGCAGAACAAAGTGCTCGCCGTCATCGAGGTCTACGGATCGGTACCGATGTTCGTCTACATCCTGCACCTCTACGTGCTGCTCGCGGCGTACGGGATCCTGCGCGCCGTCTTCGGCGCCAATCAGGGCGATCGCTTCGGCGTCGACCACGTCGGGTGGATCTGGATCGGCGCGGCCGTTCTGGCGGTTGCCCTCTACCGTCCCACGAAGGCATTCGCCGACTACAAACACCGGGAGAAGCGCAACAAGCCCTGGCTGAGCTACTTCTGATCGCTTCTCACCGCCTGGGATTCAGCCAAATCCGAGCACGGCCTTGATCTGCAGATACTCCTGCAGCCCCTCGATCCCATATTCGCGCCCATTGCCTGAGCGCTTGTAGCCGCCGAAAGGAGCATTGGGGTCCCAGGCGGGATAATTGATGTGCACCTGGCCGCACCGCAGTCGGGCTGCGACAGCCCTCGCCAGTTTCAGATCTCCGCTCTGCACGTGGGCACTCAGGCCATAAACCGTGTCGTTCGCGATCTCCACGGCCTGCTCGACGCCGTCATAAGGGATCAGCGACAGCACGGGGCCGAAGATTTCCTCCCGGGCGATCGTCATCTTCGGATCCACATCCGAAAAGATCGTCGGACGCACGAAAAAGCCTCGCTTCAAGCCGTCCGGCCGACCGGGACCACCGCAAACGAGTCGCGCGCCTTCTGCCATTCCGATGCCGATCATCTTCTGCACGCGCTCGAATTGTGCGCGGTTCGCGATGGGGCCGTGCGTCGTGCGCTCGGATCGCGGGTCGCCCACGACGATCTGGGAGACCGCGGCTCGTGCGAGCGTCTCGACTTCCGGCAATCGCTCGCGGGGCACGATCATCCGGGTCGGAGCGCTGCAGGACTGGCCGACGTTCCGGAAGGCGGCCGCAACGCCCGATGGGACAGCCTTGCCGAGCTCCGCATCCGGAAGGATCACGTTGGGAGATTTGCCTCCGAGCTCCTGCGCCACGCGCTTCACGGTCGGAGCTGCCGCCTGCGCGACGAGAACCCCCGCTCTGGTCGACCCGGTGATCGAGATCATGTCCACATCCGGATGAGCAGCGAGTGCGCCGCCCACTTCCGGACCATCGCCGTTCACCAGGTTGAACACGCCTCGCGGAATGCCGGCGCTCTCGATGATCTCAGCGAACAGAAGCGCACTGAGCGGCGAGAGCTCGCTCGGCTTGAGAACCACCGTGCAGCCCGCAGCCAGCGCGGGTCCTACCTTCGCCGTGATCTGGTAGAGCGGCCAATTCCAGGGAGTGATCAGGGCGCAGACCCCGATCGGCTCGTGCATGACGACCGTGGAGCCGCGCTGCGTGACGAACGGATAGCTGCTCAGATTATCGCGGGCGACTCGGATGTGCTCCGCCGCAAGCGGCAACTGCGCCGCGCGCGCATAGCTGATCGCGACACCCATCTCGAGCGAGAGCGTCCGGGCGATCAGGTCTGCTCGCTCGAGCAGTAGCGCATGAATGCGGCCGAGGAACGTGACTCGATCGGCGATCGGCGTCGCGGCCCAGATCGGGAACGCGCGCTTCGCCGCTGCAACGGCGCGATCGACGTCCGCGGCGCTTGCCAGTGCGACCTCTGCGACCGCCTCCTCCGTCGAGGGATCGATCACGGCGATGCGACGGATCGTTTCGGGCCGGCGCCACTCGCCGTCGATGAACGCTCGATCCAGCCGGTCCGCGTTGCGGAGGTGATCTATGGCGCTCTCCTAACATCGGGCTCGGCCGCGACTGCGTCGATCTCGACCTTGTAGCCGTAGTGCAGTTCTGGAACGGGAACCACGGTCCGCGCAGGTCGCGCCGCGCCCATCATTTCAGCGTAGATGACGTTGAACGCAGGCCAGCGGGCTGCGCCCACGATGTAGGCCGTCACCTTGAGGATGTTTTCAGGGCCCACGCCCGCGCTGCCGAGCACTGCGAGCAGGTTCTGCACCGTCTGCCTGACCTGGTCTTCGAATGGAAGATCAGCGGTGTGGCTGCCATCCGGGCGGACCCCGAGCTGGCCCGAGACATAGACGAGCCCGCCGTGACGGATGGCCGCGCTGTAATGGCCCTGCGGCGGC
>JBQTHP010000129.1:0-14855 GCA_052389755.1 Gammaproteobacteria bacterium
GTGCCCGGGGGGTCGAAAGCGACGTTCGGTGCGCGGCGTACACGGCGCTGGCCCGGGTTGTAGATCCACGCGCGCCGATTCTCTTTCGATTGATCGAGCGTCTCGTGCACCAGCAGGATCTCGCCGGCGAGTCGCGCCGGAGCCACCGTCTCCTGAATGAAATAGATGATGACGTTGTCGAGCTTCTCGGGCGTCATGCCGGGCTGCGCATACTGGAAGAGGAACTCGTCCTTGAACTCCACCATCGTGTAGCTGCCGCCCGCGGTGACGGGAGCCTGCCCGAACCTGCGGGCCGCCGAGTCGGCGCGATAACGCAGGACGTGGTTCCAGAAGAGCTCGACGCCGTCCTTCGGAATCGGGAACGGAATTCCGATGGTGGCATTCAGCACGCCGTTGCCGCCCGGCGCGAGCTGTGCGGTCGTCGCGATGCGTTTCGTCGCCACGTAGATGCGCTGCGGGAAGGCGGCGCTGCGATGCGTCGGGTACACGTTCATCTTGTACGTGCCCTTGTACGTTTGCAGCAGCTTCTTGTGTCCCTCGGTGAGCTTTGCCGCGTACTGATTCATGTTCGCGGGCGTGATCGTGAAGAGCGGTTTGTCGCTCGCGTAGGGATCGGGGTGGTGTCCGCCGGGACGGAAGTTCGCGGCCCCCGCCTGCGCCGGCGACGTGAGACCGCCGTCCCACGCGGGAATCGTGCCGTCCTCATTGCCGGCTTTCTCCGCGCCGACGGGCGTCAGATCGTTACCGAGCCGCGCGGCTTCCTGCTGGCTCACCGCCGCCCACGACGGCGCCGCCGCGAGCAGCGCAATCACGGCGAGCGGCAGCGTGTTCCGAAGAGCGTCTCTCGACATGTTCGCTCCTTAACCGATCCGAGTGTGCTAGAACGAAAACTTCACGGCCGCGGCGATGAAGTCGCGATCGTTGACGTCGTTGTAGCGATCCGCGCCGCCGAACCTGGTCCAGGCGACGTCCAGTTCATACGTCGCCCGCAGATTGGCCGCAACGCCGAGGGTCAGGCCGTAGCGGCCTTCGACGAAACTGCCGCCGGGTCCCGGCGTCGTGCCATCGACATCGTGCTGCCACGAGAAGCGCGGCACGATGTTCCACGCCCCGATGAGCCCGGGGTACTCGAAGCGCCCCGCGAACCGATAGCCCCAGGACGTCGCGTCGGCGAAGCGATTGGCGGGCTCGAGTAGATTGAGCGCCGCGCACGCGGCCGCCGGCAGCTCCGGGCAGTGTCGCGGCGCGAGCTCGGGGTTGCCACTCACCGAGGTGCCGGGACCGTTGTAGCGCAGGCCCCGGCCATTCGGACCGCCCGCGGCCTTGTCCGGCAGATTCTCGATGTGCGTGACGGCGCCCTCGAGCACCACGACCATCTGCGCGGCGCCGAGCACGTTCGCGAACGTCTTGGTCGCGGTGGACTGGAACTGCCACGTGTCGTGCACGCCCCAGCCCGGGACCTCCTGATTGATGACGAAGCCGCCGAGCTGGCCGCAGCGCGTGAGCGTCGCGTTGGCACCGGCCACACACGTCGCCGGCATCGGGACGCCCTGTGCGGCGCGCGCCGCCGCCTCGAACGGCGTGAGGGCCGCGAAGAGCAGCTCGACGTCGTCGAACTGCAGCGGTTGATCCATGCGATACGTCAGCTCGCCCTGAAGCGCGATGCCCGTCTTCTGCAGCTGGGTGTTGAACGAGAGCCCGATGAGCTGGATGTCTTCGGGGAATTCCGTGAAGTAGCCCGCCGACTTCGCATACTCGTGCGCGCCGAGGTTGGCCGCCTGCGCCGCGACGTCGCCGCGCGCGAGCGAGGTGTTGGCGCCGATCGTCGCGTACTCCTGCGCCAGCGCCGGTGAAAGGTTTCCGCCGTTCTGCTGCGACCGTGCGACGGCGGTTGCCGCCGCGACGCCGACCGCCGCATTGAACGGAAGGCCAGCCGCGAGTCCCTGCGCGGCCGCGGCCACTGCGGTGAGCGCGCCGACCGCGTTGCCGATGCCCGCCTGAGTCCCCGTGCGGCCCGAGATCAGGGGCAGACGGCTGTGATAGTTGAGGTAATAAAGGCCGAATTCCGTGCCGTTATTGAAGTTCGGAAGATACAGCTTGACGTTGACGCCGTACTGGCCTTCATCGTCGGGCTCGCGGTTCGGAAGCCGGCGAACGTTCTGGAAATCGGTGATGAGCGTACCGCCGAGCGGGCGGAAATCGACGCCCTGGTCGGAGAAGCCGCCGAATCCGAGCACCACGCGGTCGCCGCCGATGGCGGCGAAATCGTTGGTGCTGAAGAACGAGCCGGCCGGCTCCGGGATGGTCTCGTTCCAGTCCGCGATGTAGAGAAGCTGGGTGCTCCACATGTCGCTCAGCTGCAGGGAGAAGAGCGCCAGCTCCTGCGGCAGGAACGCCTCTTTCAGCTCCGAGCCCGGCACGCGCAGCGCGGCAACGTCGAAATGATTCACGACGTTGATGCCGCCCTGGATGAAGGTGCTCTCGCCCCAGCTCACCACCTGCCGGCCGAGGCGCAACTCCGCCGGCATCGAGCCCAGGTCGAACTTCGCGTACGCGAAGGCATCGAGGAGCCGCGTGTAGCTGCCGACGATGTCCTCTGCGCGGTCGTTGAGCGGCGTGCGGTCGGTATTTCCGTCCTCGACGTCCTGATCGTAGAGCCCGGAGCCGCGCACGAACGCCCCGACGTTCTTGTAAGTGAGCGACAGCTCGCTCACCGCCTTGAAGGCGCTGCTGAACTTGTCGGTGTCGTAGTTGAGGTTGCCGTCGTCGATGTTCGGCGAGCGTCCGCAACCACCGTTCGCGAGCGCGATCAGGTCGCAGTCGCGCCTCTCGATGCGCCACGCCTGCCCGAACGACAGCGTCGTATCCCAGCTGCCCGAGAACGTACCCGCGTCGTTCTGGAAATCGACCGCGTGTGCTCCGGTGGCCAGCAAGGTCCCGAGAGAGGCCATGACCGCCGCCGTCGTGCAGCGCTGGACGCGCTCGATGTAAAGCTTCCCCATGTAAGTCCCCACCGTGTCGGACGAGGTTCTTGTTGAACGCGTGAAGCGCGACTCGCCGTTTGTCCGAAGTATAGCCGGAAGATCGGCTACCGGCTTCCGTCTTCCGCCTTCCGGCCGGAGGAAGAAAAGAACCGGCGGAGTGCTCTTCACTCTTATCCGGCCGGTAGACGGAGGTCGGAAGGCGGAAGTCGGAAGTGGCGGCGTCTGCCGCCTCACGCATGGGTGACTTGCAGGATGCTGTGGCGAATCTGCTCCGACAGCACCAGCTGCGCATCGGCGGCCACACGCATGAGCACCTCGTCGAACTCGATCGTGCCCGCCTTCGAGACGCGCACGACGCCGCGCTCGCGCAGGAGGTCGATGAAATTCTCGAACAGGGTACGGTCGAAGAACTCGGGCGAGTTGAAGCCGTAGAGCAGTGTCATGCGCTGCGCCGTGAGATGACAGCGCTCTTCGAGCGTCTTCTGGGTCATCTGGCCGCTGCCCGCTCGCAGGAGGAGCGCGATCGCGAGGTAGTAGCGCTCGATCGTCTGGATCGTGGCCTGCGCGAGCAGCGACAGCTGCATCGCTTGCGGCGAGTCCGGCGGCGGGCGTCGCCATGCCGTGCCGCCTGCTGCGGAAGCGATGAGCCCGTGCGCCTCGAGCACGGCGAGTACGTCGTTCACGACCGCGGGGAGCTCGTCCTCGCGCCATCGCAGGAAGAGCTCGGACGCGATGTACGGATAGATGCGCCATGCGAGCCGGTGGATGTCCTCGGTACGCATGATGGAGTTGCTCTCGAACCCGCACGCGACGAGCGACGGCATCGCGAACAGGTGCAGAACGTTGTTGCGATAGTAGGTGGCGAGGACGGCCGCCTCGTCGCTCATCTGGACCACGCTGCCGAGCGGCTGCTCCTCGCGCGTCACGACCTTCATTTCCGCGCCGTACGCCACGATCTCGGCGCTCGAGAGCTCCGTCACGGTGACGCGATCGCTGTACGGGCAGCCTTTGAGGATCGCGAGATACAGGTCGAGCTGGCGGTGCAGGTCCGACTCCACCAGCACCTGCCGTGGAGTCGCGAGCAGAGTAACCGCGAGCAGATTGATGGGCGTGACGGTCGCGGCGCCGTTGATGTGGCGCATGATCGTCGCGGCGAGCTCGTCCACGGCGGCGTTCACCCACGGCAGGCGCGTATCGTCGCCGCCGAGGCGGTCCCGCCAGTCCGGATCGAAGCGCGCGAGCACGTCCTCGAGCCTGATCGGCTCGCCCAGATTCACGTGCACGCGCCCGAACCGTTCGCGCAGCTTCGGCAGCGTGCGCAGGAGCGTGAGCACGCTCTCCTTTTCCTTCGGCTTGCCCGAGAGCTCACCGAGATAAGTGGAGGCTTCCACGATGCGTTCATACCCGAAGTACACAGGCAGGAATACGATCGGCCGTGCCGGAGCGCGCAGGAAGCTCCGCACGGTCATGGACAGCATCCCGGTCTTCGGCCGCAGCAGGCGGCCGGTGCGGCTGCGCCCGCCCTCGATGAAGTACTCGATCGAATGGCCGCGCGCCATGATCGCCGAGAGATAGCTCATGAACACTACGGTGTAGAGCGCGCTGCCGCGGAATGAGCGGCGGATGAAGAACGCGCCGCCCATGCGCAGGAACCGTCCGAGCACCGGCATGTTGAGATTCACGCCCGCCGCGATGTGCGGGATCGCATACCCGTGCCGGAAGATCGCGTAAGACAGCAGCAGGTAGTCCATGTGGCTGCGGTGGCACGGCGCATAGACGATCTCGTTGCCTTCGGCCGTGTCTTCCAGCGTCTTCGTGTGGGCAAAAGTCACGCCGTCGTAGAGACGATTCCAGACACGCGTGAGCAGCGCTTCCATGAAACGCACGAAGGCATGGTTGTAGTTCGCCGCGATCTCCTCGGCGAGACTCCACGCCTGCAGGATTCCTTCCCTGCGCGTGAGATTCTTTTCGCGGATTTCCTGCGCCACCGCGGCGCGCACCGCGCGGCTACGCAGGACTTGCGCCAGCATCGTGCGACGGTGCGACAGATCCGGCCCGATGCGGGCCGCACGCTGCCGCAGGAACAACTGGCGGAGCGCACGCGCGACTCGCCGGCTCTGTACCGCGGGCGCGGCGTCCTCGCCCATCAGGCCGCGAAGCGAAACGGGCGCATCGATCTCGACGATCGTGCCGCGGCCGTTGAAGAGCACGGTGAGGAGCTTGCGCAGCCGGCTCGTGAACGCCCAGTCCTCGACGAGCAGCAGGCGAAACCACGAGCGCTCCTTCTGTGGCGCCCGCCCCCAGTACACCGCGATGGGCACGAGATCGATGTCGAGGCCGGGATTGCGACGCAGCGTGGCGATCATCTGCACGAGCTCGGCCGGCGGGCGGCGATCGAGCCGTTCGTCCCAGAGTCCCAGCGGCCGCATGAGATGGAACGAGGAGCGCAGCTCGCGTGCTGCGGGCATGAGGCGTTTGCTGGTGCGCGGCAGCTTCATCCGCACGCACACGTTTTCCCACACCGCAAGATCCGTGGCGCTGCGCCGCTCGAGCACGTAGCAGAGGGGACTCGCGCTTTCGCGCAGTCTCGCGGCAGCGTCGTCGGGACGAACCGTGACCCGCACCCACAACGCAAGGATCCGGCGCAGCAACCACTTCATGCGGCCTACAGCTTACAGCCTGATGTCGGCTGTAAGCTGTAGGCTGTGAGCTTCTCTTCCGAGACCGTCGTCATCACCGGCGCGTCCGAAGGCATCGGCCGCGCGCTCGCGCTCGAACTCGCGGCCGAGCGTCCGCGCCTCGTGCTCGCCGCACGCAGCGCCGACCGCCTCGCGGCGACGGCCGTGGAATGTCGCGCGCGCGGCGCGGAGGTTCTCGAAGTGCCGACCGATGTGTCGGAACGCGCGCAGTGCGAGGAGCCGCTTCGATGCGATCACCGATCCGGCCGTGTTCGAACGCCTGATCGCGTCAGCGGCTCCTGATCACCTCGGCGCGGGGGAGATTCGGGCGCGTCCTGAAGCTGATCGCGCCGTCGGTCATCGACCGCATCGCCGCCAGGGCGATTCGCAATCGGCGCTGAGAAGAGCGAAGCCGCGTGCGCGACCGACGCGCGTTGAGGGCCGTACGCGATTGCTGGTCGTGTGTATCCCTGACGGGATATCCCCTCGGGGGGGCCGGCTCTTTTTAAGCCCGATACGCGCGTGCGGCCCGCGCTCGGCACCCGCCCTGATGCGATCGCGCACCGCCCTCAACACGCATCGGTCGCACGAGCGTCCACGCTCGACTCAGCGCTCGTGTCTTCGGCCGTCAGCCGTTCGAGCCGTTCGCTCGCGTTGTCGAGCCAGAAGGCTCGATGCTCGTCATGCCCCGAAGCAGTCCGAGCAGCCAATTCTCGCAGACCGGCGGCGTAGCCCTTCTCGATGACCTCCGACTGCTGACGGTCGAACGCGACGAAGCGGCGAGACGTGCGCAGACGTCGTGCGACTGGCGCGCGTTGAAGGCCCTGCGCGATCGCATCAGGGCGGGTGCCGAGCGCGGACGAGGAGCCGCCGTGCAGGCAAGCCCGAATTGATTCGCTCCACGATATTCGCTCGGTCAGTTCGGGCTTGCCCGCATGGCGGCTCCGCGTCGCGGCACGTCCATCGCCGTGCGGAAAGGAAGCGGATGCGGCGCGGCCCGGCTTGCTCGATGGCGTTTTCACCGAGCGAATATCGTGGAGCGAATGAAAACGCCATCGAGCAAACCGGGCCGCCCCGTTTTCGCTTAGGTTCAACGAGAGTAACGGATTACAACCGCGCGACGACCAGCGATCGCGCAGGGCCTTCAACGCACGGCGGTCGCCCAGGCGTCTTCGCTCTTCTTCTACTCCATCGGCGCGGGCAGATCGAGCGTAATGAGGAACTGCTCGAACAGATAGGAGACCACGCGAATCTGCCGGTGCAGGCGATGATCGTCGTCGAGCAGATGCAGCGCGGCGTTGTACTCCCTGGCGAAGCGCACGCTGTGCTCGTACGGCACCGTCTCGTCGCGCCAGCCGTGCACGATGGTCATCGGACACTCGATCACCTTCTCGCGCAGCGGCGGAAGGTTTTCCATGTAGATCGCCGGGGCCATGAGGAAGATGCCGCGCGCGTGCAGGAGCGACGCGGCGGTGAGCGACACGTAGGCCCCGAGACTCGAACCCACGAGCACGACGTCGCCCGACAGATCGCGACTGGTTTCGATGAGCTTCGCGAGGCGCTCCCGCGGTGAGCTCACGCCGCGGCAATCCACCGACTCGGGCTCGTAGCCTTCGCTGCGCGCAACTTCGGCGAGCGCAGCGATCTTGCGGCCCCACGGCGAGCCGTCGAGACCGTGCGAGAAGACGACGTAGCGAGTCGGCGGCGCGGCGCTTGGCATGCCGCGAGCATAAAGCGGTGCGTGCTAGCGTGCGACTCTCGCTTCCTCAACTTCCGCCCGCACGAGGCGAATCTGCTCGGGGTTCGTGAGGGGACCCAGCGGCGTCGGAATCCGCGCCGACTGCCCGGGCGCAAGCGAGCCCATTCCGGTGCCGACCCGGACAGGACCTTGCAGCATTCCGCCGCCGCGCGGATCGGCGACGGCAGCCGCAACGACGATGTTCTCGACCGCCACCGGCGCGCCGTTCTGCACGATCATCCACACGCGTCCCGACTTATCGACTCGAGGCTGCACGCGCACATAGCGCGCGGGATGGCGAGGCAGATCCAGGAGCACGAGCTCGCGAGCCGACGCGCGTCCCACCTCCGAGCTGGAGTTCGCCGCGAGCTGGTAGTGGTTTGACGGCCTTCTCGAGATCGCCGGCGGCGTGCGCGATACGGCCCAGGTGATAGGCGCCGATCGCGGTCGGCAGCATTTCCATGCTGCGCGCGAGCAGCTCTTGCGCGTCGTGCGCGCGATTCAGCTGAAGGTGCGCGATTCCCGAGGCGAGAAGCGGCTTGAAGTAGCGCGGATTCAGATCGTTCGCACGACCGTAGTGCGCGATCGCTTGCTGGTACTGCTTGCGGCCGAGCGCGACGTCGCCGAGCAGCTCGTGGAACTTGGGATAATTCGGCGCGAGCGCAAGCGCCACGCGCGCACGCGATTCCGCGGTCACGAGGTCCTTCCTGCGCAGCGCCTCGACGCCCGCGTCGTACTTCTGGTAGGCGGGCTCGAGCTTGCGAAGGTCCGCCGTCGCCTGCCGGTATTCGTCGCATCCGCGCTCGCCGCCCGCGCCGAGCGCGGCCACCGTACGCGCGTTGTTCTCGACACGCTCCTCCGACGGCGGATGACTCGCGAACAGGCCCTCGAGCCAACCCGGACGCTTGCCCTCGTGTAGTCGCACGAACGTCTTCTGCAGATCGACCGCGGCGGCCGGGTCGTAGCCCGCACGCTTCATGTAGCGCATCCCGTACTCGTCGGCTGCGCGCTCGGCATCCCGACCGTACTTCTGCGTCAGGAGGTTCGCTGCGAGGCCGGCGCCGCCGACGACGAGGTTCGCGTACTCGTTGTCGCGCACGCCGAGCTGCAGCGCAATCATCGCGCCCTGCAGCAACATGCCGCGCTCGACCGACTTCGCGCCATGGCGGGCGGCCGCATGGGTGATCTCGTGAGCGAGCACCGCGGCGGCCTCGCCCTCGCAATTGAGCTCCTGCAGAAGGCCCCGATTGAGCGCGATCTTGCCGCCGGGCAGCGCCCACGCGTTCGGCACGGAGTTGTCGAGCACGACGAATTCGTACGGCAGCTCGCGATCGGAAACGGCCGCGAGCTTTTGTCCGACGCCCTGCACGTACTGCGTGAGCTTCGGATCGACGACGAGGTCGCCGCCCTGCATCTGCTGTGCGGCAAAGTACTGCTGCTCGCCGATCTCAACTTCCTGATCGGCAGAGACGAGCTGCAGCTCCCGCTGGCCGGTGACCGGATTCGTGCCGCAGGCGGTCAGGGCGATGACCGCGAAGAGGGCCGTCCAGCGCATGTCCTTCGCTCGCACGACAGCTGCAAAAGCAATGCACATACCCCCTCCCTTCCGGCGCAGGTCGCGCTTCGCGCATCATCCCGTCATGCGAACGGGCTGGCAATTCTGGATCGATCGCGGCGGCACCTTCACCGATGTCATCGGCGTCGCGCCGGATGGCGAGCTGCACGTTCGCAAGGTGCCGTCGGTCCTGGACACCGGCGGCGATGCCGGCCTCGCCGGGATGCGGTCGATCCTCGAGTCGGCACCGGCCGGCGGGCGCATCGATCGGGTCAAGGTCGGTACGACGGTCGCGACCAACGCGCTGCTCGAGAGGAAGGGCGAGCCCGTGGCGCTAGTCACGACCCGCGGCTTCGGCGACGCGCTTGCCATCGGCTACCAGAACCGCCCCGACATCTTCGCGCGCCACATCGTGCTGCCCGAGAGGCTCTACGCGCGTGTGATCGAAGCGCGCGAACGCGTGGACTGCGATGGCCAGGTCCTTACGCCGCTCGATACCGCAGCGCTGCGCCGGAATCTCGAGGCGGCGCATCGCGACGGCCTGCGCGCCGTCGCCATCGCGTTCCTGCACGGCTGGAAACACGCGGAACACGAGCGTCTCGCCGCGGTGCTCGCGCGTGAGATCGGGTTTGCGGAAGTCTCCGTGTCGCACGAGCTCTCGCCGCTCGTGCGGTTCGTCGCGCGCGGGGATACGACGGTGTTGAACGCGTACCTCGCCCCGGTTCTGGATCGTTACGTGCGAGCACTCGGACGGGAGCTGGCGGCGCTCGATCCCGACGCGCGTCTCGAGCTCATGCAGAGCAACGGCGGACTCGCCGACGTCGAGGCGTTCCGGGCCATGGCGAGCGTGCTCTCGGGACCGGCCGGGGGACTCATCGGCATGGCGGGGATCGGCGCCAGAATCGGCGAGCCGCGGCTTCTCGGCTTCGACATGGGCGGCACCTCGACCGACGTGTCGCTCTACGACGGTGAGATCCCGCAGCGCTTCGAGCACCGTATCGCGGGCGTGCGCCTGCAGAGCGCGATGCTCGATGTGCACACGATCGCGGCGGGCGGCGGCTCCGTGCTGCGCTTCGAAGACGGACGCCTCGCCGCCGGACCGGAATCGGCGGGCGCAGATCCCGGCCCCGCCTGTTACGGACGCGGCGGACCGCTGACACTGACCGATGTACAGGTCGCGCTCGGCCGGCTGCGCGCCGACACGCTGCCGCGTCGCTTCGGAGCCGACGGAGGCAGCCCGATCGATCCCGAGGTCGTCGAGCGCGAGCTCGGTCTCCTTACCCGGCGCATTTCGGCGCACACACGGCACGACCTGTCGGCTGAGGCGCTCGCCGAGGCGTATCTGCAGGTCGCGGTCGAGTCGATGGCCAACGCGATCCGTCATGTGGCGATGCGGCAGGGACACGACGCCGGAGATTTCGCGCTCTTCTGCTTCGGCGGCGCCGCCGGCCAGCACGCATGCCGCGTCGCGGAGGCGGCCGGCATGAAGCGCATCCTGGTCCATCCGCTCGCGAGCGTGCTGTCCGCATTCGGTATCGGCATCGCTCCCCGCCTCGCCGCGCGCCGCGCGAGCCTGCGCGCGCCGCTCGGCGCGGATGCGCTGGCCGCGGCGGCCCGTCTGCTCGATGCGCTCGAGCGCGATGCGCGCGCAGAGCTCGGGCGCACCGAGCGCAGTGCGCCGCACGTTCGCGTCGAACGTCGTCTCGAGCTGCGAGCAGGCGAGAGCGAGACGTCGCTCTCGGTGCCCGAGGGTCCGCTAGATGCGGTGACCGCGGCGTTCGCCGCGGCCCACGCGCGCCGCTTCGGGATCGGCCTCGAAGGGCTCGAATGCGTGATCGAGACTGTGCGCATCGAGGCACGCGCCTCGCCTTACGCGATCGATGCGCTGAGATTGCCCTCGCCGCGTCCCTCGCTGCCCCTGCCTGCGACGGCGCGCGTGTGGTTCGACGGCTGGCGCGACGTGCCGCTCGTGACGAGCACCGATCTCGGCCGCGGCGGCGACGTCCCAGGACCGGCGCTCATCGTCGAGCCGCATTCGACGCTCGTGGTCGAGCCCGGCTGGCGCGCGCGGCGCCTAGAGGGCGGTGACTGGCTGCTCGACCGGGAATCGCGAAGCGTGCCGATGGCGGCACCGCCGGGCGCTGCGGCGCGCGAGGCCGACCCCGCGCGCATCGAGATCTTCGACAATCTCTTCATGCACGTCGCCGAGCAGATGGGCGAGGTGCTGCGCCAGACCGCGCAGTCGGTCAACATCAAGGAGCGGCTCGACTATTCGTGCGCGCTCTTCGATGCCGATGGCGGGCTCGTCGCGAACGCCCCGCACATGCCGGTTCACCTGGGCTCGATGGGCGCGAGCGTGCGCGCGGTGATGACGGCCCACGCCGCGCGCATGCACCCCGGTGATGCATGGCTGATCAACAGTCCCTACGCCGGCGGTACGCATCTGCCGGATATGACGGTGGTGACGCCCGTCTTCCTCACGAGTGTGCGCGCGCCGGAGTTCTACGTGGCGACGCGCGCGCATCACGCCGACATCGGCGGGACATCGCCGGGCTCCATGCCGGCATTCAGCAGGCACATCGAGGAAGAAGGCACGCTGTTCGAGGACTTCCAGCTCGTCGACGGAGGCGTGTTCAGGGAGAAGGAGCTGCGCCGCGCGTTCTCGACCGCACGCTTTCCCGCACGCAAACCCGACCAGAACGTCGCGGACCTGCGCGGGCAGCTCGCCGCAAATGCGCGCGGCATCGCCGAGCTCGAGCGCGCGGCGGAACGGCACGGGCTCGATACGCTGCGCACCTACATGCGGCACGTCCAGGCGAACGCTGCGGAATGCGTGCGGACCGCGATCTCGCGCCTGAAGCCCGGCCGCTTCCGGGTCGAGATGGACGGCGGACAGATCATCGCCGCACGCATCGACATCGATGCCGCCGCGCGCCGTGCCCGCATCGATTTCTCGGGGACCTCCGCGCAAGGTGCGCACAACTTCAATGCGCCGCGGGCCGTCTGCACGGCGGCCGTGCTCTACGTCTTCAGAACGCTGGTCGAGCGACCGATCCCGCTCAACGAGGGATGCATCGAGCCGCTCGAGATCGTGATCCCGGCAGGCTCGATGCTCGATCCCTCGCCGCCTGCGGCGGTCGCGGCCGGCAACGTCGAGACGTCGCAGTGCATCGTCGATGCGCTCTACGGGGCGCTCGGCATGCTCGCGGCCTCGCAGGGCACGATGAACAACCTGACGTTCGGCGATGAGCGCGTGCAGTACTACGAGACGATCGCGGGCGGCTCCGGCGCGGGCCCCGATTTCGACGGCGCAGATGCGGTGCAGACGCACATGACGAACTCACGTCTCACCGATCCCGAGATACTCGAAGCGGCGTTTCCGGTTCTCGTACGTGAATTCTCGATCCGCCGCGGTTCGGGCGGCGCAGGCCGACGGCGCGGCGGCAACGGCGTGATACGCCGGCTCGAGTTTCGCGCACCGGTCGTCGGGGCGCTGCTTGCGAATCGGCGGCGCACCGCAGCGTTCGGGCTCGACTGCGGAGCGTCCGGCGCACCCGGTCGCGGCCGGATCGTGCGCGTCTCCGGCGCAATCGAGGAGATTGGCGCTACGGCAAGTTTCGCGCTCTCGGCCGGCGATATCCTCGAGATCGAAACACCCGGCGGCGGAGGCTTCGGAACGGCACGCCAGCCGCTCAGTGCTCGAGCACGAGGCCGCGCAGAATCGCCGTCTCGATCTCCCACTCGAGCCGGCGCTGCGATGTCGCCATGCGATTCACCGACACGTGACGGACGCGACTCGAGCCCGGTTGATGCGACACGAGCCACGCCTGGAAGTCACCCGGCCGCGCCGCTGCGAAGCCGAACAGGAGATTGATGCGGCCGGCAGCGATGCTGTCCGCGTCGTTGATCCGTTCGTCACAGATGACGAAGTAGGTCTCCTCGGGCGTGCGGCCGGCGAAGGCATGCTGCTCGTCGAGTCTCTCGAGAAACGCCTCGACCTGGCGCTGCGCGCTCTGCCAGGCCGCCGGACCGCTGCGTTCGAACACGACCCACCGCGTGCCACGCTCGATGCTTGCGAGGATGAACAGCGCGAGACGGCGCGCCGCAAGAAACTTGAACTCCGACGCGCCTGCGCCGCCGCCCGCGGCGAGCGTTCGAGGACCCGACCCGGACCGGGGCGTGCTGGGTCGTACGGCGAGCAGCGTGTTGACGCCGGCGTGCGCAAGGCGCGCGCGCTCGGTATCCGTGACGGGCGATGCCGGCCGCAGCCCCGGTCTCAGCACGGAGTCGTCGCTTTCGGCGGCTGCCCACACCGGCCAGGTTTCATCGGCGCGCGCGATCATACCGGCCGCAGCGGCGGCAGAACCGAAGCACTCGGCTCGACCGCGAAGGCGATCGAAGCCGATCACCCGCGGGAAGTACATCACCGCGTTCTCGCTGCGGAACGGCCATGACGGCAGCGCGTCGAGCGCGGCGCCGGCCGTGCCCCACGCGGCCGGTGGATCGACGATCAGCATCGCGTGCTGATCGCGACAGAAACGCGCGGCGACGAGCAGCGTGCTCGAGCCGACGTCCTGCTCGCGCGCAAGCGGCGGGATGCAGAGGAAGTTGAAGCCACGCGAACCGTTGAGCGCGAAGAGACCGGTGCCGTCTATCGCCGAACCGATCACGTCGTAGTCGGTGAGCGGCGCGCCGTCGTCGCCGTCCGGACTCGAATTGACGTAGCCGACGGCCGCGCCGCCCGGCCCGCTCGTCGACGGGTCCGGCCGCTGCGCCGGCACGTCGCCTGCGGCGCGCACCAGACGCGACTCGAGCAGCACGTCGGCGACGAAACGGCCCGACTCAACCTGGACCGACAGACGGCGGAAGATTTCCTGATCCTCGATGAGCTCGGATCCCGGCGCGCGCACGCGCTGCACGACGAGATTGAAGCGGTCGGATTCGTTCTCTCCGATTCCGTCGTAGTCGACTGATGCGCGAAGGTACTCGCGCGATCCGGGATTGACCCCCGCGAGCCGCAACTGGCTGCCGCCGGCCGGCAGAGACAGCGTGGGCGGGCGTGCGCCGTTCGCGACGCGCACGACGACGGCGGCACGGCCACCATTGTCGAAGAACTGTTCGATCGCGTACGAAAGCGTGGAGGGCTGCCACAGCCCACCGAACGTGAGCTGGAACTCGGAGAGATTCGCCACCGTCACTGCTTGGTTGATCGGCCCCTTGAGTGTGCGCCCGACGAAGGCCGTGACGCCCGTGGGCAGCCGCTCGATCGCGTGATCCGCCCCGTTTTGTTCTGCGATTTCTATTCCGGAGATGCCGTGTTCGGCCACCGGGAACCCCGCGCGTTGTTCGCGGCGGACTGTAGCACGGCGTGCGGCTTCCGGCTTCCGGCCTCCGGCTTCAGCCTTCCGGCTGGATAAAGAATCAGAAGACTGAAGAGAGGAGCGAAGACGCGCGCGATCGGTGCACGTTGAAGGTCCTGCGCGATCGTGGTCCGGTGAAGCCCTGACGGGCTTTTCCCTCGCGCGGGCCGGCGCTTGTAGGGAAATCATCTCCCGGTGGCAACACCCGAGCGTTGTCACCTCTCGCGCCAGCGGCCCGCGCTCGGCACCTGCCGACCACGACGACAGCGAAGACGGAATCGTCGAGGGGAGCGTGGACGTTCGCGGAACCGGGGTGCGTTGAAGGGCCGTGCGCGATCGGATTCGGTCGGTCAATTCGGGCTTGCCCGCATGGCGGCTCCACGTCGCGGCAAGTCCGTCGCCGTGCGGAAAGGAAGCGGACGCGGAGCGACCCGGGTATGGGGGCATGGTGTTTTGAGAAAGGGGTTAATGGGGTGGAAGTAAAGAACAAAACAACCGGCCGGTGAAGCCGTGTGTGGTTTAGTTGATGTCAAGTGAAAT
>JBQTHP010000130.1:0-18065 GCA_052389755.1 Gammaproteobacteria bacterium
GCGCTACCGCCTCAAAACCCCCTACCGCGACGGCACTACCCACGTGCTCTTCGAGCCGCTCGACTTGCTCGCCCGACTCGCCGCCCTCGTGCCCCCGCCGCGCGTGCACCTCGCTCGCTTCCATGGCCTCTTCGCTCCACACCACCGTCTGCGCGCGCGGATCACCCCCTCAGGCCGCAGCCGGCGCACCTCGACCCGCCCGACGAAGCACTCCGCCATGCGCTGGATGCAGCGCCTGAAGCGCGCGTTCCGCATCGACATCGAGACCTGCGCGCGCTGCGGCGGACGACTGCGGGTCATCGCCAGCATCGAAGAGCCCGCCCTCATCCGCCACATCCTCGATCACCTCGAACCTCGCGACGGCAGCGGCGCCCCTCCCCCGCCCGCTCGGGCGCCGCCCCCCGCGTGGCTGTCGCGCTGAACATCGCACCGCACGGGCACAGGTCATTCCATTCCAAGATGAGGCCATGCCTCAGGCGCCGCGCTGCATTCACCAGAGCCCAGCGCTCACTCCCGTCGCGACTCAAGCGCCCGTATGCGCACTTCCGATCGCTCGCCGCCTTCAAGCCGCGCCGACTCCGAGCTCATTTCACCACCGGCCACCCCTCAACCCCCCTCAACCGCTGCGCAACTCTGTCAGCGACACGCGTTTGATGCCTATCCTTGTGATTGATGATGCCCACGGCAGCATGTCTGCATAACCGATACGCCTCATTGGCCCCCTTTCAAAACTGAAACCGAGGGGCATCTATCGCCCGAAGCTACTATCGTCGCTCGCGAACCACGGCGCCGGCAGCCGCCGCTGCTGGGGCCAAAGCTCATCGAGCGTATCCGCGTCGTACAGACGTCCGTTCTTCATCACCTCGCCGAGGCTCAGTGTGTTCTCGATACGCTCGAGCGGGTTCCGCTCGAGCACGAGAAGGTCCGCGTACTTTCCGGGTTCGAGGCTCCCGAACTCCGCCTCGCGGCCGATCGTGGCCGCTGAAGAAAGCGTAGCGACGCGCAACAGCTCATGCGGCGTCATGCCGCCCGCAGCGTGCGCCTGTAGCTCCCAGTGAAAGCCGAGCCCCGGCATCTCGCCGTGCGTGCCGATGCCGACAAGTCCGCCCGCGCGATGCACCCGCGCCGCGCTCTCCGCCAGTCGCGGGAAGAGGTATTCGCGCGGATCGCGCCAGGGACGCTGCAGCGTCTTCACGTCCACCACGAAGTGCGGTGCGAAGCGATTAAGCTTCGCGTCATCGTGCGGAGCGGTGCGCGCGATGAAGTAATCCTGAGCCGGCGGCCCGCCATTCGTGCCCTGCAGAGTCAACGTATAGCTCACACCGGTGCGTGCGAGGAGTTGCACGACGTCATCGCCGAGCGGCACGGCAGGCAGCGCATGCTCGCTGCCTGCGAAGCCATCCATGATCTGACCGAGATCGAGCTTGAGAGCGAGCGCACCCTCGGTCGTCGGCATCAGCCCGAGCTCGCGCGCGGCCTGTGCGACCCACTGCCGCACGCGGCGGTTACCGGTGCGGTATTGCTTGAGGTTGTATGTGCGATAGTGCCGTCGGTAGCGCGAGAGCACGCTCAGCACCTCGGCCTTGGTGCGAAACTCGTTGAAGGAGAAGAGTGCCGGACCGGTCGAGTGGATGCGCGATCCGACCATGCGCCCGCTGTCGACGAGGTCCTCGTACGCGAGCATGTCGATGCTGAGAGGGGAAGGGTCGAGCGCCGTCGTCACGCCGTAGGCCAGGTTCGCACGCGCGCCCCAGCTTTCGACATCGAGCACGCCGCGGCGCACGTCCGCGAGATGATCGTGGACGTCGATGAAACCGGGCACGATGTAGCGTCCGCGCACGTCACGGATCGTGGCTCCTCGTGGGATCGTGACGGTACCGCGGGGTCCGATCCCGCGGATGCGGTCGTCCACCACGAGCACGTCAGCGTCCTCGATCACCTCTTCACCGCGCATGGTGATGGCGGTGGCTCCGCGCAGCACAAGCGTGCTGCGAGGCGTGTCGCGGGGCACCTCGACTACGGCCTCGAAACTCTCGACGCGCGGGCCACCCCGGCTCCGTGCTTCGAGCACGCTCGCGAGCGGCAGGCGATGCAGCGTCGAGCCCACTGCCCAGGTAATCGACTTGCCGCCGTCGCTCCACTCGAAAAAGTCCGCGCCGACGTCCGTGATGCGCCTGTGTTCGACCTGCGGGCGCGCGAGATCGACGACGCGCTCCTCTGAAGTGGGCATTGCGAGCAGGTGCAGCTGCTGCGCGATCAGCACGAGCGCCCAGCGCCCATCGGGATTCAGGCGCGCGTCATCGACCGGCGCCGGCCCTTCCATGAAATACCAGCCGGGGCCGCGCGCGAGCAGCTCGCGTCGCCGGTCCGAGCCGTCGCGGGCCAGAGAATTGAGCCCGTCGGCAAACAGCAGATGCATGCGGTTGCCGCTGCGGCCGAAATGCGGCTTGCCACCCAGACGGTCTTTCACGAGCACACGCGATGAGCCGCCCTGGGCGGGCAGCTCGAGCAGCTCGCCCTGGCGCAGGTTGCCATACTCCATGTAACTGCCCATGCGCGTCGCGTTACTCGAGCGCACGACCAGGATCGCGCGTCCATCAGGCGAGTACACGGGATGCGTGTAGAACGCAGCGCTCGATGTGAGTCGGGCGGATTCGCTCGCGCCATCCACCGCGGCCGACCACACGTGGCCGGCCTCGCGCGCCGACCACGTCACGTACACGAGGCGACGTCCGTCGGGTGACCACGACGGATGGAATTCGGGTGCCGCGCCGCGCGTGAGCCGTCTCGGACGCGCGCCGCGCCGCAGCTCCATGACATACACCTGTCCCAGCGCCGAGAACGCGACACGCCGTCCGTCCGGCGAGACTTCCGGGCTTTGGATCAGCCGCGCGCGCACTGGGCCTGTCTCCTGGCGGATCGATACGCGCAGCTCCGGCCCCACGTCGAGCGACACGCGAGCACGAAACGGAATCGCGGTCTCCCGCCTGGACGCGATGTCGAGGCGCCGGAAGCGGCCGTCGACGGCGTAAATGAGCGCGTTGCCATCGCGGGTGAAGGTGTAGCGCGGCAGATGATCCTGCGTCGGGAACGCCATGAGCTGATGCTGCTGCCCTCGTGGCACGAGCACCCGATCCTCGAGCGTTTCGAGATCGAGCAGACGCAGGACCGTGCCCCCGTCACGATGAGCGCCGTAGACGAGATGCCGCCCGTTCGGCGAGATCGCAGGACGGAACGCGCTGCCGAAGATGAGATCCGGGCGCGGGCTGCGGGGGGCTGAGACGATCGTTTCGACGGTGCCGCTCGCGAGATCGCGACGCTCGATGATCCACTGCGGCAGGTGCTCGAAGTGAAGCTCACCGACGTGCACCGCATAATAAAGGTGTCGGCCGTCCGGCGAGGGCGCGACACCGAGCACGTGTCGCCAGCTCTCCTTCGGTGCATCAGGCCGCGTTCGCGTGGGCAGCACGATCTCGCTTGCGCCACTCCCGACGTCGAACCGCCAGAGCTCGTACGCGTTGAGGTCGGCTCGATGATGCGTCACGTACAGCGCACGCCCGTCGATCGACCAGGCGGGCGAGATGAAAGTGTCATGATCGTCGCGGAAGCTGAGCTGGCGCGCCTCGGTGCCGTCGGGCCTCGCGATCCAGAGATTCTCCGCGCCGGAGCGATCGCTCAGGAAAGCGATCCACGCGCCATCGGGCGAGTAAGCAGGCTGGGTGTCGAACGCCAGTCCGCGGGTGATCGCGCGCGCCTCGCCACCTTCCGCGGGTAACACGTACAGATCTCCGAGCATGTCGAAGACGATCGTGCGCCCGTCGGGAGAGAGATCGAGCGAGAGCCACGTGCCCTGCTCGACTTCGTATTCGAGCTTTCGCGTGGGCTCGAGCGGCAGCCCAGGCTCCCGCGCATGCGCGACAGCTCCGAGACCTGCCGCGAGCATCGCAACGAGCGTGTGAAGGACTCGCACGCGGATCAAGTCAGGGCATCTCGCAGGTGAAGCTGGCGGCGCGATCGATGCCGCCCGCCCCGGTATATCGAGCCACTCGGGGATAAGGACAGTAGGGACGCGTGCGCAACTGTCCCTCGATGGCTCCTACGCCGATCACCGTGCCGCGTGGCGTTTGCGCATCGGGCGCGATGCCGTCCTCCGCCCAGTTCTGGATCGCGGTCAACCAGGCCGCATCGTGCATGTCGCGCGTCCCGCCAACAGGCCCAGATGAGCAATGCGCCATGCCCGGAATCATGAACAACCGCGCGAACTCGGCGGTCTTGTCCGCGCCCATACGCTTGTTGATCGCGTCCCACATATCCACTGAGAGAAATGGCGATATCAGCGGATCCGACCAGCCGTGGTACATGATCAACTTGCCGCCGCGCGCCTGGAAACGGGAGAGATCGGGGTTCGTCGCGTCGTACATCGGGCCGAGGCGCTTCCGCCCGGCGTCGACGTCGCGCTCCCAGTCAATGGACAGTAAATCCCAGTCCGGGTCTGCATGCACCAGCAGCCGCCAGCTGAGCGATCGCTGCTGCGTCATTGTCGGGGTGGCGCCACGCCGAGTCCCGCAGTCGGCAGATAGCGATCGCGCAGCTCCGTCTGGCGCGTGGCGAGCGAGACTTCCCGGCCCATGATCAGCACCACGGCCGGGTGCGTGGAGGGCTCGAGCGGGTCGCCGTCCCAGATTACGAGATCCCCGTCCTGTCCCGGCGCAATACGCCCGTACCGCTGGTCGATTCCCCAGATGCTCGCCGGCGCCGTGATGATCGCTCTCAGCCCTTCGACATAGGGCAAGCCGTTGGCGACGGCCAGCCCTGCGCCCTCGCGGATCGACAGTCCCGCGTTGTAACTGAGATGCACGCCGGTCGAAACCGGGGCGAGTGCGATCGTGACACCCGCCTGACGCAGCATCGCCGCGTTATCGAGCCGCGCGCCGATCGTCTCGAACGAGCTCGGGAGATTCGAGTACGGATCGAGGATCACCGGTATCTTCGCGTCGGCGAGTTCCCGCGCGACTCGCCAGGCTTGCGTGCCGCCGACGATGATGACGCGCACGCCGTAGTCGGCCGCGAGCCGGATCGCTTGCCGGATATCTGATTCGCGATGCGTCGCGATGGCGAGCGGAACCGCGGCGGCGAGCACCGGCTGCAGCGCCATGAACTCCGGCGTGCGTGTCGTGGCGCTCGGCGGTTCGCCGAGTCCCTTGCGTGCGGCATCGAGCGCATTACGCAGCAGCTTCCACTGCGCCGCTCGTGAACCGGTCGGCTCGGTGGCGGCACGTTGACCGATCGTGACGAAGACACCCACCGCAGAGCGCTCGAGCGGATCACCGCTTTCCGCCAATCGCAGGAGTACGGCCGAGCCGGAAAAAGGAGGCACGCCGCTGCCGCCCGGAAAACTCAGGGCGCGGGTGAGGCCGTCGGCGCGCGCCTGGCGGATGAGTGCGGAGTGCGGGTTGATCGCATACTGCACGTCGAACGAAGCACCGAGTGCTGCGAAAGTGGTGCTCGAGTCGACGGTCTCCTTCGCCCCGGAGACTTCCAGCAGGCCGAGCTGCGTCGCCGCGTTCATGAGACCTGGCGTGACGCGGCGTCCATTCGCGTCGATGACGCGCGCGCCCGCGGGCGCCGGCGCGCCGGCCACCACCGATGTGATCTTGCCGTCGGTCACGACCACCGTTGCATTCCGAACAGGCGTCGCAGACGTGAGAGTCCAGGCTTCGGCGTGCACGATCGCGATCGTCTCCGCAGTTGCTGCGAAGGATGCGAAGGCCGACACGACCGCCGACATCAGGGCGACGATCGCTTTCATGGCCCCTGCGCCTCAGGCCTTCCGAGTACGAAGTCCGACCCGGCAGCCGGTTGCGAGCTCGCGCGATCGTGGAGCAGCGCGCCGTCGATGAAAACCTGATCGGCGTTGCTGTAGACGGAGAACGGGTCGCCCGACCAGATCACGACATCCGCGTTGCGGCCCGGTGCGAGCGTGCCGATGCGCTCGTCGAGCCCAAGTGCCTTTGCGGGCGTGCTCGTGAGCCAGCGAACGATCCGCTCTGGCGGCAGCGCGAGCCCCGCGATGCGTCCCGCCGCCGCTGCTTTGGCGGCCTCCATGTTGAGACGCTGCCCGACGCTCGGTGAATCCGAATGCATCATCACGCATCCACCGGCCGCGTCGACGATCGCGGCATTGCTGCGGATGGCGTCGATGATCTCCATCTTGAATCCCCACCAGTCGGACCAGAGCGCGACACACGTACCCGAGCGCTTCAGCGGATCCACGACCTTGTAGGCCTCGCTCGCGTGGTGGAAGGCGCGGATCCGAAACCCGAACTCTTCGCCGACCGCGAGCATCGTCGTCATGTCGCTCGCGCGATAGCAGTGCACGTGCACCGGTATCTCCCCTGCGAGGACGCCGACCAGCGTTTCGAGCTTGAGATCGCGCGCCGGCGGGGTCCGTGTCGCACGGCGCTCGTATGCCTTCCACGCCGTGCGGTATTCCTGCGCCTTCAGGAACGCGGCGCGCACGATCGCAAGCGCTCCCTGGCGACTCGTCGGGGCGCGATCCTTGCCGCTGAAGTAGCTCTTGCTGTTCTCGCCGCAGCTCATCTTCAATCCCTGCGGCGCTCCCGGAAACTTCATCGCGCGCACGTCGAGCGCCGGCACCGGTTTCACCACCACGGTACGCCCGCCGAACACAGGCACGGACCCGGGCACGATCTGCAGCGTCGTCACACCGGCACGCAGCGCTGCCGCGAACGCAGGATCGAGAGGATTCACGGCGTGCTCGACCCACGTATCCGCTGCGTTGGGATCGCTCAGCTCCGAGACGTCGGACGCATCGGCATCGAGCGAGGTCTGCGGAAGGGAATAGGTGCCATTGTGACTGTGCACGTCGATGATGCCCGGAGTGACCCACCGGCCGCGTGCGTCGATGACCGTAGCGCCTCTCGGGTCCAGACCGCGCCCGATGGCGCTGATCCTGCCGTCCCGGATCAGCACGTCGCCACCTTCGATGCGCTGGCCGGCTCCGTCGAGAATAGTCGCGCCCGCGATCAGCGTATCTGCGCGTGGCGACGGTCGGTACGTGCTGGCATACGGATCGGCCGCCCACACGCGGCCGGCCAGAAGCAGCAGTGCAACGACCGCTGCACGACACATCACGCGAGCCGCTCGTGCAGCCACGCCGCACCGTCTTCGAGCGCCCGGGACGCGAGATCCGAAACGGAGACCGCCTCGAGAAAGCTGTGTGTGGCGCCCGCGTAGACTTGCTGATGCACAGGCACGCCGGCTTCGCGCAGTCGATCGGCCATGCGCAGACTTTGTTCGGTCAGGATGTCGCACTCGGGAATGGTGAGGAACGCGGGCGGCAGATGCTCCAGGCGCGCGAGCAGCGGGCAAGCGAGCGGATCGCGCAGATCCGCGTCCGAGCGCAAGTAGTTGCTCCAGTACTGCTTCATCTCGGCGCTGCTCAACGGGAAGCCGTCGCCGCCGAACCGGCGCACCGCCTCCTCGGACGAGCTCGAATCGAACGCGCCGTAATTGAGCAGCATGCCTTTCAAGCGCTCCGGCTCACCCGCAACGCGAAGCGCAAGGCATGTGGCGACCGAGAGGTTCGCGCCGGCTGAATCACCACCGATCGCCAGCCGGTCCGGATCTACGCCCAGCTCGCGGGCGTGCGCGCCGAGCCAGCTCATGAGCGCCACGATCTGGCCGAGCGCTTGTGGAAATTTCGCCTCGGGGGAAAGCGGATAGTCGACCCCGATCACACTCGCTCCGGAACGGGCGGCGTATTCGCGCATGACACGATCATGGGTGTCGAGGCTGAAGAGTGTCCAGCCGCCGCCATGCAGGTAAATGAGTCCGGCCTTGATGCCTTCCGCGCCCGGATCGTAGACGCGTATGCGGATCTCGCCCTGTCCCGTGGGTATGCGGCGCTCGAGCGTATGACGCATCTGTGGCCCACCCTGGCGCCACGGGGCCCGCACGGCCTCCGCAATCCGGCGTGCTTGCGCTGGCGCAAGGCGATCGAGCGGAGGATGCGCTGCGAAGGCCGCGCCGATCGCCGTGACGAATCGGCGAATCTGAGGATCCAGCGGGTCCACAGGGATCCCCCGATTGCCGTCACTCTCCGCCATGCGGCCTCCTGAACGCACGAACTTGAAGTGCGCGCGCCGCTACGCTATTGCTAGACGCGGGTAGACGCCGTCTGCGAAGGACCAGTAATCGTTTCGTCCGGGCCACATCCACAACAAGCCATGGGACGTAGTACAAGAGGAGCCGACTACCAGCACGTACCGCGTCCGGTCGCGGCGCTCGCCGACGAGTACCCGCCGCACTTTCACGATCCGCGGCATTCGCACGAGCGCGGGCAGCTCATCTACGCCTCCGCGGGCGTGATGCTCGTGACGACCGACCAGGCCAGCTTCGTCGTGCCGCCGCAGCGCGCGGTGTGGGTTCCGGCGGGCGTCGAGCACGAGGCCTACATGCGCAGTCACGTCTCGCTGCGAACGCTGTACCTGAGCGAAGAGGCGTGCCGGGGTCTGCCCCCGGCCTGCCGGGTCATCGAGATCTCCGACCTGCTGCGCGAGCTCATCGTCGAGGCGTGCCGGATCCCGATCGAATATGACGTGAATGGACGCGATGGCCGGGTGATGGACCTGATCGTTGCGGAGCTTGCCGCGGCAAGGCGCGCGCCGCTGCAGGTGCCGATGCCGCGCGACGAACGCCTGATACGCGTCTGCACCGCCATCCTCCGGGATCCGGCTCAGAACGATGCGCTCGACGAATGGGCGGAGCTTTGCGGCATGGGGCGCAGAACCTTCACGCGCACGTTCCGGCGCGAGACGAACGTGAGCTTCGCGACCTGGCGCCAGAACGTGAGACTCATGGAAGCGCTGTCCCGGCTTGCGTCGGGCGAGTCGGTCACCGAGGTCGCCTTCGACGTCGGATACAGCAGCTCGAGCGCTTTCACTGCCATGTTTCGCCGAACCTTCGGCGTGCCGCCTACGACATACATGTCGGAACAGTCGGACGCCGAAGCCAGCTGAGGCGTTCACCCGTCGCGGCCCGAATTACTGCGCCGCATCCATTCCCGCAGCTCCTTGAGCCCGCCCTCTTCGAGGCCGGCGACGATGTCGCCGTAGACATCGTCGCGCTCGTCCTGGCCCAGCTTGAATTTCGCCCGGCGCTCGCGAATGCGCGCCACGAACGGAATAATCCGACGGGCGAGCGTCCGATAACGTTCTCCCATCTCCCTCGTGCTCCAGGCACGCGGCCGGCCGGCTTCCATCGCGCCGACGAGATCTCGCAGCACCTCGTCCAGGGTGGTGTCGTCGTCGATGAGCTCGATGTCGACGACGTACTGAACCGTCGCGTAGTTCCAGGTCGGCGCCTGCGTGCGATCCTTCATCCAGGATGGGGAGATGTACCCGTTCGGTCCCATGAACAGGAGCAGCGCTCGCGGATTGCGCCTGAGCGCATTCACCACCGGGTTCGACCGCGCACAGTGCCCGAGCAGACGCTCGATTCGGCCTGATGCATCGAGGACCGGCCGCAGCGGCAACGAAGTCGCGAAAAGGTCTTCGCCGGGCGCTGCGACCACCCATGCGAGAGGGCTTTCGGTTACGAGGCGCGTGACGTCGGCTTCCGACGGCGGCGCGAACTTCGCGTGATTGGCGCTCACACGCGCATCACTCCGGCGCATTCATTCGGCGCGCTTCCTGCCGTGCACCATGGCGGCAACGAGATTCTCGCGATGCCGTAGCGACGAGAAGCCCACGCCGATCACGTGCAGCGTCACGAGCGCGATCAGGACATCCGTGAGCATGCCGTGCAACCGCTCGACCCATTCCACGCCCCAGAAGCGGTCAGTCGTGTACAGCCATCCGGTCAAACCGACCAACGCGACGGTGAGCAGCAGCGCCACGATCATCCAGCCGCCGAGAGGGTTGTGGCCGACGTATCGTGGCTCGGATCGCGCGAGGATGGCTCGGAAGTACCGGAGTGTCTCGCGCGGAGAGCGCACGAACTGCGCGAAGCGCGCATGCCGTGGTCCGCAAATCCCCCACACGATGCGCACCGCGACGATCGCAAGCGAGCCGTAGCCGATCCACTCATGCGAGGCACCCGGGGCATGGCGTGTGAGCCAGGCGACGAGCACCGTGGCGACGAGGAGCCAGTGACCGACCCGCACGAGGGGATCCCAGACTCGGATTTCGGGACGGGAAGCCATCGCACCCGCAAGTGTAGGGTTACTCCTTCGTCGGCACTCGCTCGAGCGTCCCGGGATGAAAGTAGGCCTCGACGCGCTGACCTTTCTCGTCGAGCGCATACACCTCGTAACACCCGCCATCGATCTTGATGCGGCGGACGGTCCAGCCTTGGCTCGTCAGCAGCTCCTGGAGCTTCGATTGGGGTTGCCAGGTCTCCTGAGGGCCGGCATCGCACGTGGCGAGTCCGGTCGCCAGACACTGCGCTGACACAAGGATGGCCGCGGCCGCAAGCGTTGCATGCACGATCTTTCTCATGACTCGAGTCCCCGACTGATGGACCAAGGCACCAAAACTACCGTTTCGCAGCTCTGCTTGCACGTGTGCTCAGGCCAATAGTCGTCGCGTTGAGGGCAGCACGGCGTTCAGTCTTCGCGATCCTTCCGCGCCACGATCGCCGTGACCGCCAGACCAGATCGGCGGTCACGTTGGAGACGGTTCTGAAGACGTCCGGAATCATCTCCACCGCGAACAACACGGGCAGCAGCTCGATCGGAACACCCATCGCCACGGCCGCTACGACCGCACCGACCGCAAGCTGAAGCGGTACGAGTCCGGCGACCCGCGGGGAGGCGCCCAGATTCTGTTGCGCGCTCTCGATCATCGCCGGCGGCGATGCCAGTGAGGACTGCGTGCTCATGGCCTGCATCGAGCGGCAGCCACGCGAGCAGCAGTGGCGTGATGATCGCGCTGAATATCGCGCTGGCGAGCAGCAAGACACCGAACCACAGCACCGCGCGCGCCGCGATGCCTCCGAGCGCCGCGGTTGCGGCAGCCGCGACGATGCCTGTGACGAGCAATGAGAAGACGAGTGGAATGATCGTCATCCGCAGTGCATCGAGCCAGACCTGCGCGACGGAGATCGCCCCGCTTGCGGGCACACCGGTCGCTGCCAGCGCCGCGCCGATCGCGAGCCCCAGGCCGAGCGCGACGAGAATAAGGACCGTGTGCGTCATGGCGACCCGGACGCTAACGCAGCGTCGCGTGGGCCCGCACGTGGCGGAGGGTCGATCTGCCGCGAGTTCGGGCCGAATCGTGACAGGCCACACTGGCCTGAAGTCGACGATTCCCGACCCTTGCTCGAAATTCGACGGCAACTACACCACCTATAATCAATCGTCGTAGTCAGGGGGGTACCGCTCACCGTGGTACCGACTACGGGTTCACGGCGGAGGTATCAGAGCATGTTGCGCACCAACACCGGCCGGCGGCACGCCTTCGCAGCCGCAGCAGCCGCGATTCTGATGGTGTCCACGCCTGTGCTTGCCGATCAGGCCCGCGACTCCGGACGCGCCGAGGAGGACGCACTCGAGGAGGTCCTGGTCACGGCCTCGCAAGTTCGGTTACTGGGCGAGTTCGCCGGCGGGCAGGTCGCGCGCGGTGGCCGCGCCGGACTCCTGGGCAATCTCGACATCATGGATGCGCCGTTCTCGAGCACCAGCTACACCGCGGATCTGATCCTTGATCAGCAGGCCGAAAGCGTCGCGGATGTGCTGCTAAACGATCCGGTCGTGCGCGTCGCGCGCGGCTTCGGCAACTTCCAGGAGCTCTACGTCATTCGTGGATTTCCGGCTTTCTCGGATGACATGACCTATAACGGCATCTACGGCATCCTGCCGCGCCAGTTCGTCGCGGCGGAGTTCCTCGAGCGCGTCGAGGTGTTCCGGGGGGCCACTGCGTTCCTGAACGGAGCGGCGCCTGGCGGCAGCAGCCTCGGCGGCCTCGTGAATCTGGTACCGAAGCGCGCGCCGAGGGCTCCGCTCAAGCGCGCGACATTGGGTTTCGAAAATGACGGTCAGGCCCATGTCGCGCTCGACATCGCGCGTCGCTTCGGGACTGACGAGGCGACCGGCATCCGCGCGAATGCCCTGCGGCGCGACGGTGAATCGTCGGTCAAGGATCAGGAGCCCGAGCTGACCGTGTTGTCCTTCGGTGTCGATCACCAGGGCGAAACGTTGCGTCTATCCGCAGACATCGGTTTTCAGGATCGTCATATCGATGCGCCGCGGCCGAGCGTCACGCCGGCGAGCGCGATTCCGGCGCCGCCGGATGCGGATGCCAATTTCGCGCAACCCTGGACCTTTACGGACGAAAAGCAGCTCTTCGCCGTTGCGCGCGGCGAGTACGACCTCGGCGCAAACACGACCGCATGGTTGGCGGCGGGTTTCCGCGATGGCGAAGAGGAGAACGACCTTGCGAACCCGACCGCGCAGCCTGACGGCAGCTCGAGTGCGTTCCGCTTCCATAACGTTCGCGAGGACGACATCAGATCGGGCGACATCGGTATTCGCACCGAGTTCGACACCGGCGGCGTCGGACACCGACTGATCCTGTCGGGCTCGATCGTATCGTTCGAGCTGAACAACGCCTTTGACTTCTACTTCACGCCTACCACCAGCAATCTGTATACGCCGGTCGCGTCCGCTCCACCGACGGGCGGGTTCATTTTCAGTGGCGGCCTGCTCGGCAATCCGTTGCTGACAGAGGATACACAGACCCAGAGCATCGCGATCGCTGACATGCTCTCGTTTGCCGACGACAGGTTCCTGCTCACCATCGGCGCGCGGCATCAGACGATCGAGACCGAGACCTTCGATTTCAGCACCGGCGCTTCGCTGTCGAACTACGACGAAAGCCGGGTGACGCCGGTCGCGGGCCTCGTCTACAAGCCGAGTGAGAGCTTGTCGTTATATGGAAACTACATCGAAGGTCTGAGCCCCGGCGGGATTGCGCCGGCGACGAGCGGCGGACAGCCGGTGCTCAATGCCGGCGAAGCATTCGAGCCGGCGCAGACGGACCAGGTCGAGATCGGCATCAAGTACGACAGTGGCAGCGTGGGTCTCACCGCAGCAGTCTTCGATCTGTCACGTCCGTTCAGCGTCATCGAGAATCAGAGATTCAGCATCGGCGGCGAGCAGCGTCATCGCGGCGTCGAGCTGAGTGCCTTCGGTGAGTTGCGTCCCGACGTCCGACTGATCGGTGGACTGACCTGGCTCGATCCGGAAATGAGCCGCACTCAGGGCGGCGTCAACGAAGGCAATGATCCGGTTGGAGTTCCGGAGCTGCAGGCCAACGTGAACGTCGAATGGGACCCGCCGGTAGTCGAGGGTCTCACGGTCGATGCGCGCGCGATCTACACGTCCGATCAGTTTGCGGATGCGGCCAACACCGTCGAGGTTTCGTCCTGGACGCGGCTCGACGTCGGGGCGCGTTACGGGACGAGCATCGCCGAGCGGCCGGTGACGTACCGGCTTCGCATCGACAACGTGACGGACGAGAGCGATTGGATCTCGGTGGGCGGTTTTCCGGGTTCCAACTACCTGGTGCTCGGCAGCCCGCGCACGTTCGTGCTCTCGGCTTCGGTCGATTTTTAGGCGGTGAGCTCCGCGAACCTGCTGTAAACGAACGGCACGTGCGGTGGTCTCGCGAGATGCCAGTGCCGTTTTTCAGGTTGCACGCCGGCATCACCATCGGCGGCGCCGAACGCGAGAAGCTCGAGCGGCTGTGCCGCTACATCGGCCGACCGGCACTCGCCACCGAGCGCCTGGCGCTCACCTCCGGTGGCGGGATTCGCTACACGCTCAAAACCCCCTACCGCGACGGCACCACACACGTGCTCTTCGAGCCGCTCGACTTTCTGGCACGGCTCGCCGCCCTCGTGCCCCGGCCGCGCGTGCACCTCACGCGCCTATGCGGAGCTCCGCATAAGCGCGTCTATGCCGAGCCCGCGACTATGCGCATCTGGCTTTTCGATAGGTGAGGAAATCGATGATGGCTGAAGGGCTTGCGCACACGGACTCCGTCCGGAACTGCGCATAGTCTGGATGCTCCGGCCTTGATGCAAGCTCGGCCGCCATGTTCGTCATCGAGCTCATCTACAAGGCCGACCTCGCGGAGATTGACGCGCACATGGCCGCGCCCTCGTTCAGCGGCCGGGCACGCCGCCTGTGAGCGCGACGAGCGCGCATGCCAGCACTTTATCTCTCCCGCGTTCGCTCCACCGTTGTTAGTCAGGCGGCGGACGGTACCGCCTTGCGCAACGGCTGGGGGAGAACGCACACGCGTACGGGTGAAGCCGATCGAAGCTGTAGACGGAACACCCGTGGTCGACATCAAGATCGCGCTGGCAACGCAGTAGACGTTGCCTACTTCCCCTGGTATCCGTAGGTCGCGAACACGTCCTGCGCCGCATCCAGGATGCGCTCTTCGTTCTTCACCTGAATTCGCGTTCTTGTGGTCAAAAGCACTTCATCCGACCGGCCGGCCGTCGAAGCGCGCCAGGCGTTCGACCAGCAGGTCATAGAACGCCTCGGAGTCCACACCGTATACCCACTGAGCGTTGGCGGGACGATCGCTGACGTTCCAGTAATCCACTGCGGTGTGTCCCATCGTCAGTTCCGAGTGGATCTCCACCGCGACGTTGCACGCTCTCACCTTGAACATTCGCGGCTCCAGCAGGTAGGCGATCGTGCAGGGATCGTGCAGCGGCGCGCCCTCGACCCCGTACTTGGCGCTGTCAAAGCGATTGAAAGCGTTCAGCATGCCGCACGCTGCCCGCGCGACTTCATGATCGAGCGCGCGGATGCGTTCGATTCGCGGTTGTGTCGCGAGCACCTGGTGCGTCACGTCGAGCCCCATCGCTACGATCGGACGGCCGCAGCCGAACACCACGTGCGCGGCATGGGGATCGACGAGGATATTGAACTCGGCGGATGGCGTGGTATTGCCGCCTTCGCGCATCGCGCCTCCCATCAGGACGATTTCGCGGATCCGGGACAGGACCGCCGGCTCCTTGACCATTGCCATGGCGACGTTGGTCAACGGCCCTGTCGGCACGAGCGTGACCGAGTCGTCGGCGGACTCCATCAGTGTCGCGACGATGAAATCGACCGCGTGCTGTCGCTGCAGCTCGAGGCGCGGCTCGCGGATTTCCATGCCGTCGATCCCGGAGATGCCATGCACATCCTCCGCGGTGATCAGCTCGCGCACCATCGGGCGCCGGCAGCCGGCGTACACACGGACGTCACCGCGCCCGGCCAGCTCGCAGATGAGCCTCGCGTTGCGCTGCGTCAGGGCGAGCGGCACGTTTCCGGCGACCGTCGTGACCCCGGCGATGTCCAGCTCTTCGGGCGACGCAAGTGCCAGCAGCAGCATGATCGCGTCGTCCTGGCCGGGATCGCAGTCGATGATCACCGTTCGCCGCATCAGAGGTCCAACAGCAAACCCGCGAGCGCCGCGCTCAGGAGGTTCGAAAGAGACCCGGCTGCCACGGCCCGCAGACCGTAGCGGGCGATGAACTCGCGCAACTCCGGAACCAGGCTGCCCAGTGCGCCCATCTGGATCGCGATGGAAGAGATGTTGGCAAAGCCGCAGAGCGCGAACGTCGTGATGGCCTCGGCCCTCGGGCTCAGCGTATCCGCGATCTGCCCGAAATGCAGATAGGCGACGAACTCGTTGAGGATCAGCTTTTCGCCGAAGAACGCGCCGGCAATCTGGGCTTCGGCCCACGGCACGCTCAGCAGGTACATCAGCGGCCCGAAGACGAAGCCGAGCATTCTCTCCAGCGTGAGACTTTCGATGCCGAACAGCCCTCCGATCCAGCCGACGAGGCCGTTGAAGAGAGCGATGAGCCCTACGAAGGCAATGAGCATCGCTGCGATGGCGACCGCGAGCTTCACTCCGTCAGCCGCACCGACGCCGGCGGCCATGATGACGTTCGCATGCCGGCTGCCCTCGTCCTTGAGCATCACATCCTCCTCGGCCTGCCGCGCAACCGCCGGATCGTCGGGCATGATTATCTTCGCCATCAGCAGACCGCCCGCCGCAGCCATGAATGAGGCCGGCAGGAGGTACTCGAGCTTGATGCCGAGCTGTGCATACGCGGCGAGCACCGTACCGGCGACCGAGGCCATGCCGGTGGCCATCACCGTGAAGACCTGCGGTTCCGTCAGCCGGCGCAGGTAAGGACGTATCGCAAGCGGCGACTCAGTCTGCCCCACGAATATCGTGGCAGCCGCGCACAAGGACTCGACCGTGCTCGTGCCGATAACCTTGCGAAGCGCGCCACCTATAAGCCTGACGACCCATTGCATGATCCGAAGGTGATAGAGGATGCTCATCAGGGCCGCGAAGAAGATGACCACCGGCAGCACGTGCACTGCGAAGCTGATGCCTTTGCTCGTGTCGGCGAGACTGCCGAACACCATGCTGATGCCGGCCTGCGAATAGCCGATCACGGCCTCGACGCCGTGCGAGATGGCCAGGATGGCGCGCCGCCCGGCAGGAACATAGAGCACCAATGCCGCGATCCCGATCTGCAACGCGAACGCGCTCAGGACGATGCGAGGGCGGATCGCCTTTCGGTTGATCGACAGCAGTACCGCGACGCCCAGGATCACGGCGATCCCGATCAGACTCATCCATCTCAATCTTCTTCTCCCGAGGTTTCGTAAATGACGGGCCGCGGCGGCGGCGGTGATGGTGTGATCGTGCAGGCCGCGCGTAGGTTGTGGATGGCACGCTGCGCATCGGCATCGCTCGCCGCATGAACGACGGCAAGTGGGCGTGCAGGGTCGACGGCTGCGCCGATCGGTGCGATGTCGGTGAACCCGACCGACAAGTCGAGCTTGTCGTCCGCGCGGCGACGCCCGCCTCCGAGCCCGATGATTGCATTGCCCACTGCGCGTGCATTCACCGCAGCGAGATACCCGCTCGTGGCCGGCTGAACCGCCGAGGTCACGGGCGCAACCGGTAAGTAGCCGTCAGGCCGTTCGATGAAATCGGCTGGTCCGCCCAGGGCGGCGACCATTCGTCCGAAGATCTCCGCAGCACGGCCGGAGGTGACGGCCGCATCGGCGCGCTGCCGTGCCGCCTCTCTCTCCTTTTCGAGACCCGAAAGCACCAGCATCTCGGCGCAGAGTGCGAGCACCACTTCGTTCAATCTCGGTTCGCGCCGCGCGTTCTGGAGATAAGCCACCGATTCGCGGATCTCCACGGCGTTGCCGGCCGTCAGTCCGAGCGTTTCGTTCATGTCGGTGATCAGCGCCCGGGTCTTAAGCCCGGCGCTCGCGGCGGTGCCGATGATGCTGCGGGCCAACGCCTGCGCCTGATCCATCGAGGCCATGAAAGCCCCCGAGCCGACCTTCACGTCCATCACGAGGGCGTCCAGCCCCGCCGCGATCTTCTTGGACAGGATCGACGCGGTGATGAGCGGGATGGATTCCACGGTGCCGGTGACGTCGCGGATGGCATAGAAACGCCGATCGGCCGGAGCGAGATCGGCGGTCTGGCCGATGATCGCGCAGCCTACGGACCTGACCACCTTCTCGAACGTCGCCAGATCCGGAGTGGAGCGATAGCCCGGAATGCTGTCGATCTTGTCGAGCGTGCCGCCGGTGTGGCCGAGGCCGCGGCCCGAGATCATCGGCACGAAACCACCGCAGGCTGCGACGATCGGCGCGAGCAGGAAACTCACCTTGTCGCCGATGCCTCCCGTGGAATGCTTGTCGACCACCGGGCCGCCCAACTCCTCCGCGCGCCATTTCAGAATCGTCCCCGAAGCCGCCATGGCCGTGGTCAAGGCCGCGGCTTCGTCGAACGACATGGAACGCAGGCAGATCGCCATGGCGAGCGCGGAGACCTGCTCGGCCGGAATACTGCCGTCCGTCAGACCGCGCACGAAGAACGCAATCTGCTCGGCAGACAACGCTGCCCCGTCGCGTTTGGCGCGGATGACGTCCACGAACAACATCGATTCCCCCCGGGAGAGGGTATTCTTATACACAACAGGATCATGGAGGGGGG
>JBQTHP010000131.1:0-9976 GCA_052389755.1 Gammaproteobacteria bacterium
GTGTACTCGCTCGCGCTGAGCAAGGCATACGACTGGGGACTGGACTGGACGCTGGGCTACGCGTACACGGAGTCGAGCGACGTCAATCCGATGACCAGCTCGGTCGCGTTCTCCAACTACGTGAACGTTTCGGTTTCCGACCCCAACGACCCGGGCGTCGCGCGCTCGAACTACAACATCAAGAATCGCTTCACGCTGGTAGCGAACTTCAGGCGTGCGTTCTTCGGCGACAACCAGACCAAGATCACGTTGTATGGCCGCGTGAACGAAGGCCGGCCGTTCAGTCCGGTGTTCGTCGACGGCGGCAACATTTTCGGCGACACGCTCGACGACCGCCACCTGCTGTACATCCCGTCGGGTCCTACCGATCCGAAAGTGGTGTTCGCTCCGGGCTTCGACCAGGCGGCATTCTTCTCGTATCTCGAGGCGAGCGGCCTCAACCAGTACGCCGGCGGCATCGCGCCCAGGAACTCGCTCGACGGCGCCTGGTGGCACAAGTTCGACCTGAAGATCTCGCAGGAGCTGCCCTCGTTCGTCGACGGACACAAATTCTCGGCGTTCTTCATGATCGAGAACCTGGGCAACCTGATCAACGACGACTGGGGCGTGTTCAACGAGCAGAGCTTTCCGCACAACCTGCAACTGGTCGAATTCACGCGCAACGCGACGACCAACCAATACAACTTCAACACGTTCGTCACGCCGGCGGGCCAGGCGCGCGTGTCCGACGCGTCCCTGTGGGAGATCCGGTTCGGCATCAACTACAGCTTCTGAGGCTGCAGCAAGCGACGAGGGGCGGCCCGCGCGGCCGCCCTTTTTTTCTGATGGCATCACGATGCGAAACCAACTCCATTGCCTGATTGCGCTGGCCGCCGTGGTTCTCGTTGCGGCGTGTGTCTCGCAACCCGTTCCGCCGGATCTCGGAGTGCTCTGGGTGCGCAACGCAGCGGAGTACCACGCGCTGGCGACCCAGGCCTATGCAGCGGCCGCCCAGGATCTGCAGCGCTTGATCGAAGACAAGTCCTGGAGTGCCCTGCCCGCCCAAGGCGCAGCGGCCGGACCGAAACCGGAGCTGAAGCCGGCGATCATTCTCGATATCGACGAAACAGTGGTGAACAACGTCGAGTTTCAGGCAACACTCGAACCACCGTTCACCGAGGCCAAGTTCGACGCGTGGCACGAAGCCAACCAGTCGATCGCCGTTCCGGGTGCCGCGACCTTCGTGCAACGTGCCCGGGATGCTGGTGTCGAGCTCTTCTATGTGACCAACCGAAGCTGTGCACCGATCGCCGGTGTGGCTGATCCGTGCCCGCAGAAGGGTACGACGCTGGACGATCTGCGCGAGGCGGGAATCGCAGCCGATGCGCAAAGCGTCATGCTCTCCGACGAGAAGCCGGGCTGGACGCAGGAGAAGCAGGTACGGCGCGATCTGATCGGCAAGGACTACCGGGTCATCATGCTGGTTGGTGATGATCTCGGTGACTTCCTGCCGTGCGTGCGCAAGCGAGTGGTCGCGCCGTGCACCGAGCCGGCGACGCAGGGCAGCCGCAAGGCGGCGACCGAAAAGCATGCGGCGTACTGGGGCAACGGCTGGTATGTCCTGCCGAATCCCATGTACGGGTCGTGGACCGGGGTGCAGTGACGCGCACGGATTTGACCGCTGCCGGGGGCTGTGCTACCTGAATCCTGACTAATCAGACAGGTCGAGTAAGCCGTGCACAAAGGCAAGACGGTCCTGAATTTCGTCGGCGGCGAGGAGACAGCCACCACCAGCGGGCGCGGCGCGCCACTATTCGATCCTGCAACCGGCCAGGAATCCGGGTGGGTCGGATTCTCATCGGGCGAAGACGTGGCACGGGCAGTCGCTGCGGCCAAAGCGGCCTGGCCCGGCTGGTCGGAGACACCCCCGGCGAAGCGCGCCAACTACCTGTTCAAGTTCAAGTCGCTGCTGGATGAGCATCGCGAGGAGATCGCGGCTCACATCAGCGCCGAGCACGGCAAGACCCACGCCGATGCGCTGGGCGAGGTCGCTCGCGGCATCGAGGTGGTGGATTTCGTCTGCGGCATTCCCCATCTGCTGAAGGGCGATTTCAGCCGCAACGTCGGCCCGAACATCGACACTTACAGTGACCGGGAGGCCCTCGGCGTCGTGGCGGGAATCACTCCGTTCAATTTTCCGGCCATGGTTCCGCTCTGGATGTACCCGGTGGCCATCGCCTGCGGCAACGCTTTCGTTCTCAAGCCTTCCGAGCGCGACCCGTCGGCACCGATGTTCGTGGCCGGATTGCTGCACGAAGCCGGGCTGCCCGCCGGTGTGCTGAATGTCGTGCACGGCGACAAGGAAGCGGTCGATGCAATCCTGCTCCACCCGGACATCAAGGCCGTGAGCTTCGTCGGCTCGACGCCGGTTGCCGAGCACGTCTATACGACGGGCAGCAAGGCCGGCAAACGCGTGCAGGCGCTCGGAGGCGCCAAGAACCACATGCTGGTGCTTGCCGATGCCGATATCGATCAGGCGGCGGACGCGTTGATGGGTGCGGCCTACGGCTCGGCCGGCGAACGGTGCATGGCCATTTCCGTCGCGGTGCCAGTCGGCGAGGAAACCGCGGACAGACTCGTCGCTGCCCTCGCCCGCCGCGCCTCGTCATTGCGCATCGGCCCCGCTTCCGATCCCGAAGCCGACATGGGACCCGTGATCACCGAACAGCACCGCAGGCGAGTCGCGTCGTACATCGAGAAAGGGGTGGCCGAAGGCGCGACGCTCCTCGTAGACGGCCGCGAAGCGCCGGTCGCGCGCCAGAAGGGTTTCTTCCTCGGCGCCTCGCTCTTCGATCACGTCACCAAGCACATGACCATCTACCGGGAAGAGATCTTCGGTCCGGTCCTGTGCGTCGTGCGCGCTCGCGATTACGAGGAGGCCGTGGACCTGGTCAACGAGAACCACTACGGCAACGGGGTCGCGGTGTTCACGCGCAACGGCGATGCGGCGCGTGATTTCGCGAGGCGCGTGCAGGTGGGCATGGTGGGTGTCAACGTTCCCATTCCGGTGCCGGTGGCGTTCCACAGTTTCGGTGGCTGGAACCGCTCGCTCTTTGGCAGTCACGCGATCTACGGTCCGGAAGGCGTGCACTTCTACACCCGTCTGAAAACCGTGACGTCGCGCTGGCCCACGTCCATCGGTGCCGGCGCGCACTACATCTTTCCGACTCACGACTGATTCCGGCGAGACTCACCGGGGGTGCGAGGATGCGCAAGCTCAAGTGCGGATTGATCCAGATGGGGCTGAAGGGCGACGCCTCGCGCATGCTTCCTGAGGAAATCAGGGATCGGATGCTCGAGGCGCACGTACCGCTCATCGAAAAGGCAGCCGCGAGCGGCGTTCAGGTGCTGTGCTTCCAGGAAATCTTCACGCAGCCCTACTTCTGTCCGAGCCAGGACCGCAAATGGTATGCGGCTGCGGAACCGGTCCCGGACGGCCACACGACGAAGTTCATGCAGGAGTACGCGAAGAAGCACGGCATCGTCATGGTCGTTCCGGTCTACGAGGAAGCGATGACCGGCGTGTACTACAACACGGCCGCGGTCATCGATGCCGACGGCAAGTACCTGGGCAAATACCGCAAGACTCACATCCCGCAGGTCGATCCCGGTTTCTACGAGAAGTTCTTCTTCAAGCCCGGCGACCTGGGCTACCCGGTGTTCGATACCGCGTACGTGAAGCTCGGCGTCTACATCTGCTACGACCGGCATTTTCCGGAGGGCTGGCGGGCGCTCGCCCTGAACGGCGCGGAATACATCGTGAATCCGTCCGCCACCGTCGCCGGGCTCAGCAAGTACCTGTGGGAGCTCGAACAGCCGGCATCGGCCGCGGCGAACGGCGTTTTTATCGGCGCGATCAATCGAGTGGGCAAGGAGCAACCCTGGGCCGACAGGATGGGTGAGTTCTACGGCTCCAGTTACATCGTCAATCCGCGTGGCCAGATCGAAGCGCAGGCCAGCTACGATCGCGACGAGCTGCTGGTGCACGAAATCGATCTGGACATGATCCGCCAGGTCCGCGACACGTGGCAGTTTTTCCGCGACCGCCGGCCGGAAGCCTACGGTTCGTTGGTGCAAGGCGGATGATGGGCGAGCCCGCAAAAAGCCGGACGGTGCGGGTCGGCGAGTTCTACGAGCTCGAAGTCGGCGCGGATCTCGCCGCGAGCGCGCGCTTCAACAAGGACATCGCGCCCACGCGGGTCGCACAGCGCAGCTGGAACGCGTGGCACATCACTGCGCTGTGGGTAGGCATGGCGATCTGCGTGCCGACCTACACGCTGGGCGGCGTACTGACGACGTACTTCGGGCTCTCCGTCGGCGAGGCGTTGTGGGCGATATTCATCGCCAACGTCATCGTGCTGATACCGCTCATCCTCAACGCCTTCGGCGGCACCAAGTTCGGCATTCCATTCCCGGTCATGCTGCGTTCCTCGTTCGGAATCATCGGCTCCAACGTCCCGGCGCTGATCCGCGCGCTGGTGGCCTGCGGGTGGTTTGGGATTCAGACGCTGTTCGGCGGGATCGCCGTACACCTGCTGTTGTCGGCGATCTCCGATAGCTGGGCGCAGCTCGGCGGGGTGGGCGAGGTCCTGGGCTTCCTCATTTTCTGGGTCGCGAACGTGTGGGTGGTGATCCGCGGCTCGGAATCGATCAAGCACCTGGAGGCTTTCGCGGCGCCACTGCTGTTGCTCGTCGGCGCGGGACTGCTCTGGTGGGCGTGGCCGCAGGCTTCGGTGAGCGAGTTGCTTGCGCGACCCGGCAACCGGCCGCCGGATGCACCGTTGCCCGGCTACTTCTTCGCCGGTCTCACCGCGATGGTGGGCTTCTGGGCGACGTTGTCGCTGAACATTCCGGATTTCAGCCGCTTCGCCCGATCGCAGAAGAGCCAGATCATCGGTCAGATCATCGGCCTGCCGCTGACCATGCTCCTCTTCGCCGGGCTCGGCGTGGTGATGACCGCCGCCTCCGCGGAACTGGTCGGCGAGACCGTCTCCGACCCGATCAACCTGATCGGACGGATCGACAGCCCGTTCTGGGTGGTCGTCTCGATGATCATCATCATCGTGGCGACGATCTCAACCAACACGGCGGCGAACATCGTCTCGCCCACCAACGACTTCCAGAACGTGGCTCCCCGTCTTATTGGACAGAAACAAGGGGTGCTGCTCACCGGCTTCATCGGCCTGGCATTGATGAGCTGGGAATTGTTCAAGCGCATGGGCTGGCTCGAGTCGGGCGTCAGCGTCGACAGCCTGTACTCGAACTGGCTCATCGGCTACTCGAGCCTGCTCGGTCCAATCGCGGGCATCATGGTCGTGGACTATTTCATCGTGCGCAGGCAGCACTACGACCTGCCGGGCCTATATCTGGATCAGGGCCCGTATCCGGCGTGGAACTTCGCGGGATTCGTGGCGTTTCTCGTGCCCGTCGCGTTGACGCTGGTTGCCATCACCACGGGCGCGCTGCAGTGGTTTTACACCTATGGGTGGTTCACCGGCTCGCTGCTCGGCGGGACCATTTATTACCTGAGCAGCCGGTGGAGCCTGCAGAAATCCGCCGTTGCGCAGTCCCTCGAGAGCAGAGCGTAGCGAGGTGGTCGACATGGCTGTACTCATCAAAGGCGGCACCGTCGTTACGGCCGATCAAGCCTACCGCGCGGACGTCCTGTGCGCGGATGGAAAGATCGTAGAAATTGCACAAGGCATCGCAGCGCCCGCGCGCAGCGAGGTGATCGATGCGGGCGGCCAGTACGTCATGCCCGGCGGAATCGACCCGCACACCCACATGCAGCTCCCTTTCATGGGAACCGTGGCCAGCGACGATTTCTATTCGGGCACCGCCGCGGGCCTCGCCGGCGGCACGACCATGATCATCGATTTCGTCATCCCGAATCCGCGCCAGCGGATCATGGAGGCCTGGCGGCAGTGGCGCGAATGGGCGCAAAAGGCCGTGGCGGATTATTCGTTCCATGTCGCCATCACCTGGTGGGACGAGAGCGTGCGCGAGGACATGGTGAGCCTCGTGCGCGAGCACGGCGTCAACAGCTTCAAGCACTTCATGGCGTACAAGAACGCCATCATGTGCGACGACGAGACGCTGGTGAACAGCTTCTCCACCGCGTTGACGCTGGGCGCGATCGTCACCGTGCATGCGGAAAACGGCGACCTGGTTTTCAAGCTGCAGGACCAGATCTACAAACGCGGCATCACCGGGCCCGAGGGTCATCCGCTGTCCCGCCCGCCGGAAGTCGAGGGCGAGGCCGCCAATCGCGCCATCCGCATCGCTGAAGTCATCAAGGTCCCGATCTATGTGGTGCACGTTTCCTCGCGACAGTCGCTCGAGGCGATCACGCGCGCGCGCAACGAAGGGCAACGCGTATTCGGAGAGGTCCTTGCCGGACACCTGCTCATCGACGACTCCGTGTATCGAGATACAAATTTCGAACGCGCCGCGGCGCACGTGATGAGCCCGCCGTTCCGCTCGCCAGAGCATCAGGTGGCGCTGTGGCGCGGCCTGCAGGCCGGTAATCTCCAGACCACCGCGACCGATCACTGCACGTTCTGCGCGGATCAGAAAGCGGCGGGCAAGGACGATTTCCGCAAGATCCCCAACGGCACGGCGGGAATCGAGAACCGCCTGGAGGTGCTGTGGCATCACGGGGTCGGTACCGGCCGGCTGACCATGAACGAGTTCGTGCGCGTCACCTCCACCAACGCGGCCCAGATCTTCAACATCTATCCGCGCAAGGGCAGCATCTCGGTCGGCGCCGATGCCGACCTCGTGGTCTGGGACCCGTCCGCGAGCAAGACGATTTCCGTGAAGACGCATCGTCAGAAGGTCGACTTCAACATCTTCGAGGGCATGACCGTGAAAGGCTGCGCCTCGCATACCGTAAGCGCCGGGAAGCTGGTGTATGCGAAGGGCGATCTGCGGGTCGAGCGCGGCGCCGGCAAGTACGTCCAGCGTCCGGCGTACGCTCCGTACTACGACGCGGTGAAGAAGCAGCTGGAGCTGACCGCGCCCCGGCCGGTGCGGCGCTGATGGCGAAACCCGTCACTGATGCGGCAGACGTCCGGCCGGGACGTCTCAGCGACGAGCAGATCGCCGTCAACTTTGCGGACATGCACCCGCCCCTGTCGCCGTCGGAAGCGATCATCGACGCCGACCGTTGCTACTTCTGCTACGCCGCCCCCTGCACGACCGCATGTCCGACGGGCATCGACATTCCTGGCTTCATCCAGAAAATTCGCAGCGGCAACTTGAAAGGCTCGGCACACACCATCCTCAGCGAAAACATCATGGGTGGCATGTGCGCCCGGGTGTGCCCGACGGAGGTGCTGTGCGAGCAGGCGTGCGTGCGCAACACGCACGAAGACCGGCCGGTGCGCATCGGCTTGCTGCAGCGCTACGCCACCGATCCGATTTTCGAGCAGCGCACTCCCCTGTTCGAGCGCGCGCCGGCCACCGGGCGCACCGTCGCCGTGGTCGGCGGCGGCCCGGCCGGCTTGAGCTGCGCGCATCGGCTCGCGATGCTGGGGCACAGCGTCACCGTGTTCGAGCCACAAGAGAAACTCGGCGGGCTCAACGAGTACGGCATCGCCGCGTACAAGACACCGGACGATTTCGCCGCTCGCGAGGTCGAATACATCCTCAGCATCGGCGGCATCGAGGTCCGCACCGGCGTGGCGTTGGGCAAGGACGTCGCGCTCGCCGAGCTGCGCGCGAAATACGACGCGGTGTTTCTCGGTGTCGGTCTGGGCGGCGTCAACGGCCTCGGCCTCGATGGCGAACGCCTCGAGGGCGTGGAGAACGCGGTCGACTACATCGCAACTCTGCGGCAGGCGCAGAACAAGGCGTCGCTGCCGGTAGGCCGCAGAGTCGTCGTGATCGGTGGCGGCATGACCGCGATCGACATCGCGGTCCAGAGCAAAGCCCTCGGCGCGGAAGAGGTGACCATCGTCTATCGGCGCGGCCAGGAACACATGAACGCCAGCCGTTACGAGCAGGAGTTCGCCCAGATCCGGGGAGCGACGGTCAGGTACTGGTCGAGGCCGCGGAAGCTCCTGACTGCGGATGGACGTGTGCGCGCCGTCGAGTTCGAGACGACGAGGATCGCGCAGGGCGGACGGCTGGAAGGCACGGGACACACGTTCGTGCTCGATGCCGACGTGGTGTTCAAAGCGATCGGGCAGAAGGTGCTGTGGGAACGCCTCGCAGAGACCGCGGAGATCATCGAGCTGCGCGAGGACAGGATCGTGGTCGACGAGGAACGAAGGACCTCGCTACCGGGTGTGTGGGCCGGCGGCGACTGCGTTTACGGCGGCACGGATCTCACGGTGTCCGCAGTGCAGGACGGCAAGCTCGCCGCCCTGTCCATCGACAGATTTCTCAGGCGAGGTTCGTGACATGGCCGACCTGACCACGGAATTTCTCGGCATCAAGTCGCCGAATCCCTTCTGGCTGGCATCGGCGCCGCCGACGGACAAGGCCTACAACGTCAATCGGGCCTTCGAGGCAGGCTGGGGCGGTGCAGTCTGGAAAACTCTTGGTGAAGATCCGCCGATCGTCAACGTGAGTGGTCCGCGCTACGGGGCCATCCATGGCAATGACCGGCGCGTGATCGGTTTCAACAACATCGAGCTGATCACCGACCGGCCGCTGGACATCAACCTCGCGGAAATCCGCCAGATCAAGCGAGACTGGCCGGACCGGGCCTTGATCGTTTCGGTCATGTTGCCGATGCGCGAAGAGAGCTGGGCGAAGTACGTGCCGATGATCGAGGACACCGGCGCGGACGGCCTCGAGCTCAACTTCGGCTGCCCGCACGGCATGTCCGAGCGCGGCATGGGCTCCGCAGTGGGCCAGGTGCCGGAGTACATCCAGCTGGCCGCGCAGTGGTGCAAGAAGTACGCGCGTGTGCCGGTGATCGTGAAGCTGACACCCAATATCACCAACATCCTGCCCGCGGCCAAGGCCGCGAGGGACGGCGGCGCCGACGCCGTGTCGCTGATCAACACGCTGAACTCGATCATGCGCGTCGACTACGACACGCTGACCATCTACCCGTCGACCGACGGCAAGGGATCGCACGGCGGCTACTGCGGTCCGGCCGTCAAGCCGATTGCCTTGCACATGGTCGCGGAGATCGCCCGCTCGCGCGAGACCGCGGGCCTGCCGATCTCCGGTATCGGTGGGATCACCGACTGGCGCGACGCGGTCGACTTCCTCGCCCTCGGCGCAACGACCGTCCAGGTCTGCACGGCCGCGATGGTCTATGGGTTCAAGATCATCGACGACCTGGTGGACGGGCTACGAAACTATCTCGAACGCAAGGGCTTTGCCTCGGTTCACCAGTTGGTCGGCAAGGCCGTCCCGAGCGTGACCGACTGGCAGTACCTGAATCTCAACCACGTGGACAAGGCCTGGATCGACCAGGACCTGTGCATCAAGTGCGGGCGCTGCCACATCGCCTGCGAGGATGCGGCGCACCAGGCGATAACGTCGAGCGTGAACGGCGAGCGGCGCTTCGAGGTGATCGACGCCGAGTGCGTCGGTTGCAACCTGTGCGTCAGCGTCTGTCCGGTGCAAGGCTGCATCACGATGCGCCCGATGACGAGCGGCATCGATCCGCGCACCGGTCGCGCGATCGCGCGCGAGAAAGCCGATTGGACGACGCACCCGAACAACCCGGGACGGCGGCCGGCGTGAGCGCGGCGGCGCCCGCGAGAAAGCTCGACATCCGCGGTGCCAACGAGGCGCGCATCCTGCGCGCCGCGGAGAAGACGTTCGCCCTGCACGGATTCAGAGGTGCGACCACCGAGAGCATCGCCAGCGAAGCGGGCTTGCCGAAGGCCAACGTGCACTACTACTTCAAGACCAAGGCGAATCTCTATCGGCAGGTGCTCAAGGGCATTCTCGAGGATTGGATGGAAGCGGC
>JBQTHP010000132.1:0-18709 GCA_052389755.1 Gammaproteobacteria bacterium
CGCGGCACGCGCACTCCGATCCGCGACGCCGCGTAGTTCACGAGGCCGCTGCAATCGAAGCCTCCGGGGCGCTCGCCGCCATAGCGATATGGGTGACCGCGCATCGCGAGCGCATGGCGCGCGAAAGCCGCGCCCGGCTCGAGCTCATCCTGGGGATGAGGATGCGCCTGGAGCGGAGCCCAACCGACGAGCCCTGCCACCGTGAGCACGGCAGCAGCAATTCCGTTCGCGAATACTCTGTCGCTACGTCGAGCCATGCCCGGTTCCCAGAGCTGATCGTTACGCCAAAGCTAAGGGACAGTACGAGGCGAGGCATGGACATCCATCACAAGCGCGGACGAACCGCGCGCGCGGCGCGTTAATTCACGCGTTCAGCTTGCGTTCAGATTCGATCGCACGCGGCCGAGGGTTCACCGCGCAGCGCCGCGAAACCAGTCGATGAGGCGTTCCGCGAAGTAATCGAAGCCCGGTGCGTCACAGCCGTCCCGGAAATCCAGTTGCGTGCCGCGTGGCACCGCGATGCCGATCACGTCCTCGGCGCACCCCGGCTCTGTGGCGAGCCCGCTCGAGTACTCAACCCACGCCTCCTCGAGCGTCTCGGGCATCGCTGCGTCCCAGGATCTCGGGCCGATTTCGCGCATCACCGTCGACCAGACGGGGAGTGCACCCTGAGAGCCCGTGAGTCCGGTCGGTGAATTGTCGTCGTGGCCCACCCAGACCACGATCAGATGGCTGCCGGAGAACCCCGCGAACCAACTGTCTCGAAAGTCCGAAGAGGTTCCGGTCTTGCCCGCGGTGATGAGGCCCGCGGGCAGCCGGGCCGCGGCCGCGCGGCCTGTACCATGCGTCATCACTTCCGCGAGCATGCGATTCAGCTGATACACCGCGGCCGGATCGGCCGCAGTGGTCACCTCGAGCGAAAACGCCTTCAGCGTTCGTCCTTCGCTCGTCTTCACGGCCTGCACCGCGCGCAGCGGGGTGTGAAATCCACCGTTTGCGAGCGCGTTGTAGACCTGCGCGACTTCGATCGGCGCGAGCTCCGCCGCGCCAAGCAGAAGCGCAGGAACCCGCGCGGGCTCGCGATCGAGTCCCAAGGTGTTGAACTTTTCGGCCACCGCTGCGAGCCCCACATCAAGGCCGAGCTGAACGGTGGCGAGATTGCGCGATTCGGCGAGCGCGCGAACGACGGGTAACGGGCCCAGCGTCTCCTGATCGAAATTCTGCGGCCGCCAGTGCTCCCCGTTTCGCAGCCGCACCTCGACCGGTTCGTCGTAGACGAGACTCGCCGCGTGGTACCGCCCGCTCTCGAGCGCTGCGAGGTACACGATGGGTTTTGCAAGCGAACCGATGGATCGCTTCGCATCGAGCGCTCGGTTGAATCCCGTAAGACGCATCTGTCGGCCGCCGACGAGTGCGACGACTTCGCCGCTTTGCGGGGTCGTCACGACCAACGCTCCTTCGAGCGGACGCTTCTTCGATTTCTGCCTCCGATCGAGTCGCACGAGCTGCTCATCGATCGCCCGCTCGGCAGCTGCCTGCACGCGTGGGTCAAGGCTCGTGAAGATCTGCAGCCCCTCCTGGGTCAGATCCTCCTCGCGATAATCCCGACGCAGCGTGCGGCGCACGAGCTCGAGGTACGCCAGATACTGCCCGCTGCCCTTGCCGCGCGGCGCCACGCCAAGCGGCTGCTTGATGGCGGTCTTTGCATCCTTCTCGGGTATGACCTCGAATTTCGCGAGGCGCTCCAGCACGAAGTCGCGCCGCTCTTTTGCGCGTTTGGGGTGCGCCCGCGGGTTGTAGTAGGACGGGCCACGCACGATGCCGACGAGCAGCGCAAGCTCGGGCAATTCCAGCTCGGCGAGCGGCTTACCGAAATAGAAGCGGCTCGCGAGCCCGAAACCATGTATCGCGCGGTTGCCGTCCTGGCCGAGATAGATCTCGTTGACGTAGGCATTCATGATCTCGGCCTTCTCGAAGCGCCCCTCGAGAATGACGGCCATCGCGGCCTCACGGGCCTTGCGCCGGAACGTGCGCTGCTCGTCGAGAAAGAAGCTCTTGACGAGCTGCTGCGTAAGCGTGCTGCCACCTTGCTCCACTTTTCCCGCCCGGAGGTTCACCCAGGCGGCGCGCAGAATCGCGCGCAGATCGATCCCGTTATGGGAATCAAAGTTCCGGTCCTCGACGATCTTGAGCGCCTGGGGCAGGAGCGGAGGGACCTCGTCGGGCCCGACGACGATGCGATCTTCGCCGTGCACGGGGAAGAGGCTGCCGATCAGCAGCGGGTCGAGGCGAACGACCGTCTGATCCTCACCGTCTCTGCCCTGCAGGCTCATGATGCCCCGCTCATCCGCGACGATTCGCAGCGGCTGAGCGTCGCGCACCTCGTCCGCAAAACGTGCCTTTCGAAGCATGACGTCTACGCGCGACCCGCGGCGCCGATACGTGCCGGGCTCGACAGGGTCGCTTGCGCGGCGGTAACCCAGGCGCTTCAGTTCCTGCTCGATCGCATCGGCCGAAAGGGACAGTCCGGGATAGAGCTCGAGCGGCTGGGCATAGACCTGAGCGGGGACAGTCCAGCGGCGACCCTCGAATTCTCGCGTAACGATGTGGCCGAGCCACGCGATGTATACGGCTGCCCCGGCGACCAGAACATAGAGCGAGGCGGCGATTAAACGGCGGCGCGAGGACAGGCGTGCGTACAGAGCTTGTGCCGGTTGCTCGGGAGCATTCATTCGTTAAGCCTTTGGAACTCGAGCATGATACCGATGTCGTCGCCTGCAATCCCGCGCGCGTTCGAATCGCGGCGACGATCGGGCCCGAAGGAGTACACATACGCAAGGCGGTGACCTTCCGCCTGATCTACGCACCGGTCGCGAAGCCAGTACGGTGAGTTCCACGGGTCCAGCAGGTATTGAATGCGCGCCTGCGGAACTCCCCGGGCGGCGAGGCGAGCAAGCTGGCCGGCGTGCAGCGTATCCCAACCGCGGTCACTCGCGAGCGTGTACAGGCGCTTATGGATGCCGCAGCGGCTCCCGGTGAGCAGGTGCGTGAGATCCGCGCTGAGTGCACTGAGCTCGGCTCTCGCCGCGGCGACGCGCGCGGGGTCACTCGAGGCTCGTGCGCTCTGTAGAACGGCGGTCGCGGTGCCGAGACCGATCACGGCCACAAATGCCACGACGATGCGTGATCCTCCGCGCGCCGGATGCTCGCGCCATCGGGCGTCGTCGCGACGCGCGCCCCCGCTTGCCGCGAACAGGAACGCGAGGCCGAGCGCCAGCTCGACCCACTCGCCCGTGAAGTCCCACGGATACCACGCATAGACCCCGAGCATCACCGCGAAGGCGGGCACGAGAGCGAACGGCGGCGCCAGCGCACCCCAGCGCTCGAGCCACGGACCAACCCGGCGCATTTGCGCAGCAAGCGGCAGAAGAACTCCGTACGTGAGGATGACGAATTCGACGGCCAGCTTGCGATAGCGGCTCGAAACAATATTGTGAAAATTCAGCTCCTGCTGGAAGTTGCGCTCCAGGAAAAGCGCTGGCGGCCGGAAGCCGATGACACGCTGGCCCCATGAGATCTCTTCGAGCGCAACGAAACAGCAGAATGCGCCCAAGCAGAGCGCGAACCACGGAACACGATGGGCCGCACGACGCTCGCGGCTCGCGGCTGCGATGAACGCGACCGCCGCGAGCGCAAAGGCCCAGAAGCTCGCCCACTCGACGTACCCGTCCTCCTGCACCGCCCGATAGTGTTGCTCGGGTGCGAGCGCGGCGAGGATGCCGCCAAGAGCGAGCGATCCAAGAATGAGCAGATTGCCAGCGAGTCCGGGCGCGATGTACGCGGCCCGGACTCGCGGGTTCACGGCGCTCGCCAGAATGCTCGACCCCGTCAGTCGATGGGAATCGTCAGCACCAGCGTGCCGTTCGCTTGCCGGTGCCCGTAATCCCTGTATGAGCGGTAATGACGAGCGCGGCGATGCTTGCGCCGATCAGAGTCGCTGTCCGCGTCCGAATCCGAATCCTCATCGTTCCAGCGCTGCTCGCGCCAGTCGTCTTCACTCCAGGTTCCGGGATCGTAGTAGACGTGCACGTGACGATGCCGCCGGTGGCGCCGGTCGCGGCACTCGCGGTAGTCGCGATAGCCGTCCGGCACCCAATACCGCTCGCCTCCGGACACGAAGATCACGCCGTCGCCCAAGATCCGCTCGATCGGGATCCCGATCTGAAGTCGTACCCACGGCTTGTTGTGGTCAGCCGCGGCCGGCTGACTCGCCGCGAACGCCGCCAATGCCGACGCAGCGATTGCAAGCGCATAACGCATTCCAAGTCCTCCCTCTGACCCTGATACCACCCTAGAGACGCGGCGCTGAACAGCCGCTGAACGACGCAGCCGGTTTGGCCCCGTCACTTCTTGATCTTCGTGAGCTTCGCGCCCTCGAGCGACAGGTTGTACATAAGGCCCTTGTTCGAGAAGACGAAGCCGATGATGGGCTTCTGGCCGGTATTGGTATCGAGGCTCGATCCCGCCCCGAGGCTTGCGATCGCAATGCTCCCGTCGACACCGGCCTTCCAGCCTTCGCTGCCGCGAAATTTCGCGAGCGCGGCACCGTCCATGAAAAGAATCACGACGGACTTGCGCTGCAAACCGAGCTGGAAGCCGAAACTGCCGCCCGTAAGGCGATAGTGCTCCACCGTGCGTCCCCCGATGCGAAGAGCGCCTTCGCCGACCTCGGCGCCAAGACCAATGCCGCCTTTCCATACCCGCGGAAGGACGAGCATGCCGCGCGACTGAGCGGCCAGCTGCTGAGCGGCAGGGGATTCCGTGTAGAGCTTCTTCACGGTTTCGTTCGCGAACGCCTCGAGCTCCTGCTTCGTGGCGGCGGCAATGGGCTGCTGCACCGCCAGAGCGATTACGACGAGCGTCAGCGCGCACAGTTTCGCGATGTTCTCTCTCATGGGCAGTCCTACGCCGGCCTTCCGCACTGGTCGCAGAACTTTGCCGTCGCGCTGTTTGCGGCCCCACACCCACACAGGGTGACGGCCCCTACGTCGTCGTCGAGCAGAGCTGCTACTCGCTTGCCGGCATCGCTCGTCAGATTTTGAAGCGGACCGGATTGTTGCAGGATGGAGAGCACGAGCCAGGCGGCCGCTGCGAGAGAGGCGGCGACGAAAATCCAGTTGTAGATGGCGCGCAGCCCGGTGCTCAGAAAGGGCTTCAGCACAGGAAGCAGTACGCCGTGCGCCGATGCGACGACCACGAACGTCGCGAAGGGAATCACGATTGTCGCCAACATCGCCGCGCGAGTGCGCTCGCTGCGCAGTTGCAGCGCCGCACGCTGGGCCAATAAAAAGAATATTGCCAGCACCCCGCTATAGCCGAGGAACTTCACGATATGAGCGGCGGTAAGCTTGCCGGGCACTGCTGCGGCGGCCTTGAATAAACTCATGCCCCCGAGAACGCCCGCGAGGATGATTACGACGACGATCACGGCGGCGTACCGCCATGTCCAATGCCAGTCTCTGTTCATGTCAGAGCCCCTCCGAGATCTGTACATATTCTTCGGAGATTCCCCGACGAGCGCAGCATCGTTACGCCGGTTCTGCGACGACCGCCACATTAGGATCGGGGCGATAGGGTGCCGAGCGTGACGGCAGTCACACGAGCATCGTTCAGCTCGACTGTTCGAGCAGCTGTACAGCCGGAGGGCTCGAGAGAGTCTCGGGCATGCGCACGCGAAGAGTCCGCTCACCGGAAGTGCCGCGTCCGGACGGCTCCGTTTCCAGTGCCTGGTCCCGTGTATCGATCAGGAAGCGCCCCGCGCCATCGGCGTCGATCCACCATCGTGCGCCGTCGCGCAGGACGCGCCCCACGATCAGGGCCTCGGCGTCCTTGGGCGTAAAGCCATTGTGGCGAATCACTTCGCGTATCTGCGCAAGACTGGTAGAGCTGTGCGGCGCGATTGAGACGACAGCCCGGCCTTCGTTGAGACTGACGCGGACCGCCGTGACGCCGGGAAGCTTCTTCAGGCCCCGCTCTATGCCGTAGGCACACGGCGCGCAGTCCATGCCGAAGATCGTCTGGTTCACTTCGCGCAGCCCCCCGCCGAAGGCGGGCACGCTCAGGAATGCGGCGACCGCGAGCAGCGTGCTCATTGGTCGCGGATATACGCGGAAGTCCTTCATATGATCATCCTCAGGCTCACAACCAATACGTGAAAACGAGCTTCGCCCGATAGTCCTCCTCGGCCTGCATCCCATCGAGCGACTGGATGACGGGCCACGCGATGCCGGCTTCGATGCCCCACCGACCGTAGAGCCCCAGCACCGATGGTCCCAGCAGCAGCTTTCGACCGCCGCTGTTCGGCACGCGCTGCCCGCTCACGCGATGCGGCTCGGCGTGCTCGTACAAGCTCTCGATGAAGAGTCTCCAGTCGGGTTTGGGATAGTCGTGTTGAAAGAGCGGCGGACGCCAACCAAAGACGGCGCTGGCATAGTACAGCTCGCCGAGCTGCTCGCCGCGCTCGCTCGAGTAGCGCTGCGCGCCGGCGCCGAGCCACCAGTAGACCGTGCGCGAAGCGTAGCCCGTCACGGCGGCCACATTGACGCCTGTGCCAACTTCAATGCCGCCTCGCTCACTGTCCTCGGCCTCGGACACTCCAACGAGCACTGCGCTCTCACGGCGCGTGCCGACCGCCGAGGCCGTGCGATGAAAGCGCCACTGGAGTGAAGCTTCGATGTCCCTGAATGCCCCCATCATGCTGCCTACGCGCGTGCGGGGGGCCATTCGATCTCCGCCTTGACCGATCGGAAACGTCAGACTCGCCTGCAGATCTTCCGTGATGCCGTAGCCGACCATCTCGCGGAACATGTACGAGCTGCCCATTTCGCCGTTCAAGCTCATCGCAACGGTGTCGCTGCTCCACTGGCCGCGCGCGAGCGTCGGGGTAGCAAGTCCGAAGGTCGGGCCGTGACCCTCTGCGTGCGCCGTCCACGGCAAACCGGATAGAGCGCTCAGCGCGCATAGCAAACTCTTCGCACGTCCGCTCAGCACGTTGGTGCTAGCCGGCCAACGCCTGCCGTAGCGGCAGCCACGTGTACGCCATGAAAAAACCAAAGCCCCACACCGCCGTCCCGATCCAGAGCACGCGCCGGTTCCACCGATCCGCGCGCGCACACAGCCGTGCAAGCTCAGGGTCGCTCGGGCATACACGCCCCGCGCGGAAGATCAGCACACCGCTTCCGAGCAGCGCCGCGGCGGACGCGGCGAACATCCATGCCTTGTAATGACTAAGCGCGATCAGCCACGGCATGCTGCTGGTCATGGCCGCCACCGCCGTGCCGAGCCCGAGACTCACGAGGACGATCGGCAAGGCGCAGCACAGAAGCGTCCCGCCGGCAAGCAGAAGCGCTACGCTACCGGCAACGGCCTCCCGTCGGCGATCGCGTAGCACTGCCGTGTCGGCTCTTACTACCGTCATGGGTCATGAGCCTACGACCTGGAGTAAGCTCCAGGTCAATACCGAACGAAGCTTCACCGTGACGATCGAGGTCGAGCTCTTTTATTCCCGTTACTGTCGCCACTGCGGGGCGTCTCGCGCCGACATTCGAGCGCTCGTCGGCGCCACGCCCGGCGTGCGCTTCGAGGAGCTCGACGTGCTCGAGCATATCGAGCGCGCAGCCTCGCGCGGCGTACTCGCGACGCCCGCGGTAGCCATCAACGGAACGCTCGTCATGGCCGGTGCACTGTCATTGCCGCGGCTGCGTGCACTTCTGAGTAACGCTCGAGAGCGGCACGATCTGAAATAGGAGCGATTCGCGTGGTTTATACGATCAGCGGCGCAGCCGAGGCGACCGGAAGCAGTCCTGACACGCTGCGCTATTACGAGAAGATCGGGCTCGTGCCGAGGGCTCCGCGTTCTGCCAGTGGCCGCCGCGCCTATCGGGATGCAGACATCACGCGCCTGCGATTCGTGCGCCGCGCTCAGAGTGTCGGTTTCAGCCTTACGGAAATCCGACAGCTGCTGAAGCTGCGCGAGAACCCGGTCAAGTGCAGCCGCGCCGTGCGCGATCTCGCGCAACAGAAGTGCCTCGCCCTCGAGCACCAGGTACGCACGCTGGAGCAGATGCGCTCCGAGCTCGCGCTGCTACTGAATCTATGCCGGGGAGATGAGGACAGCTGCCCCATTCTGCAACGGCTCGAGCCGCCTCAGAATGAACGACGTCGTCTTTGAATCGCCGGCGGCGCCAACGCTACACACGCCCGGGAGAGCCTATCTCCGCCGACTCAGGTTTTGCCTTTCCTCAGGCGTGCTCTTATGCGCCTGAGAGTGCCTCGTACGAGAGCCGCGCGAGGATGGGGCAGCTCGGCCCGCCGCGGGTGTCGCACTCGGCGATGAGCGCGGCGAGTGCGTTACGCAAAGCGGTCAGGTCGCGCAGCTTCGCCTCGACGAGCGCGAGACGCTCGGCGGCGAGTGCACGCGTGGCGCGGCAGGCGCGCTTGCGATCGAGCCCGAGGAGCTGGCGGATCTCTTCGAGGGAAAGCCCCAACGCTTGCGCGCGGCGGATGAAGCGCAGCCGCTCAAGCATCTCCGGGCCGTAGTAGCGGAAGCCCCGAGCGCGCTTGGCGGGCATCGGCAGGAGCCGTCGGCGCTGGTAGTAGCGGACGGTTTCCACTCCGACCCCCGCCGCGCGCGCCAGGCGCCCGATCGTGATAGCCAGTTCGCTCAAGCTTGACTCCGTACCCAAGTACAGGGTGTAGGGTACGCCCATGGCCAGCTTGCGCAAACACCTCTGGGCCGGCGCCGCATCGGCGGTCATCGGCTCGCTCTGCTGCGTCGGACCGCTCGTCCTTCTGGCACTCGGCGTGAGTGGGGCGTGGATCGGGCAGCTCACGGCCTTGGAGCCGTATCGACCGCTCTTGATCGCCGTGACGGTGATCTTTCTCGCCCTGGCGTTCCGTCAACTCTACCTCCTGCCCGAGCGATGTGAGCCCGGTGAGACCTGCGCCGATCCGCGCGTGCGTCGGCGTCAGCGCCAGCTCTTCTGGGCCGTCGTCGTCGGGCTTGCCGTCCTCATTGCTTTTCCGTGGTATGCGCCGACCTTCTTGAGCTGAAGGAGATTCCCATGCGCTGGATCGTTCTGCTGAACGCAGCCCTTATCGCGACAACGGCCCTGGCGGGCCCGCCGCGCACCGTCACGCTCGCGGTCGACAACATGACCTGCGGTACCTGTCCGATCGTCGTGCGCAAGGCGCTCGAGCGCGTGCCGGGCGTAACGACGGCCACGGTGGACTTCGACCAGAAGACCGCAACTGTCACGTTCGATCCGGAGAAGGCGACTCCCGCCGCGCTCACGCGGGCGACCACGCAGGCGGGGTTCCCGTCGAAAGTCAAGGCGGCGCCGTGAGTGTGATCGCGATCCAGTCGGTGATCACGTGCCCGAGCTGCGAGCACTCGCGGCCGGAAACGATGCCCACTGACGCCTGCCAGTACTTCTATGAGTGCGCACACTGCAAGACGTTGCTGCGTCCCAAGGCGGGCGACTGTTGTGTGTTCTGTTCCTACGGATCAGTTCCCTGTCCGCCTGTGCAAGCGGCGCAGGCGTGCTGTGGCGTGTCGAGTCCGACTTCGCCGGACGACTTGTAGGGACGCAATCCATTAAAGGAATTGGTCGGGGATCACGGACAGGCGATGACACGAGCATACGATCTGATTGTCATCGGGACGGGGACCGCGGCGATGATCGCCAGTCACCGGATTGCCTCGGCAGGATGGAAGTTCGCAGCGGCGCCGTAGCCGCTACCGTCCGCTGGTTTCCCCGAAACCTCTGGACCAGGAGAGCGTGGCTCCGAAAGTGACGACCCAATCCTCGGCAAAGGCGGTCGCGGAGGTTACCTTGGTGGCGTCGTCGATGTTGAACTGAACGTGAACGTTCGGAAGAACGGACACGGTCCCCGCTTCGAATGCCGTTGACGCGGAGAGATCCACGTGCGTAAAGCCCTCCTTCGCATAGAGCGGAAGATCTTTCGAACCCGTATTGCTCTCGCCAAAGCTGAAACCGGCGAGACCGCCCAAGGTCAGACTCCTCGAGCCAACGGGAACATCGTGAGACACTCCCACCCAACCGAATAGCCCGCGGTAGAGATCGATATCGTAGAAGAGCGAGAGATTCGGTGACAGGGCGACATTGCTCCAGGTAAGAGAGGCGTAGATCTCAGTCGAGTCGAGATCGGGACCGTTTCTGAAACCCGCCGGAAGATCTTCCGGCGCGTACGGACCCAGGACACCGGTATTGTCTTCGTTGTAGGTCCATCGGACGACGCCCAGCTTCGACTCGACTCCTCTCATTGCCCAAGAGTAGTCGACCGAGTAGTCGATCTCGGTGTTGCCCGAGCGGGCACCTCCTGAGGTGTAGTCAGACCCGCCTGAGTCTTCTTGAAATTCGTTGTTGGCCCACACAGTGAATGTCACGCCGTGGGTGGATAACCAAACGTCCGGCTGCCAGACCGGTCGATTGCTCAGCGTAAGTCCCCAGAACATGTAGCGGCTGTTGAAAGCCACGTCGGCGCCGATGGAAACCGCCGGCTCCGGCTCTGCAGCGAGTTCCTGGCTCTGCGCCACCGACTGTTGGCTTGCAGCGCAAAGAGCAATCGCCGTCCCGCAGGCCCAGGTGAGCAATTTCTTCATACTCTTCTCCCCTGGCGAGCGATCACCCGTTGTGCTTGCGTTAGTTGCTTCTTCGTGAGGTTGCCAACCTTACGATCCGAAGGATCGTGCGTCAAACATCGTGCTCGCGCACGCAATTACGCGGAAAGTAGCGAACGCCGACGCAGCATCCAATAGGCCGCCGGAATCACGAACATCGACAGCAGCGGCGCAGTGATCATCCCACCGATCATCGGAGCGGCGATTCGCTGCATGAGCTCCGACCCTGTACCTTCGCTCCACATGATCGGAAGCAGTCCCGCGATGATGACGCTGACCGTCATCGCCTTCGGCCGCACGCGCAGCACCGCGCCTTCGCGGATCGCTTCGGCGAGAAGCTCGCGCGTCGGGGACGCGTCTGAAGCCAGTCGCGACTCCCAGGCCTGCTTGAGATAGATGAGCATCACTACGCCGAACTCCGCAGCGACGCCGGCGAGTGCGATGAATCCAACGGCCGACGCGACGGACACTTCGTGTCCGAGGAAGTAGATGAACCAAAGTCCGCCGATCAGCGAAAAGGGCAGGATCGCCATGATGAGCAGCGCCTCGTCGAATCGACGAAACGCGAAGTAGAGCAGTACGAAGACGATGAGCAGCGTGAAGGGCACGACCACTTTGAGCTTGGCTTGCGCGCGCTCGAGATACTCGAACTGTCCCGACCACGCAACGGAATATCCGGGCGGCAGCTTCACGCGGCGCGCCACGGCCTGTTGCATCTCTTCGACCGCCGACTGCAGATCGCGTCCTCGAAGATCCACGTAGACCCAGCCCGAGAGGCGCGCGTTTTCGCTGCGGAGCATCGGCGGCCCATCGGTGATGCGGAGATCGGCAACCGTATCGAGCGTGATCTGCGCACCGCTTTGCGTGACGATCGGCAATTGCCGAAGATCCCCCAGTGAGTCGCGCAGCTCGCGCGGATAACGCACGCTGATCGGAAAGCGCTGCAGGCCCTCGACCGTCTCCCCGATCGTCTCGCCGCCGATCAGCGAGCTGACGACGCTCTGCACGTCGGCGATGTTCATGCCGTAGCGCGCCGCGGCGCCCCGATCGATATCCACCTCGATGTAGCGCCCGCCCGTGAGGCGCTCCGCGAACGCCGATGTGACGCCCGGCACATCCTTGACCGCCTGCTCGATCTCGCGCGTCACCTGATCGATGACCGCGAGATCCGTGCCCGCGACTTTGATGCCGACGGGACTCTTTATACCGGTCGCGAGCATGTCGATGCGGTTACGAATCGGGAACACCCAGACATTCGTGAGCCCGGGAATGTTCACGGTGCGATCCAGCTCCTCGATGAGGGCATTCGTGGTCATGCCCGGACGCCATTGGTCGCGCGGTTTGAACTGGATGGTGGTCTCGACCATTTCGAGCGGCGCCGGGTCGGTGGCGGTCTCTGCGCGCCCCATCTTGCCGAAGACGCGTTCGACCTCGGGCACGGTCATGATGAGCCGGTCCATCTGCTGCAGGATCTGCGAGGCCTTGCCGGCAGACAGCCCCGGCAGTGCCGTCGGCATGTGCAGCAGATCCCCCTCATCGAGCGGCGGCATGAATTCACCTCCCAGGCGCAGCACCGGGATGATCGTCAACGCCAACAGCACGACGCCGATCGCGATCGTGGCGCGAGGCCACGCGAGCACGCGGTCGAGCGCGGGCCGATACAGCCGCACGAGCACGCGGTTCAGCGGGTTGCGCTCCTCCGGCGGGATCTTGCCGCGTACGAGGTAACCCATCAGCACCGGCACGAGAGTGACCGCCAGCCCGGCGGCGGCCGCCATCGCATAGGTCTTGGTGTAAGCGAGCGGGGAGAACAGCCGTCCTTCCTGCGCTTCCAATGTGAAGATCGGGATGAAAGACAGCGTGATGATGAGCAGGCTGAAGAAGAGGGCGGGCCCGACTTCGGTGCTCGCCTTGCCGATGAGCGTCCAGTGTTCCGCGCCCGTCGGCTCGCGATCGCCGTGCGCCTCGTGCCAGCGCTCGAGGTGCTTGTGCGCATTCTCGATCATCACGATCGCGGCATCGACCATCGCGCCGATCGCGATCGCAATGCCGCCGAGCGACATGATGTTGGCGTTGATGCCCTGGTAATACATCACGATGAACGCGGCGAGCACACCGAGAGGCAGGGAGACGATCGCCACGAACGCCGATCGCAGGTGGAACAGAAAGACGAAGCACACGAGCGCAACGACGATGAATTCCTCGATGAGTTTTTCGGTGAGGTTCCGCACCGAGCGCTGGATGAGCTCCGAGCGATCGTAGGTCTCGACGATCTCCACGCCCTCGGGTAAACCCCCCTCGAGCTCGGCAAGCTTCGCTTTCACCGCCCGGATGGTCTCGAGCGCGTTCTTGCCCGAACGCATGACGACGACGCCGCCTGTTACCTCTCCCTCGCCGTCGAGCTCGGCGATGCCGCGCCGCAGTTGCGGTCCCACCTGCAGGCGCGCGACATCGTCGAGGCGCACCGGGATGCCACCCTCGGCGGTGCGAAGCGGAATCTTCCGAAAGTCCTCGAGGCCCTGCAGATAGCCGGTCGCGCGCACGACGTATTCCGCCTCGGCAAGCTCGAGCACCGAGCCGCCGGCCTCCTGGTTTGCTTCCTGGATCGCTGCGATCACCTCGCGGTGAGTGATGCCGTACGCACGCAGCCGATCGGGTTGCAGTACGACCTGGTACTCGCGCACCAGGCCGCCCACCGTTGCGACCTCCGCCACGTTCGCGACCGATTTGAGCTCGTACTTGAGAAACCAGTCCTGAATGGCCCGCAACTGCGAGATATCGTGGCGCCCGCTGCGATCGACGAGCGCGTACTCGTAAATCCAGCCCACACCGGTTGCGTCCGGTCCCAGGGCGGGCTCGGCTCCGCGCGGCAGGCGCTCCCGCACCTGACTCAGGTACTCGAGCACCCTCGAGCGCGCCCAGTACAGGTCGGTCCCGTCCTCGAAGAGCACGTAGACGAAGGAGTCGCCGAAAAACGAATAGCCGCGCACGGTCTTCGCGCCCGGCACGGAAAGCATCGTCGTCGTCAGCGGATACGTGACCTGGTTTTCGACGATGCGGGGTGCCTGTCCCGGATAGGGCGTACGGATGATCACCTGCACGTCGGACAGATCGGGCAGCGCATCGAGGGGCGTGCGCAGCAATGCCCACACCCCCCAGGCTGCGACGAACACGGTCGCGAGCAGAATGAGGAAGCGGCTCGCGAGCGACCATCGGATCAGGCGCTCGATCACTGCGGCTTCTCCGCGTCGAGCGGCACGATGCGCTCGATCCGAAACGCGCCGCTCTCGGCCGGGGAGAAGGAGAAGCTGACGCGATCGCCGACCTCGAGATCCTCCGGCGTTCCTGCCGCCGGCGGCCTGAAGCCCATGGTCATTGCCGGCCATTTGAGCGAAGGGACCGGTTCGTGAGCGATCGTGATTTGATCAGGCGTGATCGCCTGGATCGTTCCCTGCGTCAGGTGCGTCGTGGATGACGATGCATCTGCTTTCGCCGCCGCCGCCCCCGCATCCTCGACTCGTGCCTCGAGTCGGTTTACCGCGGAACTGAGGCTCGCTTCGGAATCGATGAGAAACTGGCCTGACAGCACGACCGGCTGCCCCTCTTCGAGGCCCGAGAGAATCGCGGTCTTCTCGCCGACCTCGCCGCCGACTGTCACGTTTGCAACCTCGAACCCGCCGTCCTCTCGCGCCACGATCACGGCGCTGCGTTCGCCGGTCATGATCACCGCCTCGCTAGGCACGACGAGTTGCGGCTCATTCTCGGGTCCTGCGAGCTCGAGCGCGACGAACATGCCGGGAGCGAGCTTGTACTCGCGATTCTCCAGAGCCACTCGCGCCGTCAGCGTACGCGTCTGAGCATCGACATCGGGCAGCAAGGCGATCACACGGCCTTTGAACGTCATACCGGGCCAGGCCGTGGCCCGCGCGGTCACGCTCGAGCCCATTGGAATCTTCGAGACCTGCGCTTCGGGGATCCGCGCGTTCACCCACACGCCCGTCAGACCGTTGATGCGAAACAGCGCGGCGCCCGCCATGAACGCCGATCCGTCGCGCACCCCAAGCTCGGTCACTACGCCGTCGATGGGGGCGAAAACAGTGGTGGTGGCGTTCGTCGTGCGCTGTGTTTCGATCATGCGGATCGACGATTCGGGCAATCCGAGCACGCGAAGACGCTGGCGCGCAGCATCGCGGATCGCCTGCGCGCGCGGCGAAGGGGTGTCGAGGAGCGCCAGATACTCCTGCTGCGCCTCGAGCCATTGGGGAGAAAGAATCTCGGCAAGAGGCTGTCCGCGGCGCACGCGCTCCAGCGGCGCTTTGACGTAGAGGCGGGTGACGTATCCCTCGACGCGCGCCTGCACCAGCTGGAGAAGCCGTTCGTCGAATACGACGTTGCCGACTGCATCGAGCTTCTGCGTCAAAACGATCTTCTCGACGGTACCGAGCCGGATGCCCAGGTTTTGCACGATCGAAGGGCTCACGCTGACGCCACCGCTCTCGCCGGGTTCGTCCGCATACATCGGCACGAGCTGCATATCCATGAAAGGGGATTTGCCCGGCTTGTCGAATCGGCGATTCGGCACCATCGGGTCGTACCAGTAGAGGGCTTTTCGCTTGGCCGCCGTTGCCGTGCCCGACTCGTGCTGCGAGTCATCCGCGGCTGCCTCGGTCGACATGGCGCGATGGGCGATCCAGTAGCCAATTGCGCTTCCGATGAGCAGTACGGCGATGAGCCCGACGACGAACTTGATGTGGTTCATGGATGGGATACCTGTTCGGGCGTGAGGTAGCGCAGAAACGCCCAGGCGCGGCCGTGCTCGTCCTGCAGCGCGGCGTAGTCGATGCGCAGCTCTATTTCGCGTGCGAAGGAATCGAGCGCCTGCAGGAGAATGCCGCGGCCTGCTCGGTAGGCGGTAAGGGCGGCCTGTGATCGTGCGCGCGAGAGCGGCAGCAGGTCCTGTTCGTATCGGGAAAGCTGCTCGCCGGCGGCGCGCCACTCGACGAACATCTGGCGCACCTCTGCCGCGTGCATCCGCAGCTCAGCATCGCGGTCGGCGTCGATGCGACGAAGCTCTGCGCGGCGCGCGGCGATCACGGGCGCCTGTCGGTTCCGGGCGAACAGCGGCAACTCGATGCGAAACTGCAATGACGCCATGTCCGAAAACTCCGGGCCGCGCTTCGCGAAGGCGAGCTCGGCGCTCCAGTCCGGACGGCGCTCGGCTTGCGCGAGTGCAACCTCCAGCCGCGCTGCCGCGGTCCGGGCTTCAAACGGCAACAGCCCCGCATGGTGCGGAATGGATTCGAGGAGTGCCGTTTCGGTCGCTGGGACCTCATCGAAACGCGGCATCGGGGCGAGCGGGCGCGCCGCCTCCACACCGATCCAGCGCGCAAGCTCGAGTTGCGCGCGCCGCGCGGTGCTCTGCAATTTCAGGATCCGGTTGGCGAGCTCGGCGACGGCTCCTTCCGCCGCGAGAGCATCCGCGCTGGACGCGCGGCCGCTTGCCACGGCGGCTCGCGCGGCTGCAGCCTGCAGCTCGATTTCCGGCTGAAGCTCCTGCAGGTGCTCCAGCGCGGTCTCGCTCGAAGCGCGGCGTATCCAGGCTTCCGTGATCTCGCGCGCGATCGCGAGACGCGTCTGCACGAGCTGCGCTTCGGCGAGCTCAGTTTCTGCGGCTGCTCGCTCGCGCTGCAGGCGGCGCTTCGCGCGCCGCGGGAATTCCTGCATCACTCCCACTTTGCGCATCGTCATGAAATCGCGCGTCGTGGAGTACGCATCCGATCCGGTAACAGGCAGGTTGTCGATACCCAGAACGAGCTCCGGGTCCGGCAAGCGTCCCGCGCTCACTGCGAGCGATCGCGCGGCTTCGAGACCGACTTCCTGAGCGAGCACTTGCGGTGCTTCGTTCATGCCACTTTCGATCGCCTGCTCGAGAGTAAGTGGCGTTTCGGTGGCCTCTGCGATCATCGGATACAACAGGACCATCAACATCCATCGTGAGGAATGCATTCGGGTGCTCCGATTATCGAACGGCCGCTGCTGCGGCGCGGGCCGCAGCAGCGGCTCGTCGCGTCAGCTCGGTCGAGCCATTTCTCGATGAGTCTTCGCCATCTCCCGCGCCTCGCGCGCGGCTTCGCGGTAAGCCCGCGCCAACCGCTCGCAGTGATCGACGAGGCTTCTGATGCCCTCGGCGCCCTTCGTGCCGCCGCCAGCGCGCGCCCGATAGGCGCGAGCCATCTTTTAGCGGATTCATGGTGGGTTACCTTCGAAATCGATGGACGAGAACGCGATGCAATCGGCCGCAGCCGCCTACGACGGGAAGCTGCAGCGCGAATTGCGCTGCGGCGGATCAGCTGCTGGCAGGGACGTGGCCGTTAGCCCGATCGGGCTTCAGGCAGGAACTTAAAGACGCAACCGGGCGGTACGAAGGTACGTTAGCGTCGAATTGGGGCAGAAAGAGGACGTGGTCGCCGCGCATCTCGACGGTCGCGAAGCGACGAGACTGTGTGACGCCGGCGTCGAGACGATTGGCACGAATGGATCGGGCTTGCGATCGGAATCGACCGATGCCGACTGCGGCGGTGCGGCTGCGCCGATGCAGCAGAGCATGGCATCGACGCTCGATCCGGACTGTGAAGGCGCCGTGTCGCAGGGCGATGGTAGTGCCGGGCAGCATTCCTCGCTCGCCGCAGCGGCCGCACAGGCGATCGCCGGATAGGCTGCGCCGAGCAGGCCCGCCGAGACGATGAGAATTGATGTCAGACGCGAAAACACAAGGATGCGCTCCAGAGGCCGAATCCTAGCACCCGTTTCGCGGTTGCGCGCGACATAAGACGAGGACTGGTTCAACATTTCGCCCCGTCCATACGACCATCCGATCGCGTGGCGGTTCGCTCGGCGACCGGCCGGCGCGCACGCCAAGGCACGTAGAGTCGATAGCCAAGCAGCACCGCCAGCATCGCGGCATAGATCAGCGGCTCGCGGATGTCCGCCTTGACCTGCCAGTAGAAGTGCCAGACCCCGAGTATTGCGGCCGCGTAAACGAGTCGATGCAGCTTCTGCCACCGTCGTCCGAGGCGACGCATCATTCGATTCGTCGAGGTGATCGCGAGCGGCACCAGAATCAACACGGCCGTAAAACCCAATGTGATGTATGGCCGTTTCGCGATGTCCTCGAGCCCTGCCGCGAGGTCGAGTCCCTGATCGAGGACCGCGTACGCCAGCAAGTGCAGCACGGCATAGAAGAAGGCGAACAAACCGAGCATTCGACGCAGCCGCAACAGGTGCGGCCAGCCGCCAAGTTGTCGAAGCGGCGTAATCAGCAGCGTCAGCAGCAGAAAGTTGAGCGCTGTTTTGCCGAAGGTGTGCACCATCGCTTCGACGGGGTCAGGTCCGATCTCGATCAGCGACCACACGAGCGGCGCGCTGCCCGCGGCAAACAGCAGTGGTTTGTAAAGGAGCCGGTATCGGCGGTGGATGTTGAGTACAGGCGCCACTGTGAGAGCTCTAAAAGAAGCGCCGCAGATCCATGCCGCGGTATAGCCCTGCGACCTCGTTCGCGTACCCGTTGAACAGCAGCGTGGGCCGCCGCGCCGTGAGAAAGCCCGCGCCGATGCGACGTTCCTTCGCCTGGCTCCACCGCGGATGGTCGACGTCCGGGTTGACGTTCGAGTAGAACCCGTATTCGTCCGGTGCGAGGAGATTCCAGCTCGTGCGCGGCGGCCGTTCGGTGAAGCGGATCTTCACGATCGACTTGATGCTCTTGAAGCCGTACTTCCACGGCACGATCAGCCGCAGCGGTGCGCCGTTCTGATTCGGCTGCCAGGATCTCGCGGCGATTGAAGAACGCTTGCGGCGAGGTGATCTCGGAAGGCGCGATGCGCATGCAACGATTCCGCTCGCGTCACCGGGTCTTGGGGGGCTCGAGTGTTCCGCCGACGATTTTCTTGCACGTGCCCTGCGGTAGATAGACCCACGCGCCGGGCTCGTGGTCGCGGGTGGCCGTGCCGG
>JBQTHP010000133.1:0-2682 GCA_052389755.1 Gammaproteobacteria bacterium
GGGGCGATCTTTCTGCTCGTGCTCGCGGCATTCGCCGCCGCAGTAATCCTGCTGCCCGTCAGGGAGTGGCTCGGGATGGCGCTCACCTGGACCGCAAATCACCGCCAGATCGCCTGGCTCATTTATATAGCGTTGTACGTGATCGCGACCGTCTGCCTGCTTCCCGGCCTCATTCTCACCATCGCGGCCGGGGTGTTGTTCGGGCTGCCCACCGGTATTGCGCTGGCGTCCATCAGCAGCCTGCTCGGCGCAACGGCGGCATTCTTCGTCGGTCGCACGGCCGCGCGCGAGTGGATCAGTCGCAAGATCTCGGCATGGCCCAGGTTCCGGGCGCTCGACCGCGCGCTCGGGGAACGCGGCTTCTGGATCGTGCTGCTCACGCGCCTCTCGCCGCTCTTTCCCTTCAACCTGCTGAACTACGCGTACGGTGTCTCGTCCGTGCGCCCCCGCGACTACGTGCTCGCCTCGTGGATCGGCATGTTTCCCGCCACGGCGCTGTACGTCTATGCCGGTTCCGTGGCGGTGAGTCTGACCGCCGCGTTGTCTGGCGATGTACAGACGGGCCGCACCGGCCAGGTCCTGCTCTGGGTAGGACTGGCGGCGACCCTTGCCGTCACCGTGCTCGTCACGCGTCTCGCCGGACGCGCACTCGAGCGCGAGCTCGCCGCATGAACGACGTCGATTGGAATGCGCGCTGGCGCGAGCTCGTTTTCCCGAGCGCTTATCGCAATCCACAACCCGCGCCGCGCTACAACCTCGTGGTGATCGGCGCCGGACCGGCGGGACTGATCATGTCGATCGCGGCCGCGGGCCTCGGCGCGAAGGTCGCGCTGATCGAGCGTCACGCCATGGGCGGCGATTGTCTCAACGTCGGCTGCGTACCCTCGAAGACGCTGCTCGCCGGCGGATCGGCAGGTCTCGGCTTCGAAGCCGCGATGGCTCGCGTGCGCGCCGTGCGCGCGCAGATCTCCGCGCACGACTCCGTCGAGCGCTATATGAAAGCGGGCGTCGACGTATTTCTCGGCGACGCGGCCTTCGTGAGCGCACGAGAGATCCGGGTCGGCGATGCGCTGCTGCGGACGAGCAAGACGGTCATCGCGACCGGCGCGCGTGCGGCGATTCCGCCCGTTCCGGGACTGGCCGAGTTCGCGCCGCTCACCAACGAGACCGTATTCGATCTGCGCGCGCAGCCGAAGCGTCTCGCGGTGCTCGGTGCGGGGCCGATCGGCTGCGAGCTCGCACAGGCCTTCGAGCGGCTCGGTACGCAGGTGGACGTCGTCGAAGTGCAATCGCGCGCGCTGCCGGCCGATGAGCTCGAGGCCGCGACACTCGTCGTGCGCGCGCTCGAACGCGACGGCGTGCGCTTTCATTTCGACGCCAAGGTCGAGGCAGCGAGCCGCGGCGCGAGCGGCAAGGTGCTGGCGCTCGCGGGCGGCAAGCGTATCGAGGCCGACGAGGTCCTCGTCGCGGCAGGCCGGCGCCGCAACCTCGAGAGCCTCGCGCTCGAGCGGGCCGGCGTTCAGTTCGACGTGCGCTCGGGTATCGAGGTCAACGAGCGCCTGCAGACGTCGCAACCAAGCATTTACGCGGCGGGTGACGTGTGTTCCCGCTATCAGTTCACGCACAACGCCGATGCGCAGGCTCGCATCGTGATCCGCAATGCGCTCTTCGCGGGCCGGGCCCGTGCCGATAAGCTCGTGATTCCCTGGTGCACGTATACGAAGCCCGAGGTTGCGCACGCCGGTGCCACGCGAGCGGAGCTCGATGCCGCGAAGCGAGCCTTCGAGCCGTTCCGGGCCGAGTTCGGCGATCTTGACCGCGGACGCACCGATGACGGCGCCGACGGGTATGCGGAAGTTCTCCTCGCGCGGGGCAGCGACCGCATCCTCGGCGCGACGATCGTCGGCAAGGACGCGGGCGAACAGCTCGCGCCTCTCGTACTGATGATGCAGAACGGTCTCGGGCTCGGCGCGCTCGCCTCGGTCGTTCTGCCGTATCCGACGCGCTCGGAGTACCTGCGACGCCTGGCGGATGCATACAATCGCACGCGCCTCACGCCTTTCGCCGCACGGACGCTGCGCTGGTGGCTCGCTCGCACCCGCTAGCACGCGCGCTGCGTGCGATCGTCATCGCGGTGATCGGCGCATCAGCGGCCGGCGCCCCCACCGCACAGGACTGGCACCTCACGCTCGAGCAGCGCGAGCGACTTTCGCGCGGTGAGGTGCTGGTGTACGCGGACGTCCAGGCATCGCCTACGCGGGGCGATGTGCTGGCGGCCGTGCAGATCGCGGCGCCCGCCGAGCGGATCTTCCGCACGCTGACCGATTGCGCGCAGGCGCTCGAATTCGTGCCACGCATGAAGCTCTGCCGGGTGCTCGAGAGCGCTCCGGATGGCTCGTGGCAACTGGTCGAGCACGCAGTGGACCACGGCTGGTACGCGCCGCACACGCAATACGTATTTCGGGCCGAGTACGAGCCGTTTCACCGCATCCGCTTCACGCACGTGCGCGGCGATCTGCGCGACAACCACGGCGTCTGGGAGCTGCAGCCGGTGGGCGAGGGCGAATCCGCCGCGACGATCCTCACGTACCGCGTGCACATCGTGCCGCGCTTCTACGTCCCGCGCTGGCTCGTACGCTCGAGCCTGCGCCGCGACCTGCCGCTGCTGCTGCGCTCGCTCCG
>JBQTHP010000134.1:0-1941 GCA_052389755.1 Gammaproteobacteria bacterium
GCAGCGCTGCATCGCGAACGACTGATGGAAACGATGCGCCGCGAGCGTGAACAGGCCGCAGAGACGCGTGTCGCCGAGCTTGCGAACGCGAATGCCGCGATCCGCGCCAATCTCGAACAGCTTGCGAGCGGGCCGGATCTCCGCAGCTTCATGGAGCACATGCTGTTCGAGGCCACGCGCCAGCTCGACGCCGCCGGCGGCACGGTCGTGGTACTCGACGAGGCGGCCGCGACGTGGCGGGTGATCGCTCACGTGCGGGACGGTCAGGTGGCAGAGCCCAGCTTCGCGGCGGCGGTGCGCACCGACGAGACGACCGTGGGCGACCTGCTCGCGAAGCGCGAGCCCGAATATTTCGAGCTCGAGAAGTTCGCGGAGATCCGCTGGCCGGGCAGCCTCGAGTTTCACCGCGATGCGGGACACAAGAGCTTCTACGCCATGCCGCTCGTCTTCGGCGAGCGCACCATCGGCTTTATCGGCCTCTCGTTCCGTCACCGAAACCCGCTCAAGTCCGACCGCGCCGAGTTGCTCGTGGCGCTCGCCCAGCAGACGACGCTCTGCATCGCCATGAAGCGCCTGGCAGTCTCCGCGAAGAACGCGGCGGTGCTCGCGGAGCGCAACCGCATTGGCCAGGAGATTCACGACGGCCTCGCGCAAGGCTTTACGGGAATCCTCATGCAGCTCGGCGCCGCCGAAGAGCACATGGGATGTGCACGGCATTCGCCGCTGCCGGAGATCTTCGCGCGCATCAGGGCGCTCGCACGCGATGGGCTGGCCGAAGCGCGCCGCTCGGTGCTCGCGCTGAAGCCCGAGCAGACTCGCGCGGGCGGGCTCGAGCTGGCGCTGCGCCAGCTCGCCGAGCGTTCGACCATCGCCGGCCGCGTGGCGTGCACGTTCGCCGGCGGCATCACCTCGAGTGGGCCCGCTCCCGAGCATCAGCACGAGCTGCTACGCATCGCCCAGGAAGCCGTCATCAATGCCGTGCGCCATGCGCACCCGACGACGATCACCATCACGCTCACGGAGGAAGAGGTGCACTGGACGCTGACGGTCATCGACGACGGCCAGGGCATGGCGGATCTGCCCGACCTCTACGCCCGGCAGGGCTTCGGACTTGCGAACATGCGCGAGCGCGCCCGCGCGATCGGCGGCGTCTGTGAGATCCACAGCAAACCGCAAAGGGGCACGCAGGTCACCGTGCGGTTGCCGCGAGCCGGAAACGGATGAGTGAAGCCGACCGCAAGATCCGCGTGATTCTCGCCGACGATCATCCGGTCGTGCGCGACGGTCTCGCCGCGATCGTCAATCAGCAGCCCGACATGCAGGTGGTCGCGGAGGCCGGCGACGGCGAGCAGGCGATGGCGCTCTTCGAGGAGCACCGGCCGGACGTCATGGTGCTCGACCTTCGCATGCCCAAGTACGACGGCGTCGCCGTGGTACAGCGTGTCCTCGAATCGCATCCGAAGGCCTGCCTCCTCATCGTGACGACGTACGACGGCGACGAGGACATCTTCCGCAGCCTGAGCCAGGGCGCGAAGGGCTACGTCCTGAAGGATGCGCCGCGGCAGGAGATCCTGTCAGCGATCCGTGCGGTCTCCGAGGGCCGCTCGTATACCTCGTCATCGGTGGCCGCCAAGGCGCTGCAGCGGATGGTGAAGCCGAGCCTCACGCAGCGTGAGCTCGACGTGCTTCAGCAACTGGCGCAGGGTCGCAGCAACAAGGACATCGCGCGGCGGCTCGAAATCACGGAGGGCACCGCGAAAACTCACGTGAAGGCGATCCTCGCGAAGCTCGACGCGATCAGCCGCACCGAAGCCGTAGCCGTCGCGCACAAACGCGGGATGATCCGGTTGTAGAGCCCTTCAGCGCGCACCGCCGGCAAAGGGTTTAGGATGTAGCGAATCGGGGGAGAACTCAGGTGGCCGACGAGAGGATCATTGCAGT
>JBQTHP010000135.1:0-11957 GCA_052389755.1 Gammaproteobacteria bacterium
CACGTGGATCACGGCAAGACCACGCTGGTCGACTGCCTGCTCAAGCAATCGGGCACGTTCGCGGCGCACGAGAAGATCGGCGAGCGTGTCATGGACTCCAACGACATCGAGCGCGAGCGCGGCATCACGATCCTCGCCAAGAACTGCGCGATCGAGTACGGCGGCACGCGCATCAACATCGTCGATACGCCGGGCCATGCGGATTTCGGCGGCGAGGTCGAGCGCGTTCTGTCGATGGTGGACGGCGTGCTGCTCGTCGTCGACGCCGTCGAGGGACCGATGCCGCAGACGCGCTTCGTCACGCGCAAGGCGCTCGCCCTCGGCCACAAGGCGATCGTGGTCGTGAACAAGATCGACCGCCCGGGTGCCCGCGCCGGATGGGTCGTCGATCAGACTTTCGAGCTCTTCGATCGGCTCGGCGCGACGGACGCGCAGCTCGACTTTCCGGTGATCTACGCGTCGGCGCTGCAAGGCTGGGCGACCACGGACTTTACGACACGCCGCCCGGACATGTCCGCGCTGTTCGAGGCGATCCTCACCTGCGTGCCGGCGCCGCCCAGCGATGCGCTCGCACCGCTGCAATTGCAGATCTCGACGCTCGACTACAGCCCGTACGTGGGACGCATCGGCATCGGCCGCATTCGTCGCGGCACGATCCGCGAAGGCAGTGCGGTCGCGCTTCGCTACGGCGCTGAAGATCGCGGGATCGCGAAGATCGGTCAGGTGCTTGCGTTCAAGGGTCTCGAGCGCGCGCCCGTGGAGGAGGCCGGGGCCGGCGACATCGTCGCGGTCACCGGCATCGAGAACGTGAACATCGGCCTCACCGTATGTGATCCGGAAGCCGCTGAAGGTCTGCCGCCGATCAGTGTGGACGAGCCGACGCTCGTCATGAACTTCCAGGTCAACACCTCGCCGATGGCGGGCCGCGAAGGCAAGTACGTCACGAGCCGCCAGATCCGCGAGCGGCTCTATCGCGAGCTGCAGAGCAACGTCGCGCTGCGGGTCGAGGACACCGCCGAGGCCGACGTGTTTCGCGTCTCGGGCCGCGGCGAGCTGCATCTCACGATCCTCATCGAGAACATGCGGCGCGAAGGCTACGAGCTTGCGGTCGGCAAGCCGCAGGTGCTGACGAAGACGGTCGACGGCGCGGTGCACGAGCCGTACGAATCGCTGACCGTCGACGTGGACCAGTCGCATCAGGGCGCCGTCATGGAAGCGCTCGGGCCGCGTCGCGCGGAGCTCACCGACATGGCGGCGGATGGTCAGGGGCGCGTCCGGCTCGACTATCGCGTGCCTGCACGCGGCCTCATCGGCTTTCAGGGCGATTTCCTCACGATGACGCGCGGCACGGGCCTCATGAGCCACGTGTTCGACGGCTTCGCGCCGGTGAAGGGCGACATTCCCGACCGCAACAACGGCGTGCTCGTCAGCAACGAGCAGGGCGAGGCGGTCGCGTACGCATTGTGGAATCTGCAGGAGCGCGGACGGATGTTCGTGAGCCCGGGCGACAAGCTCTACGAAGGCATGATCGTCGGCATCCACAGCCGCGAGAACGATCTCGTCGTGAATCCGATCAAGACCAAGAAGCTCACCAACATTCGCGCCGCCGGCAAGGACGACGCGATCCTGCTGACCCCGCCCATCGCGCTCACTCTCGAGTACGCGGTCGAATTCATCGCGGACGACGAGCTCGTCGAAGTGACTCCGCAATCGATCCGCATCAGGAAGCGATTACTGAAGGAGTCGGATCGGAAACGCGCATCGCGCAGCGATGCCGCGTGAGGGCGGCTAAGACGACCCAGACGTCTCAGCCGTCCGCAGTTGGGCGAATATCGATGAAGCGCAAAAATTCGCCCCGCGTGCGCGCGTCGTCGCGGAATGCGCCGAGCATCTTGCTCGTGATCATCGAGACGCTGCGTTTGTGCACACCGCGGGTCGTCATGCACTCGTGCGTGGCATCGACCACGACGCCGACGCCGCGCGGCTTCAGCACCTGCTCGATGCATTCCGCGATCTGCCCCGTGAGCTTCTCCTGCACCTGCAGTCGTCGCGCGTAGCCGTCGACGACGCGCGCGAGCTTGCTGATGCCGACGACGCGATTGGTGGGCAGGTACCCGATGTGAGCGCGTCCGATGATCGGCGCGATGTGGTGCTCGCAATGCGACTCGAAGTCGATGTCGCGCAGCACGATCATCTCGTCGTAGCCGCCGACCTCTTCGAACGTGCGACGCAGGTACTCGGCCGGATCGACCGAGTAGCCCGCGAACCAGTCGCGATACGCGTTGACGACCCGCTTCGGTGTCTCGAGCAGCCCCTCGCGCTCGGGCTCGTCCCCCGCCCAGCGCAACAGCGTGCGCACGGCCTGCTCCGCGTCCTCGCGCGACACCCGCAGTCTCTTTCTTGCCTTCATCTTTCCTTCTCCGGCCCTCAGCCCTCAGCCCTTCTTCAAATAGCTATCAAAGAATTGCAGCGTTCGCTCCCACGCGAGACGCGCGGCGTCAGCGTCGTACCGCGCCTCGCTCGAATCATTGTGAAACCCGTGCTGGGTGCCGGGATACATGTTGAGGCTGTACGGGACGCCGTTGGCGTCGAGCGCCGCGCGAAACTCGGGGATCGCGGCGTTGATGCGCTCGTCGGTACCCGCGTAGTGCAGGAGAACGGGCACTTTCATCCTGGCGACGTCCTCCGCGGACAGCGCGCGACCGTAGAAGCACACCGCCGCAGACAATCCCTGTGCATCGACCGCGCAACGCAGCGACACTCCACCGCCGTAGCAGAACCCGACTGCGCCGGCCTTGCCCGTGGATTCGGGATGGTTCGCAAGCCACGGCACGGCAGCAAGAATGTCGCCGGCGATTTTTGCAGGATCCGTTTTCGCGAAAAGGTCGCGCGCCTGCTCCTGATCGACCGGCGCACCGCCCGCGCTCGTGAGCCCGTCCGGCGCAACTGCGAGATAGCCCGCGAGAGCGGCGCGGCGCGCGACGTCTTCGATGTGGGCATTCAGGCCGCGATTTTCGTGAATCACGAGCACCGCAGGCAGCTTGCCCTTGCCCTTCGGTCGCGCGCGATACGCGCGCACATCACCCGTCATGCCGCGATAGGCGACGTAGCCGACCGTCAGTCGTTTGTCGGCCTCGTCCACCTGACGCGCGCGTGCATAGTTCGGCTCGATCAGCGGCAACACGGCCGCCGCTGCCGCGGCCCCGCCCGTGATCTTCGCGAGTCGCGCGAGGAACTCGCGGCGCGGGAGCGCGGAGTGCACGTACTCGTTGTAGAGGTGGATGACTCGGCGATCCATGGTTGCTACTTCCAGTGGTCGAGCGGGCGCACGATCATGATGGGCGCGGCCCGAACCGTACAGACTTCAGTCGCCCGGGCCGTGCCGAAGCTTCGCTCTTGACGATTCGAGACAAGTCGCGTAATCATTTGTTTTAATTAGAATCATGACCACATCACCTACGCCACAGGCAGAGCTGCATTGAACGCGCGCATGCGTACTTCGCTGTCGCCGTACGCCGCGAAACGGGCGTTCGACCGCACGCCGGAACCGGCCGCGCGCCTTGGGAGTGCGCGGTCCGGCCCGCTATTGTTCGTCGTGCAGCAGCACGCGGCGCGGCGCCTGCACTATGACTTTCGCCTCGAGGTCGACGGCGTCCTGAAGTCGTGGGCAATTCCGAAGGGCCCGTCCCTCGATCCGGCGGTGAAGCGCCTCGCAGCGCCGACCGAAGATCATCCGTTCGACTACGCATCGTTCGAGGGCGTCATCCCGCGCGGGCAGTACGGCGCGGGCGAGGTCATCGTGTGGGACTGCGGCGTGTTCGTGCCCGAGCGCGAGGACGGCGTGCTGCTGCACGATCGCACCGAGGCCGATCGATACGCGCTGCAAGCGCTCGAGCGCGGCAAGCTGTCGTTCCTGCTGCGAGGCGTGAAACTGAAGGGGTCATTCGTCCTCGTACGCACGGCGCGCGACAACCAGTGGCTCCTGATGAAGCACAAGGATTCGTTCGTCGGGGACTCGGATGTCGACGAGCGCGGCCGCTCCGTGCTCTCGTCCTTGCGCGTCGAGGACCTGACGAGCGCGCCGCCGCCGCCGCGGATCGTGAGCTCGCGCCTGGTGCCGAACGGTCCACGACGGCGCATGCCGACGTCGATCGAGCCGATGCTCGCCGAACGCGGCCCGCTGCCGACGGCCGCCCGCGACTGGATGTACGAACCGAAGCTCGACGGCTACCGCATTCTCGCGTTCATCCGGGACGGCATGGCGCGGCTGCAGTCGCGGCGCGGGCTCGATCTCTCCGTGCCGTTCCCGGAGGTCGTCAGCGAGCTGGCGAATCAGCGCGTCGGCCAGATGATCCTCGACTCGGAGCTCGTCGCCCTCGATGAGCGCGGCGCCCCCTCGTTCAATGCGCTGCAGAACCGCGCCGCGTTGAAATCGACCGGGGAGATTACGGCTGCGCAGCGCTCCTCTTCGGTGATCCTCTACTGCTTCGATCTCCTCCACTTTGAGGGCGTCGACCTCTGCGACGCCGAGCACGTCGATCGTCGCCGCTATCTCGCCCAGTGCCTGCTGCCGAGCCCGCACGTGCAGCTCGTGCATGCGAGCGAGAATGCCGAAGCGCTCATGGCGGCCGCCGACGAGGCGGGCCTCGAGGGCGTGATGGCGAAACGCAAGCGCAGTCGCTACGTGCCCGGCGTGCGCTCGAAGGACTGGATCAAGGTGAAGACGAGCGACGGTGCCGATCTCGTCGTGGGCGGCTACACGGAAGGCCTCGGCGCACGCCAGGAACTCGGCGCCCTGGTGCTCGGCTACTGGGACGGCAAGGAGCTGAAACACGCGGGTAACGTCGGGTCAGGCTTCGATATCCGCACGCTCGAGCGCGTGCGCAAATCGCTCGAGAAACTGAAGACGGACCGCTCGCCCTTCGCCACGCGCCTGAGCGTAGGTCGCCCGGTGACCTGGGTGCGGCCGGAAACCGTGGTCGAGGTGGCGCATGCAGGCTGGACACCCGACGGTAAGCTGCGCGCTCCGATCTTCCAGCGCGTGCGCGACGATCTCGACCCATCCACGGTGAGGCGGCGCGAAACGAATCTGCGGTTCGAAGCGGCCCCGACTTCGCGCCCGACGCCGTCCGATGCGCATGGCGACGTGCTCGGGCAGCTCGCGCGCGCGAAGAAAGGCGCGACCGAGCTCGCGATCGGCGATGCGAGCATTCGCGTCACGAATCTCGATCGCGAGTACTGGCCGGCCGATCGCGGGCTGAAGCAGGACGCAATTACCAAGCGTGATCTGCTGCGATATCTCGTCGAGATCTCGCCGTACATGCTGCCGCACCTGCGCAACCGGCCACTCACGATGATCCGCATGCCCGAAGGCATCGACGGCGAGCGCTTCTTCCAGAAGCACTGGGACAAGGCGACTCCCGAATTCGTCGAGACGATCGAGGTGTACTCGCAGACGAAGAGCGAATCGCACCGCTATCTGCTCTGCCATAACCTGCCGACGCTCGTCTGGCTCGGACAGATGGGCACGCTCGAGTTCCACGTGTGGCACTCGCGCGCCGAGCTCGGCGACGACGCCGCCACCCGCAGCGAGGACTATGCGAGCTCGCCGAAGTCGATGGACGAGTCGATCCTCAACTATCCCGACTACCTGGTCTTCGACATAGACCCATACATCTATTCGGGCAAAGAGCCGAAGGGCGCGGAGCCCGAGCTCAACGAGCGCGCGTTCCGCAAGGGATGCGAAGTCGCGAAGTGGCTGCACGCGCTGCTCACGCGCATGCAGCTCACGCCGATCGTCAAGACCTCAGGCAAGACCGGACTGCACGTCTTCGTGCCCATCGAGCGCACCATCACGTTCGATGTGGCGCGCGGGCTCACGGAGCGCATCGGGGCGTATCTGATGCGCGAGCATCCCCGCGACATAACAATGGAATGGCAGGTCGGGAAGCGTACCGGTAAGATCTTCATCGACTTCAACATGAACGTACGCGGCAAAACGCTGAACGTCGCCTACTCCCCGCGCGGCGTGCGCGGCGCGCCAGTGTCCATGCCGGTGACGTGGCGCGAGCTCTCTCGCGTGCACCCTCTCGATTTTCGCATCACGAACGCCGTCGACCGCGTGAAGAAGCGCGGCGACGTGTGGCACGACATCCCGAAAGCGAGCCTCGCGCGCTCGCTCAAGCTCTAGAAAGGTTCGCTCCCATGGCAGCTCGTTCGATCGCCTCGCTTACCATCTCCTTCGGCCTGGTCGCCATTCCGGTGAAGCAATACACCGCGACGCAATCGGCCGGACGGATCTCCTTCAACATGCTGCACTCGAAGTGCGGCTCGCGGCTGAGGCAGCAGTACGTCTGCATCAAGGAAGACGTCGTCGTCGAGCGCGACGAGATCGTCAAAGGCTACGAGTTCGCCAAGGACCAGTACGTGAAGTTCAGCCCGGAGGAACTCAAGGCACTCGAGGAAGCCGGGACTCAAACCATCGACATCACGGAGTTCGTGCCGATGGAGTCGATCGACCCGATCTACTTCGAGCGCACGTACTACCTGGCGCCCGACAAGGGCGGCGCGAAACCCTACGCGCTGTTCACCAAGGCGCTGCAGGATGCGGAGCGTTTCGCGGTCGGGCACTGGGCCGCGCGCGGCCAGTCGCATATCGTCGCGCTGCGGCCTGTGGACGGGGTGCTGGTCATGCAGCAGCTGCTGTTTGCCACCGAGGTGCGCCCGCCGGCCGAAGTTGAAGTGCCCAAGATGGATGTGAGAGAGCCCGAGCTCAAACTGGCTCGACAACTGATCGACCAGCAGACGAGCACGACCTTCGATCCGGCCGCGTACACCGACGAAGTCAAGGCGCGCATCGAGGCCGCCATCCAGAAGAAGGTGGAGGGCGAAGAGATCGCCGTCTCCGAAGCACCAACGACCGAAACGACCGGCAAGGTCATCGACCTCATGTCCGCACTGCGCGCAAGCCTCGAGAAGACCGAGGCCGCGCGCGGCGCGGCGTCCAGGATCGAGAAGCGGAAGCCACCGAAGCGCGTCGAGAAGCCCGCGGCTGCCGCGAAGAGGGCTACCCGCAAAGGTTAATACCTTGTAAAAGGTCGCTCATGCACCAGTACGGTGTACGAGACATCGAGCGGATCCTGAAGCTCTCGCCCGAGACCATCCGCGGTCTCGTGCGTGCGGGCTTCGTTTCCCCTTCCCGCGGGCCGCGCCGTGCGCTGCGATTCTCATTCCGCGATCTGATCGTGCTGCGCGCTGCGCAAGCCCTGAGCCTCGCGAAAGTGCCCGCGCGGCGCATCACGCGCTCGCTGCGCAAACTGCACAGCACGCTGCCCGTCGAGGCGCCGCTGTCCGGGCTTCGTATCTCCGCGGTCGGTGACGACGTCGTAGTGTCGGAAGGCTCGAGCCGCTGGCGGGCCGAGACCGGTCAATACCTGCTCGACCTCGAGGTCCAGATCGCGGACGGTTCGCTGCGCGTGGTCGAGCACCCGCCTGCGGCGCGCGCGCCGGTCGCGGCCGTGGAATCGTGCGCAGACTGTTTCGCGCGCGCGCTCGACGCCGAAGCGCGCGGAGCGCAGAGGGAGGCGCAACTCGCGTACGAGCAGGCGATCGCGCACGAGCCCACGTGCGTCGATGCCTGCATCAACCTCGGGCGGCTCCTGCACGAATCCGGCCGCTTCGCGGATGCGGAACGTGTTTACCGCGACGGTCTGAAGCATTGCGGACCCGATGCCACGCTGTTCTACAACCTCGGAACCCTGCTGGAAGATGCGAACCGCATCGGTGCCGCAATCGATGCCTATCAGCACGCGGTGGCCACGGATCCGGAACTGGCGGATGGTCACTACAATCTGGCGCGGCTTTTCGAAATGACGGGAAAGCCGCAGCATGCGATCAGGCACCTCGGGCAGTACCGCCGGCTGACCCAGTAAGAGGCTCAGACGTCTAAGACGGCGAAACGAAAGGGTCACCGCGGCGTCGAGCGAAGCGATCTTCATCTTGCCGTCTTCGCCGTCTGAGACGTCTTAGTCGTCTAAGTCTCTCTCAGCGCGCAGCGCGGACGGTGTATCCGCCCGACTTCTCATCGCGATCAATGAGAAGAAGACCGCGCGCCTGGCCCTCCTCCAGCAACTCGTTGAACGAGCCGAAGCCGTAGTACGACTCGTTGAAGCCCGGCATGCGGCGCTTCAGGGCCTGTTTGATCATCGAGCCCCACACCTTGTCTTCGTCGCCGCGCTCGCGCACGAGCGCCTCGAGAGTCTCGAGCGCAAGGTCGATCGCCTCCTGCTTCTTGTCGCCGTCGGCCTTCGGCTCGGGCGCCTTCGCCTCGCCGCTCGCAGCCTTCGCAGGCGCCTTCCTGCGAGAACGGCGCTTCGACTCGTCCTGGCGCACGAGATCGTCGTAATAGATGAACTCGTCGCAGTTCGCGATGAGCAGGTCGGAGCTCGAGTTCTTCACGCCGACGCCGATCACGCGCTTCGCGTTCTCGCGCAGCTTCGAGACGAGCGGCGAGAAATCCGAATCTCCGCTGATGACGACGAACGTGTCGACGTGGGATTTCGTGTAACACAGGTCGAGGGCATCGACCACCATGCGGATGTCGGCCGAGTTCTTTCCCGACATGCGCACGTGAGGGATCTCGATCATCTCGAACGACGCCTCGTGCATCGCCTCCTTGAATTCGCGGTAGCGCTCCCAGTCGCAGTAGGCCTTCTTCACGATGATGCTGCCCTTCAGCAGCAGCCGCTCGAGCACCTTCTGGATATCGAAGCGCGCGTACTTGGCATCGCGTACGCCGAGCGCGATGTTCTCGAAGTCGCAGAAGAGGGCCATGTTCTGGATGTCGGCGGGGGTAGGCATGGTGTCGCGTCCGTCTAGAAGGCGAAGGCTGCGCCCGCGAGGGCTTCGTACTGGATGAAGGTGCTGCCGCTCGCGCGCACCTCGCACACGCCGCCGAACGATCCGGTCTCGCAGAAGAACGACGAGTCCGTGTCGACGAACGTGAGATAGCCGCGCGCTTCGAGCCTCAGCGAGAAGCGGTCGCTGAACGGCACTCTCAATCCGCCGCCGATGGAAACCGAAAATCGGGTCTCGTCGCGGGCCTGCGTCGGCTTGGGACTGAACCGCGTGGCGCCGAGCGTGCCGACGATGTACGGCTTGAAGCGCTGTGTGTCGTCCACCGTGAGAGTGCCGCCGACGTGCAGATATTCGATATCCACGTCGACGTCGCCAAGGGATGAGCCACGCTCGAGCCGGGAGTCCTGTCTGCTGTAGAAGAGCTCGTACTGTGAGCCCTCGTCGATGCGCAGGTTGAAGGCGAGCGCGAACGTGCGGGAGTCGTCGAGATCCACTTCCTCGCCGGTCGAGGACACCTCGAGCTCTCCCCCCGTGCGATAGCCGACGAACGGCGTGAGCTCGAAGGCGGGCGGGCCGTGCGCCGACGGCCCCTGATCCTGGGCGGCCGCAAGCGGACTTACGGCAATGGCAGCGACCAACGGGAGAAAGCGACCGGCGTCACACATTCGAACCCACCCTCCGGCGCGCAAGCGTACTCGAAAGGCCGGCGAGGCGCGGAACAACCCGCGCGGCGACCGAAATGGCTCAAACCGATGCGAGAAACTTCGCGATCAGCATTGAGAAATAGAAACAGTGACCGACTACACCGAATGAGCGCGGCCAAAAGCTGCCCCTGGAGGTACGCTGTCCCTCCAGCCCGGAGTTAAGTCGTATATGAGCTCAGGGGGTCACACCACCGTCATCCGGCGCGTGCTGGAGAACCGCTCGCAGCCGGTGCGTTCGCCGTCGCCGGACACCACCGCGACGATCGCGGTCATGGTGCGCGTCCTGCCGCCGCCGCGGCTGATGCTGTCCGTGGACAACGAGATGGTGCAGAAACGGCTGGTACGCGCGCTCGAGGGCGCGCTCGTCGCAGTCGAGGTGGCACAGAGCGTCCCCCATGCGGTCAAATGCCTCGACGAGGAACCGTGTCACGTGCTCGTCACGGACAGCGCCGAGCTCACGCGCCGCGTACGAAAGCTCCGTGCCGAGCGCAACCCGGTCGTGCTCTTCGTGCTCGAGCTCGACGAGCGGGAGGAACGGCAGGCGGCGCTCGATGCCGGCGCGGACGATTGCATCAGCTGGCGCGCACCGGAAGAAGAGCTTCACGCACGCGTCTCGCTCGCCCGGCGCATCGCCGAGCTCGAGACGTGCCTGCGCACTACGCTGGTCGAGAATCGCAAGCTCTCCGCGCTCGACGAGCTCACGGGGCTTGCGAGCCGCCGCTTCTTCATCAAGCATTTCCCACGTGAGGTGGATCGAGCCGCGCGCTACGGGCGCGCCCTGTCGCTGGTGCTGTGCGACATCGACAATTTCAAAAAGGTCAACGATACGCTCGGACACGCGGCGGGCGACCAGGTCCTGCAGCAATTCGGCAAGCGTCTGCAGGACTCCCTGCGCCAGGGCATCGACTGGGTGGCGCGCGTCGGCGGCGAGGAATTCGTCATCGTGCTGCCCGAGACCAGCGCCGAGCAGGCCGTCGCGGTCTCGAACAAGCTGCGCGCAGCTGTCGCCGACGGCCGCTTCCAGGTGGACAAGGGACGCCTCGCCGTGACCGCAAGCTTCGGCGTCTGCGGCCTCAACAAGATCCCCGTCGGCAAACGCAAGATCTCCGACGACATGTTCAAGCGAGCGGATGCCGCGCTGTACCGAGCCAAGCACCAGGGGCGCAACCGCGTGACCGAGATGGCCTGGCACGACACCGAATAGCGCACTACGATCGCTCGCTCCGAAATCGTCATCGGCGAGCTCGTCGATGAGATCGGCAATCGCGACAAGCTGTTTCTCGCGACGAAGGTGACCGCGCAGGACGACGATCTGGCCAAGGGCTCCGCGATGCTCGAGGAATCGTTCCGCCGGCTGCGCACGAAGCGCATCGATCTCATGCAGGTTCACAACCTCACGGGCGCCGAAGAGCTCATCCCCGTGCTGCAGAAATGGAAAGCGGACAAGCGCATCCGCTACACGGGCGTGACGACCTCGAACGACGAGCAGTATCCCCAGATGCTCGCGCTCATGCGCCGTCATCTGTTCGCGCAGCTTGCGAATCGTCCGTTGCCGGATTGGGCCGCCGAGATCGACGCGGCGAGCTGGCCGCAGGTGCTGCTGAAGTACGTGGTGTCGCACCCTGCCGTGACGTGCGCGATCCCCGGTACGACGAAGCTTTCGCATCTCGAGGACAACCAGGGCGCCGCGCGCGGGCCGCTGCCGGATGCGGCGCTGCGCAAGAAGATGGAGGCCTACTGGGACGCAAACGCCTGAGGGCGGCTTCGCCGGTAGTTTCTACACAACCGCACACGGCTCCACCGCAGGAGTCGATCGCAGGTAATTGTTTCGCGGACGCCTTTAGCCGTGTGGCACGTGTCATGCAGTGGCTTCGGGTACAGCTGGAGCTGACAAATGGCGCGTGCATCCAATGTGTCGTACCACACCGCCACCGGATCGTCGGTGACGGGGCGCATGCGGACGCTCGGTTGCGTACGCGTGCGCTTCCGGCCGTTCACCAAGGCGCGCAATGTCTGCCGCATCAAAACCTACATGCGGGTGAGCCCGTGCGCACGATCGAGGGTCGAGCGTTTCACGGTGCATTGGTTCGACCCGTGGCTCGCCCGGATGACCGTCGTCGCAGGACGCATGCACTAGCCGAGACGCACGGCCAGCATCGAGACCGACCCGCCGTCGAAGCCTTCGACGGGAAAACTCACCGCATCATCGTCGCGTTGAAGCGCGAGCACTGGTTGTCGAGTATCGCGTTCATGGGGTTGCCGTGACCGAGGAAGATGGTGGGCATCGGTTTCATGGGCGCCGGTGTAGCATGATCTGATCCAGGCAGGATCGAGCGGGGAGTGTCGCACGTGGAATTTAGTCGCCGCCAACTGCTGCTCTTGACCTCCGCGCTCGCG
>JBQTHP010000136.1:0-4431 GCA_052389755.1 Gammaproteobacteria bacterium
CGTCGGGCCTGTTCCTCGTCTTGTACGGCGCGGTGCGCATTCTCATAGAGTTCTGGCGCGTGCCGGATTCGCACATCAACTATCTCGCGGGCGGCTGGTTGACGATGGGACACGTGCTCTCGCTGCCAATGGTCGTCGCGGGCGCGGTGATGCTCTGGTTGGCGTATCGACGCCGCGTGCCGTCCGGCAACTACGCGCTCGCCGCGTGAGCATCACCCAGGCCGATGAGTAGAACGGTGATGGCTGTGCGACCGGTGCGCGCTGAAGGCCCAGCGCGATCGCTGGTCGTGTGTATCCCTGACGGGATATACCCTCGCGCGGGCCGGCGCGTTTTAAGCCCGATACGCGCCAGCGGCCCGCGCTCGGCACCCGACCCAATGCGATCGCGCAGGGGCCTTCAACGCGCGCCGGTCGCCCAACCGACGGCGTCCTGCTCGTCGTCCCGGGTGATGCTCGCGGGGCCGGCACGATGAAGCAGTATCTCGACCTCCTGCGCCGCGTGCGAGAGACCGGTGCGCGCAAATCCGATCGCACCGGCACCGGTACGCTCTCGCTGTTCGGCCAGCAGATGCGCTTCGATCTCGCGGCGGGCTTTCCGCTCGTCACCACGAAGAAGGTGCACCTGCGCTCGCTCGTGTACGAGCTGCTGTGGTTCCTGCGCGGTGAAACGAACGTCGCCTGGCTGCGCGAGCAGGGCGTGACCATCTGGGACGAGTGGGCGGATGAACGCGGCGAGCTGGGTCCCGTCTACGGCAAGCAATGGCGCTCGTGGCCGACGCCCGATGGACGCAGCATCGATCAGATCGCGCAGGTGGTCGAGCAGCTGCGCACGAATCCCGATTCCCGCCGCATCATCGTGAGCGCCTGGAACGTCGGCGAGCTCGATCGCATGGCGCTCATGCCGTGTCACGCGTTCTTCCAGCTCTATGTCGCCGAACGCCGGATCTCTTGTCAGGTCTACCAGCGAAGCGCGGATCTCTTTCTCGGCGTTCCTTTCAACATCGCCTCGTACGCGCTGCTCACCCACATGCTCGCGCAGCAGTGCGACCTTGCGCCCGGCGAGCTCGTGTGGACGGGCGGCGACTGCCATGTCTATCTCAATCATCTGGAGCAGACGGATCTGCAGCTCTCGCGCGTGCCATACGCGCTGCCGCGGCTCGAGGTCCGCCGCCGTCCGCCGTCGATTTTCGATTACCGCTTCGAGGACTTCGAGTTCGTGAACTACCAGCACCATCCGGCGATCAAGGCGCCGGTCGCCGTATGACGCCGGATGGCTCGCGCATGACGCCGCTGACCAGGGTTCGCCGCTCGCGCGTGCATGGCCGCGGCGTGTTCGCATCGAAGCCGATCCGCAAGGGCACGCGTATCATCGAGTACGTCGGAGAGCGCGTCTCGCACGCCGAAGCCGACCGGCGCTACGACGACAGGAATCCCTATGACAACCACACGTTTCTCTTCATCGCCGACAAGCACACGGTGATCGACGCGGGCGTCGGCGGCAACGAGGCGCGCTTCATCAATCATTCGTGCGATCCGAACTGCGAATCGGTCATCGAGAAGGGTCACGTGTTCATCGAAGCGCTTCGCGACATCGCGGCGGGCAAAGAGCTCTCGTACGACTACCAGATCGTGCGCGAGAAGGACGATCCGCCGGACGTCGACGAGATTTTTGCCTGTCACTGCGGCGCAGCGAGCTGCCGCGGCACGATGCTCTGGCCGGCCAGGCGTCCTGTGAGCTGGCCGAAGCCGCGGCCGCCGAAGAAGGGACCGCGTGCGTAACCGGCGCCCGGTCGTCGCGTCCGCCATCGCCGCGACCGGGATCGTGTACGGCGACATCGGCACGAGTCCGCTGTATGCCTTCGAGGAGTCGCTCAAGGCGGCGGGCGGATTCGACGCGACCATCGTTTTCGGCGTGCTGTCGCTGATCTTCTGGAGCCTCGCCGTCTCGGTGACGGTGAAATACATCGTGGTCATGATGCGCGCGGACAACGAGGGCGAGGGCGGCATCCTCGCGCTGCTCGCGCTCGCGCAGCGCCACCTTCTCGCGATCGGCGCATTCCCCCGCTTCATGATCGGCCTTGGGCTTGCAGGGACCGCGCTGTTCTTCTGCGATGCTCTGATCACGCCAGCCATCTCGGTGCTGAGTGCGGTCGAAGGACTCGAGCTCCTGAACCCGCAGCTCGAGCGCACCGTGATCCCGGTAACGCTCGGAGTGCTGGCGGCGCTGTTTCTCATCCAGAAACGCGGTACGGCGGGCGTCGCCGCACTGTTCGGACCCATCACCGTCGTGTGGTTCCTTGCTCTCGCCGCGTCGGGCGCATGGGCCATCGTGCGCAATCCGCAGGTTCTCGTGGCGCTCGATCCTTCGCACGCCGTGCTGCTCCTGGCGACGCATTCGCATGTCGCGCTCGCCATCGTCGGCGCGGTGTTCCTCGCGATCACGGGCGCTGAGGCGCTCTACGCGGACATGGGCCACTTCGGCAAACGCGCGGTGCGCGTAGCGTGGTTCGCGCTCGTGTGGCCGGCGCTTCTCGTCAACTACTTCGGGCAGGGCGCCTTGCTGCTCGAGTCGGGACGAATGGTGGAGAAGCCGCTGTATGCGCTGGTTCCGGCGACCGTCCTGCCGTTCATGATCGTGCTTGCGACCGCCGCCACCGTCATCGCCTCTCAGGCCGTCATCTCCGGCGCGTTTTCCGTGGCGCGCCAGGCCATTCAGCTGGATCTCCTGCCGCGCATGCGCGTCCTGCAGACCTCGGCGTTCGAGCAGGGACAGATCTACCTGCCGGCCATCAATCTCGTGCTGTTCATCGCCGTATCCGCGTTCGTGCTCGGCTTCGGCTCATCGAGCGCGCTTGCCGGCGCGTACGGCGCCGCGGTCGTCGGCACGATGCTCGTGACGACGATCCTCGGCGTCTATGTCGCGGCGATGCAATGGTCCTGGCCGAAGTGGGTCGTCGTGGTCATCTTCGGCGTGCTCCTGTCGGTCGACCTCGTGTTCGTCGTCGGCAATCTGTCCAAGATCGACGACGGCGGCTGGGTGCCGCTCGCGCTCGCAACGCTGCTTTTCGGGCTCTTCTCGAGCTGGCGCAACGGGCGGCTGGATTTGCGCGCGGCTCTCGTATCAAGGGCGGTGTCGCTCGACGAGCTGCCGCGCCTGCTCGATGGCGTGCATCGCAGCGAGGGCACCGGCGTGTTTCTCGTGAGCGTACCGGAGTACGTGCCCTCGGCCCTGCTTCGCAATCTCGAGCACAATCGCGTCGCGCACGAGCGCATCCTCATCGTCAACTTCGAGATCCTGCGCACGCCGCGCCTCTCCCGCTGCGATCGCGTGCGGATCGAGGAGCGCATGCCGAACGTGTACACGGTCGATGCGCGCTTCGGCTTCATGGAAACGCCCGACGTCGGCGAGGTCCTGAGGGCGTGTCGCGCTCAGGGCCTGCAAGTGCATCAGGTCGACTGTTCGTTCTTCCTCGGCTGGCATCTCGTGCATGCCAGGCCGCGACCGGGCTGGGCCGGGCTGAAACGGCGTGTGTTCGCGAAGATGCAGCGGCGCAGCGCGCAGGCCGCGGAGTTCTTCCGCATGCCCTCCCGAGGAGTAGTGATCCTCGCGACCGAGGTGGAGATATGAACTCGCCGCGCGTAGCGCTCATCGTCGCGATGGACGAGAGCGGTGTCATCGGTCGCGACGGCAGGCTGCCGTGGCGCCAGCCCGCCGACCTGATGCACTTCAAGGTGCTCACCATGGGCAAGCCGATCCTCATGGGTCGCAAGACCTTCGATTCGATCGGCAAGCCGCTGCCCGGACGCAAGAATCTCGTGCTTACGCGCGATGCCGCTTGGGTCCGCGAGGGCGCGATAGCCGTGCACGCACTCGCGGAAGCCCTGCAGGAGGCAAGGCCGGCCGACGACCTCATGGTGATCGGCGGTGCCGATGTTTTCCAGCTCGCTCTGCCGAGCGCTCGGCGCATCTATCTCACACGCGTCCACGCGAACGTCGAGGGCGACGTACGTTTTCCGCCGATCGACTGGCGCGCGTGGCGCGAGATCGAGCGGCAGGAATTCGCGGCCGACGAGAAGCACGCGTACGCGATGACGTTCGTGACGCTGGATGTATCCTCGCCGTCTTCGCCGTCGGCAGTCTGAGCCTTGTTCCTACGGCGTTACCGCTCTCGTCACCACGCTCGTCACCGTATAGCTCGCCGCCACCGTTGCAAACCCTGTCACCTCGATCGTGTACGTACCTGGCTGCCTGACGACGTACTCGAACGCTTCCGGGTTCGCGAGCGTCGCGCCGGAGGCGACCTGCTCGCCGCTCGGATCGACGAGGTACATGTCGAGATCGAGCGCACCGGTCCACGAGAGCGTGCCCTTGATCGTCGTGGCATCGGCGGGCACTTCGATCGTGTAGCGATCGATTTCGAGGTCCAACAC
>JBQTHP010000137.1:0-3591 GCA_052389755.1 Gammaproteobacteria bacterium
CACGGGGCGAACCGCACTGGTCGGCCCTTTACGGGGGATCACGCGGGAATCCTGCTCTATGAGACGCTTTTCGAGCTCGGGCTCGCGACGCGGCCGGCCTCCACTTCGGCCGACGATGGACTCGAGCTCGTGCAGACGCGAATCGCCAATGCCGTCAAATGCGTCCCGCCGGAGAACAAGCCGCGGCCCGACGAGATCCGGCGGTGCAATGGCTATCTGCAGGCCGAAGTCACCCGCCTGTCGAGCGTACAGGTGTATGTGGCGCTCGGCCGCATCGCCCACGACGCGCTGCTCGCGGCGCTCGGGCTCGAGCGCGGGCCGTTCCCGTTCGCACACGGCCGCGAGCATCCGCTCGAGCGAGCGCGCGTGCTCATCGACTCCTATCATTGCAGCCGGTACAACACGCAGACGCGCCGACTGACGCCGACGATGTTCAAGGCGGTGATGGCTCGTGCGCGTGAGCTGGCAACACTCGCATGACTGTCCGCGCGTTCGATCCCAGGGAGTACGTGAAGACGCTGCCGCGCCGGCCCGGCGTCTATCGCATGTACGGAGCCGACACGCAGCTCCTCTATGTCGGCAAGGCCCGCAACCTGCGGGACCGCGTGGGAACCTACTTCAGTGCGTCGAACGTCAGCCCGAAGATCCAGGCGCTCGTACAGTCGATCGGCGGGATCGAAGTCACCGTCACGAACTCGGAGACCGAAGCGCTCCTCCTCGAATACAATCTCATCAAGAAGCTGAAGCCGCGCTTCAACGTCACGCTGCGCGACGACAAGAGCTTTCCGTACATTCACCTGTACACGCAGCACGCCTACCCGCGGCTGTCTTTCTATCGAGGGCCGCGAAACCTTCCAGGCCGCTACTTCGGTCCTTTCCCGAGCGCGTACGCCGTCAGGGACACGCTGCACCAGCTGCAGAAGCTCTTCCATATCCGCAACTGTCGCGACACCTTCTTCGCGAATCGCAGCCGGCCGTGCCTGCAGCACCAGATCGGCCGCTGCTCGGCGCCGTGCGTCGGGCTCATCGCGCCAGAAGCCTACGCACAGGACATCGACGCGGCGGTAAAGGTGCTGGAAGGTCGCAGCGAAGAGGTGAACGCGCAGCTTCAGGCACGCATGGAAGTCGCGGCCGGAAAGCTCGATTTCGAGCAGGCTGCGCAGATCCGCGATCAGCTGGCGGCGCTGCAGCGCATCCAGGCCCAGCAGATCGTCACCGCCGAAGGCGAGCGCGACGTCGATGTGTTCGCAATCGTCGGCGAGCCCGGCGAGTACGCCGTGAGCGTCATGCTCGTGCGCGGCGGGCGAAATCTCGGCACGACCAGCTACTTCCCGCGCGCCGCGCTGGCGCAACCGGAAGAAGCGCTCGCGTCTTTTCTGATGCAGTACTACGCATCGCAGGAACCCCCTCCGGAGGTGCTCGTGAGCCTCGAGCTGCCGGATGCGGCCGCGCTGGCCGAAGCCTTGCGCACGCGAAGCTCGCACGCGGTCGACGTGCGTCGTCCCGCGCGCGCATTGCCTGCGCGCTGGGCGGAGCTCACGGTGGAGAACGCGACGCAGGCGCTGCGCATGCGTCAGGCTCAACGACAAGGCGTCGAGCACATGCTCGCGGCGCTCGCCGATGCGCTCGAGCTGCCCGAGCTGCCGGCGCGCATCGAGTGCTTCGACATCAGCCACACGGGCGGGGAGGGGACGGTTGCCTCCTGCGTCGTCTTCGGACCCGAAGGCCCGCTAAAAAAGGAGTACCGGCGCTTCAACATCACCGGCGTCGCACCGGGTGATGACTACGGTGCTCTGCGTCACGCGCTGGAGCGACGTTACACCCGCGTTCGTCAGGGGGAGATTCCTCCGCCGGATCTGCTGCTCATCGATGGCGGCCTCGGGCAGGTGAATCAGGTGCACGACGTTCTCACGGAGCTCGGCTTCGACGACGTCACGCTCATCGGCGTCGCGAAAGGCCCGGACAGGAAGCCGGGCCAGGAGCGCTTGTTCGTGCACGGCGCCGGTGCGCCGCGGGTGCTCGATCCGCATTCGGCGGCGCTTCGCCTGATTCAGCGCATTCGCGACGAAGCGCATCGATTCGCGATCACGGGACATCGTCGCAAGCGCGCGCGCCGCTTCAGCGAATCGGTGCTCGAAACCGTGCCGGGTCTGGGGCCCGCGAAGCGCCGCGCGCTGCTCCGACACTTCGGGGGATTGCAGGGCGTGATGCGCGCGGGTGTCGCCGATCTCGAACAGGTCACGGGCATCGGGACAGCGCTCGCGCGCAGCCTTTATGATCACCTGCATCCCGGTGCATGAGCTGAAGCGGACGCCATCGATGCTCTGGACATTGCCGAACATCCTCACGTGGCTGCGCATCGCGGCAATCCCGCTGATCGTGGTGCTGTTCTATCTGCCGTATCAGTGGGCCGATCCCGCCGCGGGCCTGTTGTTCGCGGCCGCGGGTATCACCGATTCCCTCGACGGATACTTCGCGCGGAGATTCGGCCAGACCTCGCGGCTCGGTGCGTTCCTGGATCCAGTCGCCGACAAGCTGATCGTCGCCGTTGCACTGGTGCTCATCGTGACCCGCGGCGCGCCGGCGCTCTTCGGCTTCTCCGCCGCGACGGTCGACGTCATCCTGGTGTTGTCGGCGATGATCATCATCGGCCGCGAGATCGCGATCTCCGCGCTGCGCGAGTGGATGGCGGAGATCGGCCAGCGCAAGAAGGTCGCCGTATCGCAGCTCGGCAAGCACAAGACGATCCTGCAGATCATCGGTCTGTCGCTGTTGCTGTACCGCTGGGACCTCTTCGGGCTGTCGACGTACGCGCTCGGCATTGTGTTCACGGTGATCGCGGCTGCTCTGACGCTCTTTTCGATGTTCTTGTACCTCAGAGCCGCCTGGCCGGAGCTCCGGGCGCCGTGAAGATTCGTGTGCAAGTTGCTGAAGAACGGTAATGTTTTCGAGGCGCGTGTCCGTTTTTACCTCGAGTTTTTACCTTGACTTGGAAGGGCGCACCTCTACAATTTCGGCGCGCTTTTCTGCAAGGCGGGAATAGCTCAGTTGGTAGAGCGCAACCTTGCCAAGGTTGAGGTCGCGAGTTCGAGCCTCGTTTCCCGCTCCAGATTTCTTGCCTCGTGAAGCCTCGGCGAGCGCATCGTCGAGGCTTCTTGATTTTCGCGGCTAGGTGGCAGAGTGGTCATGCAGCGGCCTGCAAAGCCGTGTACGCCGGTTCGATTCCGACCCTAGCCTCCAATCACCTGTCTCAGGTCGTCCTTCCCCGTCTCACTCTGTTCATTAACATGCTGATCTAACAGGAGAACGTGTTCATCTCGGTCTCGGGGCGTCCATTGACGCCGAACCCAAAATAGGGGTACGAATGTGGGGTATGTTGGAATCGTGAAAACCACATACCCCACATGGCAACGCTGAGCGAAGCAGGCATTCGCGCCGCCAGGCCGAAGGAGAGGCCGTACAAACTGTTCGACGAGCGAGGGCTCTACCTTCGGGTGGAGCCTCGTGGCGGACGTCTCTGGCGCTTCAGATTTCGGTACGGCGGCGTCGAGAAACTGCTCGCGCTCGGCGGATACCCGGACGTGCCACTGA
>JBQTHP010000138.1:0-3299 GCA_052389755.1 Gammaproteobacteria bacterium
ACCGCGCCGCGCTTCGAGACGTCCTCGATCAATCCCCACAGGAAGCCGGGGGCCGCGCAGAGAATCAGCACCCACAGCGTGTTGAACTCGCGCTCGATGCTGTATTCGAACGCGGCGCCGGCGAGCACGCCCGCCGCGAGCGCAATGCCACCAATGCGCGAGGTAGGCAACACATGGATCTTGCGCATCTCGCCGAGCGTGTCGTCTATCGCCATGCCGTTCTGCGCCGCCGTGCGAGCAAGCACGCGCGCGCCGATCCACGCGACAAGCGCGGCGACGAGTGCAGCGACGACTATGGTGAAGCTGATCAAGCCACCTTCCCCCGGATCGGCTTGTTGTTTTTTGCTTGTGGTTCTAAGCGGTGAACAGGCGCCTTGAGCCCGTCAATCCGCTACCTGTACGAGCAACATTCTAACGAGGCTGTGCCTCAGACCGACGAGGCATGTGGTGAATAGGGGGTCGGTGTGCGACAGGCATAGGAGCGGGCTCCGCATCGAGCGTGCTACTGCGGTGCAGTAAGCTCTGCACCTCGTTGGACCGACAAGCGGTCTGGTGGTCCCGAAGGACCCGTCGAGCGGAGCCCTACGATGACTCTACCACGCAGCGTAGCCGAGATTTTGCGCGAGCACGTCACCCTGGAGTTGGAGTCGATCGACCGGATGTACCTCAACGTCTACGTGCCCGGCTTGCAGTCTGAGAATGGGGTGGCGGCGTTCTTCAAGTTCCATCGGGGGCATCCGTTTGCCTCGTCGGCCTTGATGGACCCCATCAGCAAAGCGTTCGTCGCCAAGATCGATGCATTCGCGAAGCGGCATAACGTGCCGGTGCTCGCGTTCAGGAAGGGCGAGCGCAAGGACGACGTGGCCGCCGAGTACCTGAAGCGCTTTGGCAAGCCGGAGGGGGTGCTGTTCATCGGTAGGGCGCAGGAGAAGACCGCGGTGTTTCGAACCGAGAGGCGCCGCAATCCGAAGACCGGCAAGCCCTATCCATGGCTGGTTCGCTCCACGGCAATGATCAATCACTTCTACTTCTACTGCGTGGACGAGGACTTTGGCCCCTTCTTCCTCAAGTTCGCCACCTACTTCCCGTACACCGCGAAGCTCTGCATCAACGGCAACGAGTACCTCAAGCGTCAACTCGCGAAGGCCGGTGTGGCGCATGAGCCGCTGGACAACGGGGTGCGCGCCTGCGCCGACCCCAAGCGGGCTCAGGCCATCTGCGACCGGCTCTCGGCCGCTAAGATCGACGCGTTCCTTCGCAAGTGGCTCGCTCGGCTGCCGCACGCTTTCAGCGCCAAGGACCGCGCCGCCGGCTACCGCTACGAGCTCTCCGTCATCCAGGCGGAGTTCTCCCTCACCCAGGTGCTCAAGGCGCCAGTAAGCGGGCGCGTGTTCTTCGAGGAAGTCATCCGCGAGAATCTCGACATCGGCCGCCCGGCCCAGGTGAGCCTCATCTTCGAGCGGCGCGTCATGAAGAGCACCCCAGGACGCTTCCGCACGCGGGTCATCACCGAGGGCGTCACGCCTTCGCTGTACATCGATTACAAATCGACCCGCATCAAGCAGTACCACAAGGAAGGCTGCGCCCTGCGCACCGAGACCACGATCAACAACACCTACGACTTCGACATTGGCAGGCGGATCAAGAACCTCCCCGCCTTGCGGCAGCTCGGCTTCCAAGCCAACAGACGCTTGCTGGACGTTCAACGCCTCAGTCATGACTGCGCCATCGGTGAACAGGCCTTCAACCAGGTGCAGCGTCCCATCGAGCTCGAAGGCCAGCGTGGCTCGGCGATGCGCTTCGCCGACCCGCGGGTACTGGCACTGTTCAGCGCGCTGGTGCTCTTTCGGCTCCTGCCCCGCGGATTCTCCAACCATGCACTGAGAGAGCAGCTCGTGCCGCTTCAGGGCTTGCCCGCCGCCCAGCTTACCCCCGGCCGCATGACCTATGACCTGCGCCGGCTTCGCTTGCATGGCCTCATCCAGCGTATCCCAAAGAGCCATCGCTACCGCGTCACCGACTTCGGCCTGCGAACGGCGCTGTTCTTCACGCGCACCTACGCACGTGTGATCCGGCCGGGCTTGTCCACCGTAGTCCCAGAGCAGCGGCCGAACAGCTCCACGCTTCGCTCATCCTTTCAAGCGCTCGAGACCGCGATGGACAACTGGTGCGAACGTGCCAAACTCGCCGCATGAATCTTGACCCATTCACATCAACTTGGGCCCCTCAAGGACCCTAGTCCCGCAAACCGGGGACTTCGGTGACTTTTCAGTCGTTTACCGACGAGTCGCGCTGCTGTAAGTATTACAGCCGCCAGAGTTCGAGGCCGGCAGCGCGGATCGCGTGTGCATCGAGCTGCGACTTCACATCGATCACACAGCCGCCTTGGACAACTTTCCCGACGAAGTCGGCCACGGGCCTTTCTATCAGCTCGTTGTGGGCGACAGCCAGGACGAGAGCCTCAGCGGGCTGGAGATCGCTCCAGGACGAAAGCTCGAGGGCGTATTCCTTGCGAGCGTCTTCCGCATCGACGACTGGATCATGCACGACAACGCGCACGCCATACGTCCGCAGTTCCTGGATCAGGTCGATCACGCGTGAATTGCGCAGATCAGGAACGTTCTCCTTGAACGCCAAGCCGAGGACGTTAACGAGCCCTCCCCTGACTTGGGTTCCGCGCTGGATCATTAGCTTGACCGTCTCCTGCGCGATGTACCTGCCCATCCCGTCGTTGATACGCCGGCCTGCGAGGATGACTTCAGGGTGGTATCCGACCTGTTCCGCGCGATAGGTCAGATAGTGCGGATCGACGCCGATGCAATGGCCCCCGACCAAGCCGGGGCGGAAGCCGAGGAAATTCCACTTGGTCCCCGCCACTTCCAGGACTTCCGTCGTGTCGAGCCCTAGCCGATGGAAGATGATGGCCAGCTCGTTCACGAAGGCGATATTGAGATCGCGCTGCGTGTTCTCGATCACCTTCGCGGCTTCGGCGACCTGGATGCTCGAGGCCTTCCTTATGCCGGCCGGCACAACCGCGCCATAGAGCGCAGCCACTTTCTCCAGCGTTTCGGGGGTATCGCCGGCCACCACCTTCACGATGCGCTCAAGCGCATGCTCCTTGTCGCCGGGATTGATGCGCTCCGGCGAATAGCCTACGAAGAAGTCCTTCTTCCAGCTCAGCTTGGACGCACGCTCGAGGATCGGCACGCACACTTCTTCCGTGGCGCCCGGGTACACCGTGGACTCGAAAACCACCGTGACCCCGCGCACCATGCTCCGACCCACCGTTTCGCTGGCCG
>JBQTHP010000139.1:0-38111 GCA_052389755.1 Gammaproteobacteria bacterium
ACCTTCAGGCGAAGAGTGCGCGGAACCGAGGTGGCATGCGCGTGCTCGTTCATTTTTGCGGGCGCTCCCGCTTCATTTCATTACGCGATTCGCTGGCGGGTCGCAATATCCATAATTGCTCCATTGCGCGGATCGTCCGCGCGTGCTGCGGCGAAAACTATACGCCCGTCCCATGCCTGGTATTGGTACCTTGGTGCAGTTACCAACCTCCGGCTATCCAGCCAACCTCGGCTGCAGTGGTCTGGCCGGCGATCGATCCCGGGCCGTCGCGTCCAGTTGCTCGCGCGCTGATCTGCGAGCACGCTTCGCATCATGCGTGGCAGGATTCGCGAATACGACGCTGACCGGATCACGATCAGCTACGACCTCGGGCGCTGCATTCACGCGCACGAATGCGTGCGGGGGCTGCCGCGAGTTTTCGACGTGGAGAGGCGCGTCTGGGTGGATGCCACACAGGCCGATCCCGAAGCGATCGCGGAGGTCGTTGCGCGCTGTCCGACTGGTGCGCTGCATTTCCGACGCAAGGATGGTGGCCCGATCGAGGCCGTTCCCGAGAAGAACCAGGCCCAGGTTCTCCGGGATGGCCCCGTGTACCTGCGCGGCAATCTCGAGATCCACACTCGGGCGGGCGTGATCCACGACACTCGCGCCGCGCTGTGCCGCTGCGGCGCATCGCGCAACAAACCGTTCTGCGATAACAGCCATGACGGCGCGGGCTTCCGGGACATCGGAAGCGTGAGCCCCGCCAGTCGCAGCGTAGGACCGCCTTCGGGCCCGCTCCGGGTGTTACCTCAAGGGAACGGTCCGTGCCTCATCGAAGGCGCCTTCACAGTCTCGAGCGGTGATGGCACGACGGTCGTGAGCTGCGGACCCGCGACCTCGCTGTGCCGGTGCGGGCATTCGGCGAACAAGCCGTTCTGCGACGGATCGCACAGCGTCGCAGGATTCACCGCGGAATAGGCGTTCTCCAATATGGACGAACGCACGGCATTCGTATTGGCCGGCGGCGGCAGCCTCGGTGCCGTGCAGGTCGGCATGCTCAAGGCACTCATCCGGCAGCGAGTCGTACCGGACTTCGTGGTCGGCGCGTCGGTCGGCGCGATCAATGCGGCGTACTTCGCCACCGATCCGAGCGAGGAAGGCGTCGCGCGCCTGGAGCGCATCTGGCGCCGGCTGCGCAGGGCGAACGTCTTTCCGCTGTCGCCGATCAACAGCTTCCTTGCGATTCTCGGCCGGCGCGATCATCTCGTGACGCCCGCGCTGTTGCGTGCGCTCGTGGAATCCGAGCTGCCCTGCGAGAAGCTCGAGGACGCGCGCATCCCGTGCCACGTCGTGGCCACCGACGTGCTCGACGGCACCGAGGTTCCCCTGACAACCGGCCCGGTCGTCACGGCGCTGCTCGCGAGCGCCGCCATTCCCGCGGTCTTCCCGACGGTGTCGATCGATGGCCGGCACCTGATGGACGGTGGCGTCGCGAACAACACGCCGATCTCCCGCGCACTCAAGCTCGGCGCGACGCGCATCGTCGTTCTGCCTACCGGCATGTCTTGCGCCCTCGAAACGCCGCCGCGAGGCGCGGTGGCGTTCGCGCTGCACGCCCTCAACCTTCTCGTGATGCGCCAGCTGGTGAGCGACATCGAGCACTTCTCGGATCGGGCCGAGCTCATCGTCCTGCCGCCGCTTTGCCCGATTGCGATCAGCTCGTACGACTTCTCGCAGACCGCCGAGCTCATCCGCCGCGCCGAGGCCACCACTCGCCTCTGGCTGAAGCAGAACGGCTTACGGAGCCGTGGCGCGCCCGACGAGCTGCTTCCGCACGAACACGAACATCACTGATCAGCGGCCACCGATCTAGCCCTTACGGGGGATTGACGCTCGGTCGCGAGCGCGTGACCGTACCGAGCATACTCCGACGGTAGCGGCAGCGGGCCGTCGTTCGTCACCGATCTCACGCTGCGCAATCCGAGCGGCGCAACGGACGAGAGCTTCGATCGCGGCGAACGGATCGAGCTTGTGCTCACGGTACGCAACCGCCGCGACACCCCGGTCACCGTGCAGTTCTCATCGGCGCGAACCTCCGACTTCCTCATCGTGCGGGAGAGCTCCAGCAGCGTCGTGTGGAAATGGTCCACGGGCCGAGACTTCGCGCCGGTTGAAACTGAAATCGACTTCGGAGCCGGTGAGACGCGGACGTTCCGCGTGAGCTGGGATCAGATCGACGCGAACGGTGCTCAGGTCCCTGCAGGCACCTACGAAGCCCGCGGCGTACTCGTGTACGAAGACTTCGATTCGAATCCGCTGGGCAGCCACCAGATGGCTTCGACGCTCGAGCGCTTCACGATTCGCTGATCCGCAAGAAGCGGATAGCGCCCGCCGCGACTGGCGCTATCGTTGGCGACACGGAGGATGCTCATGAACCGTCTCACTCCCGCGAAGATCGAGAAGCTGGCCCGCTACATCGAAGCCCACGCCACGGAGCCGCTGCCGCTCAGCGCGCTTGCAGCGCAGGCAGGCGTCAGCCCGTTCCACCTGCAGCGCAGCTTCAAGGCAGTGATGGGCGTGACTCCAAAGGCCTATCAGGAGGGCGTCCGGATGAAGACGCTCAAGACCGGCCTTCGGCGCGGCGACCGCGTGACCGATGCGATCTACGACGCAGGCTTCGGTTCGCCGAGTCGCCTCTACGAGCGCCTCGACGGACGGCTCGGCATGACGCCGCGCCAGTACCGGCGCGGCGGCGAAGGAGTGGAGATTTCCTACGCCTTCTCGCGCTCCGCTCTCGGCTTGCTGCTGCTCGCGGCCACCGATCGCGGTGTCTGCTTCGTGCAGTTCGGTAAGAGCGAAGCGCAGCTCAAAGCGCTCCTCGAACGCGAGTACGCTGCGGCTCACCTGACACCGACCACCGCGGCAACGTCACCCCAGTTCGCTGCATGGATGTCGGCGCTGGAAGAGCATCTCGCATCCGGCCGCCCGCATCCGGATCTCGCGGTGGATCTTCATGGCACCGCGTTCCAGCTCAAGGTGTGGCGCTATCTGCAGAGCATTCCTGTCGGCGACGTGCAGTCGTACGCGGAGGTCGCACGCGGCATCGGTGCGCCCGGAGCGGCACGCGCAGTCGCCCGTGCCTGCGCTGCGAACAAGGTGGCGGTGCTCGTCCCGTGTCATCGAGTGATTCGCGGTACGGGCGAGCTCGGCGGGTATCGCTGGGGGACCGATCGCAAACGTACGCTGCTCGAGGCGGAGCGCGCCGGGCGAGCCGACCGCGCCTAAGCGTCCGTCGGAAACTTCACCCACCTGGAATCGAGCCGCGAGCTCTCGAGTGCCGCCTCGACGAAGCGCATGCCGTCGACGCCGTCGTCGATCGTCGGAAAGTCGCAATCAGACGGGGCCGGTTTTCCCGCGATCTCGGCTCTGATCGCGCGAAACGCCTCCCGGTATAGGTTACCGAACGCTTCCAGATAGCCTTCGGGGTGCCCGGCAGGCACGCGGCTGACGCGCGCGGCGGCAGCGCTCGCGTAGCTTCCGCCGCGCCGGAAGATCTCGCGCGGCTTGTCGGCGTATTTCACCGTGAGCTCGTCCGGATGCTCCTGATGCCATTCGAGCGAAGCTTTCTCGCCGTAGACGCGCCAGAGCCCACGACGATCACGTCGTAGCGATCCTTCAGTGCGCTCGGGCTGACGATAGCCATGGGTCGTTAGGCTGCCACAGTCCGACCCGGACGCGAAGGATTCGCGGCTGACATCCGTCTAACCGATGCCTTCCACTAAAAGAATTGGAGGACGTGCCATGTCACATCATCACAACCGAAGGCTATTGCCCGTCGTTCAGGGAGCTGCAATCGCCGTGGTGCTCGCGACTCTCGCCCCGGAAAGCCCGGCGGGCGACGACCACAAGAAGGCGAGCCAGATCCCCTTCAAGGAAAGCACGATCATCATCGAGTTCAACTCGACGGACGAAGACGTGGGCGTGCAGTTCTTCATCGACGCGGACGGCTGGCGCGAGGTCGAGATCTTCAACCCCCGCGGCAAGCAGATCTTCGAGGCTGAGGCCGAGGGCAGACTGCTCAAACAGGGCGGCGGTACGGAGTTGTTCCTCGAGAGCGAGGAGCCGACGCTCGATGAGCTACCGCTCGACGACTTCTTCAGATTGTTTCCGGAGGGCGTCTACCGGTTCACGGGACGCACGGTCGATGGCGAGAGGCTGGTCGGATCGGACGAGTTCACGCATGACATTCCTGCCGGCCCGGACATCGTGACGCCGGAAGTACCCGAAGAGGGATGCGCGCAGGACGTACCGCTTCCGGTCGTCATCGCCTGGAATGCGGTGGAGACCACGATCGACGGCGAGCCCATCGAGGTGGCGGAGTACGAGGTCATCGTCGGCGATGCCTTCGATGTGTTTCTGAGCGGCACGCAGGTCACGGTGCCGATGGAGCTCCTCGAGGCAGGCACCGAGTACAGTTTCGAGATCCTCGCGATCGAGGAAGGCGGCAATCAAACGATCACGGAGAGCTGTCTCGTCACAGCGGAATAGCGGCGATGATGAGCGCGTCGGCGCCGCATGATCTTCCGATTTCCTCCGCGGCCGGCAGGAACTCGACCTTCATCAGCGCCTGAGAGTTGAACGCGCGCGGGCAAACACCTTATCGGCGGATTCGGGCTGAACGACTCCGGCATCGAGCTCACGGCTGCGCCTCTGCACCTCGTCGAGCCAGGCCCTTTCCGCTTCCGAATCCGCTGGCCCGTCGAGCTCCTCAAGAAGGAGCGTAAGGAGGCGCTCCTTATCTTCCGGCGCTAATGCGCGGATCTCGTCCTCTATCTCTGCTATTGCGCGTACCACACGAGTGCCTCGAGCGCGCCGATCCTAGTCCAGTGTACCGCTCGAGCCTGACGATCGCCCGTCTGCGAATCTGGGACGTCTACCCCTTTTGAGAGAGCGCCGAGGATGCCTCCATGCAGATTCGCTCCGTGATGGCGCGCCGTATCGTCGTTCTATCAGGGATAGGGGGCGCCGCTCATGATTCCTCGTATCTGGATCAGGTCCGCAGCTTTGCTCGTGACGGTCGTCATGACCGGGGTTGCACTTGCCGCGTGGAAATACGCGTCCATGGAGGAAGCCAATGCCGCCTCCGCAAACCAGCCCGAGCCCATGGAATCGGTGCTGGTCGCCGTCGCGAATGAACGCGAGCACACGCAGACGACGACGTCGATCGGAACGGTCGTCGCGACGCGCTCGATCACGCTGCGCAACGAGCTGCCCGGCACGGTCCGCAGGGTGGTGCTCAATCCCGGGCAAGTCGTCAATGCCGGCACCGTCCTCGTCGCACTCGACGTATCCGTCGAGGAAGCCGAGCTGAGGGCGCAGCAGGCGCAGGCCGCGCTCGCCGAAACGCTGCTCGGGCGCGCGCAGCACCTGAGCGACAACCGCGCCGGTTCGAAAACCGAGCTGGATAGCGCGCGCGCGGAGCGCGACGTCGCGCTGGCTCAGGTTGCGCGCACCAGGGCGATCATCGCCCGCAAGACGATTCGTGCGCCGTTCCGCGCACGCGTGGGCATCTCGGATGTGCACCCCGGCCAGTACCTGAACGAGGGCACGCAGCTCACGACCCTGCAAGGCGTCGACGATGCCGCCTATGTGGACTTCTCGGTCGCGCAGCAGGTTGCCGCAGTCCTGCGCAAGGGCGACGCCGTCGATATCGTCGCCGCAGGCGGCTCCTCGCCGATCGCGGGCGCCATCGTCGCAACCGACTCGCGGGTGGATCCCGCGACGCGCAACGCGACGGTGCGCGCCAGAATCGACGCAGCCAATGCGCCTGCGCCGGGCGCCTCGGTGCGAGTGCGAGTGCCGAACGGTCCCGCGCGCACCGCGGTTGCGGTGCCGGTCAGCGCGCTGCGCAAGGGCCCCGCCGGCGATCACGTGTTCGTGATCGCCACCGACAAGGAGGGCAAGACTCGTGCGCACGTGCGTCCGGTCGAGGTCGGCGCCGTCCTCGACGATGAGGTGCTGATCCAGTCGGGGCTCTCGCCGGGCGAGAAGGTGGCTGCGTCCGGCTCGTTCAAGCTGCGCGAGGCGGCACTCGTGGCCGTCGCCAGCGACCCGCCACCGGTTGCACGCGCCACCCGGTGACCGCCGTGCGCTCCGTTACCGACATTTTCATCAAGCACCCGGTTCTCGCGATCGTCGTCAATCTCGTCATCGTGCTGATCGGTTGGCGGGCAGTCACCGCGCTGCCGGTGCAGCAGTATCCGCAGCTCGAGAGCTCGTCGGTGATCATCACCACGGTCTACTACGGAGCGAGCGCGGAGACGGTCCGCGGTTTTCTCACGACGCCGATCGAGCGCGCGGTATCGGCCATCGCCGGCGTGGACTACGTCGAATCGACGAGCCGCGCGGGCGTAAGCACCGTCAGCGTGCGCCTGAAGCTCAACCACGATAGCACCGCCGCGCTGGCCGAGGTCACCGCCCGCCTCCAGCAGGTGCGCTCCGAGCTGCCCGAGGAAGCCGAGCCGCCTGCCGTCGAGGTACAGCGCGCCGACCGCCCCTACGCCACTTTCTATCTGAGTTTCAACTCCAAAGAGCGCAGCGTGCCGGCCATCACGGATTGGCTGACGCGCACCGTGCAGCCGCAGCTCGCGACGATCGACGGCGTGCAGCGCGTCACCAACAACGAGGGCGGCCAGGCCATCGCGATGCGCGTCTGGATCGACCCCGATCGGCTTGCCGCGCTCAATCTTTCGCCCGGCGACGTGCATGCGGCGCTCCAGCGCAACAACTATCTGGCGGCCGTCGGCCAGACCAAGGGCGACCAGGTACAGGTCAACCTGCTCGCGAACACCGATCTGCGGTCGGTGGACGAGTTCGCGGACCTGATCGTCTCCGAGCGCGGCGGGGCGATCGTGCGCTTGCGCGACGTCGCACGCGTCGAGCTCGGCGCCGAAGAGGCGAACCTCGTCGCGAGGTACAACGGGATGGAAGGCGTTTACCTCGGCGTGTGGACCGTGGTCGGCTCGAACGAGCTCGAGGTTGCTGGCCGCCTCCGCGCCGCCATGGAGAAGCTGCGCCCGACTCTGCCCAAGGACATCGAGATGCGTCTGGTATGGGACGGCACGATGTTCATGCGCAACGCGCTCGAGGAGATCTCGAAGACGCTCGTCGAGACGATCCTGATCGTCGGGCTCGCGGTGTTCGTGTTCATGGGATCGCTGCGAACCGCGCTCGTGCCGCTCATCGCCATGCCCGTGTCGCTGCTGGGCGCCGCGATCGTCATGCTGGCGCTCGGCTTCAGCCTGAACCTGCTGACGATGCTCGCCATCGTGCTGTCCGTAGGTCTCGTGGTCGACGATGCGATCGTGGTCGTCGAGAACGTGGAGCGGCACGTGCGCGAGGGCAAATCGTGCATCGATGCGGCCCTCATCGGCGCGCGCGAGCTGCTCGGTCCGATCATCGCCATGACGATCACGCTCGCGGTCGTGTACGCGCCCATCGGCTTCCAGGGCGGCCTGACCGGCTCGCTGTTCCTGGAATTCGCGATCACGCTCGCCGCCGCGGTGATCGTGTCGGGCATAGTCGCGGTGACGCTCTCGCCGGTGATGAGCTCGCGCTTCGTGCACGAGCACGGCCGGGAGGGGCGCCTCACTCAGCTCGTCAACAGGGGCTTCGATGCGGTACGCGCCACCTACGCGCGTCTGCTCGACGGCGCGCTCGGAATGCGCCCTGCGATCGTCGTCGCCTCGCTGCTCGTCATGGTCGCCGCCTGGCCGCTGTACCAGTTCTCGCGGCAGGAGCTCGCACCGGTCGAGGATCAGAGCCACATCAGTCTCTTCTTCGAGGCATCCCCGGATGCATCGCTCGAGGCCGTCAAGCGCGATTCGCAAAAGCTCGTGGAGGCGATCACCTCGTTCCCCGAGACCGAATTCATGTGGTCGCTCAGTGCCGCGTGGGGCGGATTCGGCGGCCTGGTCGCCAAAGACTTCAGCGAGCGCGAGCGCTCCACGGCGGAGATGTTCGGCGAGGTGTACGGCGCCGTCTCGCAGGTTTCCGGGCTGCGCGTGTTCCCGCGGCTCGACCCGCCGCTGCCGACACCCGGCCAGTACGACGTGGAGCTGGTCCTGCAGAGCGACGCTCCGCCCGAGCAACTGCTCGAGATCGCCAACTCGGTGCTCGGCGCCGGGTGGCAGAGCGGCAAGTTCCTCTACGTCGACAGCGACCTGAAGATGGATCTGCCTGAGGCGCGCGTGGTGCTCGATCGCGAGCAGATCGCGGATCTCGGCCTCGACCTCGCGAGCGTGGGGCAGGAGCTCGGCACGCTGCTCGGCGGCGCCTACGTGAACCGCTTCAACTTCTTCGATCGCAGCTACAAGGTGATCCCGCAGATCGGCGCGGAGGGCCGGGCGACGCTCGAGCCGCTGCTGGACCTCAAGATCAAGGCCTCGAACGGGCAGCTGGTGCCGGTATCCACGTTCACGCGCATCGAGACGACTACCGCGCCGCGCACGCTCAACCGGTTCAACCAGGTCAATGCCGTGCGCATCATTGGCGCCGTGAATCCAGGCGTGACGAAGGAGGAAGGCCTGAGCGTGCTGGAAGAGGCCGCGCGCGCGGTGGGTGGCGCGGACGTCGCGCTTGAGCACGCGGGAGAGTCGCGTCAGATCCGTCGCGAGGGCGCGGCGCTCACGGTGACACTGGGATTCTCGCTGGTGCTGATCTACCTCGTGCTCGCGGCACAGTTCCACAGCTTCCGCGATCCCCTCATCGTGCTCCTCGGTTCGGTTCCGCTGGCGATCTCTGGCGCGTTGCTCTTCAGCTTCCTCGATCTCACGACGATCAACATCTACTCACAGGTCGGCCTCATCACGCTCGTGGGACTGATCGCAAAGAACGGCATTCTCATCGTCCAGTTCGCAAACACGCAGCAGGCGCTCGGGCTCTCGAGAACGGCGGCGGTCCGCGAAGCCGCGCTGACGCGGCTTCGGCCCGTGCTCATGACCTCGGCCGCGATGGTGTTCGGCCAACTACCGTTGGTGCTGGTTTCCGGGCCGGGCGCTGCGGCCCGCAACAGCATCGGGACGATCCTGGTCGCCGGCATGATCGTGGGCACGGTGTTCACTCTGTTCGTCGTGCCCGTGTTCTACTCGCTGCTCGCGGCGAAGCATCAGGTGGCGTACGCGCAAAAGACGATCGGTCAGGAGGCGCAACTGCCAGCGCCGACCGAGGCCACCGCGGCCATATGACAGTGATGTGACGGCGGAAGACCCCGCCCTCTGCGCGCAATTTCCGGCGGCGCTATGCTTTCGCGCATGAGCGTCCCAGAGATCGCGCCTTCGCGCCCGTGACCGTGCTCGACAGCCAGCGAGCGCTCTTCGGCATTCCCGCCGACGTCGCATATTTCAACTGCGCAAGCCTCGCACCGCTGCTGCTGTCCGCCCGGAACGCCGGCCGTGACGCACTCGAAATGCGCGGACAACCTTGGCGCATCGCGACCGCCGAGTGGTTCGAGTCCACTGAGCGCCGGCGTTCGCTGTTTGCGCAACTCGTCGGTGTCTCCGCGGAGAACGTCGCGCTCGTGCCGGCGAGCAGCTACGGGCTGGCCGTCGCCGCCCGCAACCTCGCGGCGCGACCGGATCAGCGTGTGCTCGTCGTCGCGGACGACTATCCGTCCAACGTGTACACCTGGCGCGCGTTCCGTGCACGACACGGCTGCGGGATCTCGACTGTCGAGCGCGAGCCCGGACAAGAGTGGACCGACGCGGTACTCGCGGCGCTCGACGATCGGGTGGCGATCGCGGCGATTCCGAACGTGCACTGGACCGACGGCGCGTTCCTCGACCTGCGCGCAATCAGCGACCGAGCGCGCGCGGTGGGTGCCAGGCTCGTGGTCGACGCGAGCCAGTCCCTCGGCGCGATGCCGTTCGACTTCGCGGCCGTGCGACCGGACTTTCTCGTCGGCGTCGGCTACAAGTGGCTGCTCGGTCCCTTCGGCCTCTGCTATCTCTACGTCGCCGACGAGCATCTGGAAGGCGAACCGCTCGAGGAGAACTGGATCTCGCGCGAAGGATCGGACGACTTCGCGAGCCTGGTCAGTTACCGTGACGAGTACCGCGGCGGCGCCCGGCGATATGACGTCGGACAACGCACGCTGTTCGAAGCGACGCCGGTCGCGATCGCCGTGCTCGAGCAGCTCCTCGCATGGGGCGTCGAGACCATTGCAGCGACGCTCGCTGCGAAGACTGATCGCATCGCGCGCGAGGCGGCGGGCATCGGGCTCTCGCCGACGTCGGCGGGCAGGCGTGCGCCGCACATGCTGGGGGTTCGTCTACCCGAAGAGGTCTTGCGGACCGCACCTGCCCGGTTGAAGCAGAGCCACGTGCACGTGGCCGTGCGCGGGGCGGCGATGCGGATCTCGCCACACGTCTACAACGACGACGGTGACATCGAGCGGCTGCTCGAAGCCCTGCAGCAGCTGATCAGGCGAACACGACGGACTGGAGCCCGCGCAGTTTGAAGCTGTACACGAGCAAGGGCGCAGCAAATCCGCCGCGTCAACCCGCTCGCGCGCGTTCCGGCGCTCGAGCTCGATGACGGACGCATTCTCTGCGAGAGCCGGGCGATCTGTACGTACGTCGAAGGTCTTCACCCAGATCCAAATCTGATGGGCCGTTCTGTCGAAGAGCGGGCGTTCATCGAAATGTGGGACCGGCGCGTCGAATGGCACTTCTTTCTGCCGATCGCGATGTGGGTGCGCCATAGCCACCCTGCTCTCGCGTCACTGGAACAACTGCAGCTCCCCGACTACGCCCACACGCAGGAGGCGCGAACCCGCGAGACGGCGCGATGGCTCGACAGCGAGCTGGCTGAACGCCGGTACGTCGCGGGCGAGCGGTTTACGATCGCCGACATCACAGCGTTCGTCGCCCTGGAGTTCGCACGCCTCGTCAAGTTCAGGGCCGGCGAGGCAGGCCTTCCCCATCTGCAGCGGTGGCGCGAAGAGATGGTCGCGCGGCCGAGCGCGTCCGCCTGATCGTAACGATTCGCAACGAGTCAGAGCTCGTTGGGGCGCTCTGCCAACCGTTGGCGATAGTGCTTTACCGTGATGATCTCTATTCGAGTTGGCGTCACTCGGTAGATGATGCGGTATGGGCGTTCGAGGATTTCGCGTAACTCGTCGCCTGGCCAGCGGATCAAACGGTGTCCGCTGAGAGGCGCAGATCCGAGCCGCTCGGCGCGATCGATGAGACGTGCGATGACGGACGGTGCGCGAAGTGGCGCGCGTTCAGTGATGTAGGCATGAAGTTCTCGCAGACGAGCTCGAGCGCGCTCCGTCCAGACGACCTCCACTGCGGACGCGCTTTAATCGTCGTCTAAACCGAGCTCGCGCCTGACGGTGCCCGAATCAGCTACCCGGCCCGAATCTGCATCCTGAAGGCCGCGCTCGATGTCCGCCACAACCTCGAGTTGATACAAGAGATCATCCCAGCTCGCGGAATCGGGAAGCTGATCGATGAGCGCGCGCGCGCGTTCCTTGATGGGGCTGGACATGGAATGACTCTGCGTTCGCACGATAGTCGCTCCCGAACCGCTGTCAAGCCGAAACCCTGCTGCCCCACCTTAAGTACGAGGCGATCCAGCCACTATTCGAGAATCATACGTAACAGTTGAATAACGTAAGGCGCTGCGAGCGAACACGCGCGCGGTTCATGCTTTACATAGCCGGTCTTGCCAAGGAGGCCAACTGCGTCCGCGCTACTGGCGGAGGCCAAGCGTGACGGTGCGCTGGTCAAGACTGTCGATGTCAGCAGAGCGAAGCGGGGCTAGAGTTTCGCCTAAAGCTGAACGGCCTCGCAGACGCAACCACGCATCCACGACTTCGTCGGGACGTATCCCCAGGATCGATTGCTCGCCCGCGACGAATCCGACCAGGCACTCGACCATCCCTGTGCTACTGCGCGGTCGAAAGACCGTGGGATCCTCGGCACCGAACAACACCACCACGGGGCACCCGAGCGCGCCTGCGGAATGCGCCGGCCCCGTATCGACGGAGATCGTGCCGATCGCCCTCTCCTGCAGTGCGAACAACCTCGTGACCGGCAGATCACCTGCGACGTTCTGCGCGCGGCGCGTGCGAGCCTTCCGCAGGATGGCCCGATTCATCCGCACTTCGTTCGGCACCCCCAGCAGCAGCAGATGCACGTCGGGCTCGAGCGCCGCTATTTCATCGATCACACGCGCCCAGTGCTCGGCCGGCCAGTACTTGTCGTTCGTAGGTCTGCCGTAGCCACGGCCCCATTTCGTCGTTCTCTTGCAGCCCGCCTGGATCAATACGAGCGGGCGTCCGGAGCTACCGCGTCGCTCGAGCCATTGGTCAACGTCCGCGCGCCACGCCGGAGCGATCGCAAGTGGCGGAACCCGCAGCGCACAGAGCTCGGCTTGCTCATCACGCGCATTCGATAGCCCATGCAATCCCGGCGGCGTCACGTGCGCGAATCTGCACCAGCGGTCGACCTGATGCTCCCCGGGCACGAGCGGACACGTGAGCTCATCGACGATGAGCGAATCCGGAATGCCGGCGCGCCTGGCGAGCCACCGGCCCTTGCCGATATTGTGGCCGTCGATGATCCAGGTGGGGCCCGGCCCGCGACGTCGAAGCGCCGACACGAGCCTCCACTGCTCAGGCGTGATCCAGTACGGATCCCGTTTCGAGCGGATGGTGTGGAGCACGCCCACATCGGGCTGATGCTGCAGAAACGTGCGCATCGCACGTTGCGGACAGACGAGATCCACGGGCGTTCCGAAACGGGCACGCAACCCCCGCATCATGGTGAGAAGCATGACCGTGTCGCCCAGATGGCCGAACTGGATGACCAGCGGGCGTGCATGCATGCCCGTGTACGGGGCGGCGGCGAGCTGCTCCTCCACGGTTGTAAGACGAGCGCCGAACCAAAATCATTCGGGGGCCACGACGGTCCCAGACTTCTCCTACCTCGCGCGAGTCGGCCGGCGAGGTCCGACATGGGCGAATACTTTGATTCATATGCATCAATGAGCCAGATTAATGCATATGAGAAAACGCGTGACGGCTCAGACGGCGGACGGCCCAGACGGCCAGGATGGCGGAGGAGCAAGAGGTCGCTGCCAGCGCCGGGCGAAGCGTTCTTGTCCCGGTCGTCTGAGCCGTCAGCCGTCTGTGCCGTCCGGGCGCATATGAGAACCACGTTGATCCTGGACGCAGAGCTCCTCGAGAAGGCTCGCAGGTTGAGCGGCCTTTCGGAAAAGACGGCCGTAGTGCACGCCGGCCTGCACGCGCTCATCGCCCGCGAGAGCGCCCGCCACTTGGCCGCGCTTGGCGGCACCGAAAGAACGTTGAAACCCGTCCGCCGTCGTCGCGCGCGCGCCGCCCGCTGAGCCACCGTGCTGGTCCATACGTCGGTCTGGGTAGATCACCTCCGACGGCGCGACTTGCGTTCTGGACTCTCGACAAGCGTCTAGCCGTAGTCGCGCGTGATCTGGCTCTCGAGGAAGGGTCCTGATGGTTTGAGTTGCTGCGCCTCCGCGCGAAAGGTGCTCGGACTCACGCCCATCACGCGCCGAAAGCGACGATTGAAGGTGGACAGATCGGCGAAGCCCGAATCGAACGCGATGCTCGAGATTGGCGCCTGCGATGCGCGCAAGCTCACCGCGGCGCGGTGCAGGCGCCGGTTCAATACGAACTGGTGTGGTGTCACGCCCGCAACCCGGCGGAACACGCGCAGGAAATGATACGGGCTCATCGCGGCGTCTCGCGCCAGCCGCGTCAGCGACAGGATTTCATCCGCGCAGATCTCGATGGAACGCAGCGCTTCGCTGATCCGCCGTTCCTCGCGCGGGTGCGACACGCGGGATGCGCGTGGTGCCTCGCCGAGCAACTCGATCACCGCACCGGCCATGCGAAGGGCGAGCTCTTCCAACTGGGCGGCGTCGCCATGCTCACGCGCGGCGTCGCCTTCTGCGATCAGCCGTGAGAGCGCCGACATCGGCGGCAGACGGGGAACGCTGAACGCAGTGCGCTGCGCGCCGGGCGTCGCCGCCACCACCGACTCGAAGAGATCCGGCGAATAGTGGAACGCGAGACACCGATCGCCGTGACCGTGATCGTGGCCGCATTCGAAGCAGGCGCCGTGGTTGCCGAGCAGCAGCGCGCCGGGAACGAGCACCGCCGAACCGTGCGAGGCCCGATATTGAAAGGTGCCCTGTGTCACCACCGCGATGTTCACGGAGTCGTGCTGCTCCTCGAACACCCGATCGTGCGGACCAGAGTCGCAGACAACATCGGTCACCCGCCAGCCTGGGCCCGAGGCGAGCACTCGCGACGTTATCGCCACGCGCACACCACGAGAGCAATTTTTCCCAAGCGCCCACCTGCCCTGCCGCCGTACAAACGCATTGTACCGGCGACATTGGAGGATTGACCGTGCTGGACCATGTTTCGATCGGCGTTCGCGACCTGAAGAAAGCGAAGCGTTTCTACGACGCCACGCTCAAACCCCTCGGATACACGTGCCTCAACGAAGCCGAAACCTCGCTGGGGTATGGCAGGGGATCGGTGACGCTCTGGATCGGCCCGACAGAGCGGCCGGTGGCTCCTGATGACGCGTCGAACCTGCACTTCTGCTTCACGGCACCAACGCGCGCGAGTGTCGACGCATTCCATGCGGCAGCGCTGCGCGCCGGCGGACGCGACAACGGGCGTCCGGGGGTCCGGGCGGACTACGGCGCGAACTACTACGCCGCATTCGTCGTCGATCCGGACGGTTATCGGCTCGAGGCCTACTGCTCGAAGGGTTGATCGCCATGCACATCGCACGCCCCGTCGCGACGCTGCCCGAGCCGGGCACTCACTCCTTGTCTACAAAGCACTTCCCGAAGATCTCCCCCAACGCTTGGAGAGTGGCCATCTGCTCACGTTCGGACATCTTCTCCGTAATCGCTCTCGCCTCGTAACCCTTGCCCTGCATGTCGAGAACCATTGCCTCGTATGCATCCGCGGAGTATTTCGAGTCCGCTTCGTCCTCCGCACATTCACACATCTCTTCTGTGGCGCCCTGCCCCTTCATGCACGCCTGCACGAACTCCGCGCTGCCAGGTCCACTGCCGCACGCCGCAACGACCCCGCTGAGTGCAAGTGTCGCCGTGAGCAAGGTGATCGCCGTCGGTCGATTCATGCTCGCCGTCCCCTTTCAGGCTTGTCATATCTGCCCAATGACAGACTTTATGTAACGCGCCGCGTCTCGCACGGGCCATCAAGCACTCTTTCGCTACAGCTCAAGGCACGATCTGGCCCGGCCGGTCTTTTATTCGTTCGCTCCGCAGGGTACCTTACGCGCCTCCCCGATCCTCAATTCGCTCTTCCGAGAAAGGCGCTGATGCATGCGGTACGTCGTATATGTCGAAAGTCATCCAGCGGGGTTCAGAGCCTACGTTCCCGATATTCCTGGATGCGTGGCCGTTGCCGACACGCGCGAGGAGGCGCTGCGTCAGATTCGAGAAAACGTCTCCGCGCATCACGAGGGCTTGCGCGCGAGCGGAAAATTCCGACGCCCGCCGTCGAGCGAGCTCGTCGCAGTCAATCTTGCGTAACTACGGACCATAGCCTCGCTCCCCGTGCTGCGCGAGGTCGAGGCCTTGCGTTTCCTGCTCCTCGGATACGCGCAGACCGACCATCGCTCCGACGATTTTCAGGATGACCCAGGTCGCGAAGGCGCACCATGCGATCGCGGTAAGGATGCCGAGCAGCTGCACGCCGACCTGTGCGCCGATCGATTGCTGCACGGTGAATCCCGCGCCGCCGAGCGGCACCGCGGCGAACACGCCCGTGAGCAGCGTCCCGATCACTCCGCCGACCCCGTGCACCGGCGAGACGTCGAGCGAGTCGTCGATCAGCAGCCGGCGCTTGAAGAAATGCGTCGCGAAGAAGCAGGCGAGCCCCGCCGTCGCTCCGATCACGAGGGCACCGCCCGGGCCGACGAATCCGGACGCCGGCGTGATCGTGCCGAGCCCCGCGACCATGCCGGTGGCCATCCCGAGCACGCTCGGCTTGCCGTAGCGCTGCCATTCGATGCACATCCAGGCGAGCGCGCCCGCGGAGGCGCCGATGTGCGTGACCAGCAGCGCCATCGCCGCCGAGCCATTCGCGGCGAGCGCGCTGCCCGCGTTGAAGCCGTACCAGCCGACCCACAGCATGCCCGCGCCCGCGACCGCCAGCGGCAGGCTGTGCGGGGCCATCGGTACGCTGGGAAAGCCGCGGCGACGCCCGAGCACGAGCGCACAGACGAGCGCGGCGACGCCCGCGTTGAGGTGCACGACGATGCCACCGGCGAAGTCCATCACGCCGCGCTGCGCGAGCCAGCCTCCGCCCCACACCCAGTGGGCGATCGGCACGTAGACGACGAGCAGCCACAGCGCGCTGAACCACAGCACCGCAGAGAAGCGCATGCGCTCGGCGAATCCGCCGATCACGAGCGCGGGCGTGATGATCGCGAAGGTGAGCTGGAACATGAAGAACAGCGGCTCGGGCACCGTACCGGTGAGCGCATCGCGACCGACCCCGGCCAGCAGCGCCTTGCTCATCCCACCGATGAGCGCCTGGGCAGCACCGCCCTCGGCGAATGCGAGACTATAGCCGAGCGCGAACCACAGCAGCGACACGAGGCACGTGATCGCGAAGCACTGACTCAGAATCGAGAGCGCATTCTTGCCGCGCACAAGGCCGGCGTAGAACAGCGCGAGCCCGGGCAGCGTCATGAACAGCACGAGAGCCGTGGCCGTGAGCAGCCACGCGGTGTCGGCGGCATTCATCTCGAGACCCCCCACGACTGCGATCGCTGAGCGGCGCGCGACGTAGAGCGATGTTCGCTCGCCGGGGCGGTGCTGTCGAGCCCGAGTGCGCAACGCGCGGGATCACGTCTTAGCGGTCGACGCGTTGGGGAAGTTACGGAAGATCTCGGCAACGGCAAGATCGACGCCGAGTGTTCCGGCTCACGGGAAAGCCTGGCATTACGGCTGAGTCCGCGCTCGATCTGGCAGGCGGACAGGTGACGTATCACGGGCCGGGGCAGCTCGTGATCTATCCACTGCTCGATCTTCGCCGCTTGAAGATGAGCATCCGCGATCTCGTGGTGCGCCTCGAGAATGCCGTGATTGCGCTCTGCGCGGACGCGCATGACCTGACTTGTCTTTCGCAACGAGCACGCGGAGCATCGCGCCCCATGCAACGACGCAGCTTCTTGACGCTGATGGGGCTCGGCTCGGCGGCTCTGGGTGGCGCAGCCTGTAAACGTGAGATCGCGGGCGCTCGCCAGCCGCACGCGCCCACGGCATCCGACGGAAAGGCGATGGTCATCCTCGGCGGCGGCTTCGGCGGCATCACGGCCGCGGCCGAGCTCCGCCGCGCGCTCCCTCACGAGCATCGTGTGATGCTCATCGAGCGTCGTGAGACTTTCATGATGGGGCTTCGCAAGCAGTGGTTGCTCGTCGGGGCCGGTAACCGAGGTGACGGCGAACGCCCGCTCGCTGCCTTGCGTGGCAAGGGCATCGACGTGCGCCAGGGCACCATAAGCGCGATCGACCTCGCGCACCGCGTCGTTCGCACGGATAAAGAGGAGATCGCATTCGACTACCTCGTCGTCGCGCTCGGAGCCGAGCCGCGTCCCGACCTCGTGCCCGGCTTTTCCGCTGCCTCGTTCAATATGTACGACGCCCAAGACGTCGAGCGACTGCATGCCCGCCTCTTGGAGTTCCAGAGGGGCAGAGTCGCGATCGTCATCTTCGGGCTCCCTTTCAAGTGCCCACCGGCGCCCTACGAAGCTGCGATGCTCCTCGACCAATGGTTCCGCAAGCGCGGGATCCGCTCCGAGATCGACCTTCGCATATTCACGCCGCAGCCGATGACTCTCCCTGTGGCGGGGAAGGAGGCTTCGACCGTTGTGCAGCAGCTGCTCGAAGAACGCACCATCGCGCTGTCGTTGAGCAAGCAGGCATCGCGCATCGACGGGACGACCGTGGTCTTCGACCAGGAGAAGATGGCGGCCGACATACTGATTGTCGTACCGCCGCATCGACCTCCAACCATCATCAAGGCGAGCGGTCTGGCGACGGCGGGCGACTGGATCGGCGTCGATGCGCACACGATGAGCACGTCCCAGCCGGGCGTCTGGGCGGTCGGCGACGTTACGCAGATCGCGATGGCTAACGGCGCACCATTCCCGAAAGCCGGTGTCTTCGCCGAAGCGCAGGGCCGCGCTGCGGCGGCGGCGATCGTCGCCGCCGTCACGGGATCACCACCGGCGACGACATTCGACGGCAAAGGCTATTGCTTCGTCGAAACCGGGGACGGAAAGGCGAGCGCCATCGTCGGTGAGTTCCTGACGTCGCCCGCACCGAAGGTGGATGTCTTGCCGCCGCATGAAGAGAATTACCGGAAAAAGATCGCGTTCGAACGCGACCGACTCGCCGCTTCGTGCGGCATCGCCCTTCTTCAGATGGGCAATGCCGCTGCGCCGCGCTGCGTGCTGGAATCGTGCTCGTGGCGCTCTGGCTGAAGGAAGCGGTGATCCGGGCGGCGTTGTGCGGTAGGGACCCGGCTTTCTCAGCCTGCCGACGCCAAGGTACGTGAGGTGTCGGCAAATACCTCGAATTCCCGCGCTGGTAGCGGCCGCGAGTAGTAAAAGCCCTGGCCGACGTCGCAACCGATTTCCGTGAGCAGGGCTGCCGTTTCGGCGTTCTCGATGCCTTCGGCCACGACCGTCAGCTCGAAGCGGTGCGCCAGGTCGGTGACCGACTGCACGAGGTGGCGATCGGCCGCACTGCTCAACAGGCCCAGCACAAAGCTCTTATCGATCTTGAGCTCGTTTGCGGGCAGCTCCCGGAAATAAGCGAGAGAGGAGTATCCCGTGCCGAAATCGTCTATCGAAACGCGCACTTCGAGTTCACGAATCGCCCTGAGGATGGCGAAGCTGCTCGCCGGATCCTGCATGATCGCGCCCTCGGTAACCTCCAGCGTCAAGACCTGGGGCGGTACGTTCCAGAGTCGCAGAACGCCGCGGAGGCGTTCACTGAAATCGGCATCCTGCAGGCACAGCGGGGAGAGATTAACCGCGACATTGAGATTGCGACTTGCCGCCCGCCGGGCTGCGCTCTGCTGGAGGGCCATATTGACGGTCGACCAGGTGAGCCGTTCGATATGGCCACTGCGCTCCGCCACCGGGATGAAGATTCCGGGGCTGATTGGGCCAAGCTCACTGCTCTGCCATCGCGCCAGCGCCTCGGCACCGATGATGCGCCCGCTCGTCAGCTCGATCTTGGGCTGATAATGAAGCTCGAACTCGCCTCGCTCGAATGCTCGATCGAGAAACGCTTCGATCTGCCGAGCCGGCGCGGGCGCATCGTGTAGCGCCGGCGCGTAGAGTTCGAACGACGCCTTGCGGTCCTCGGCGCGCGCAGCTGCCTGCTCCGCGGCGTGCAGCAGTGCTTCCGCCTGGCGGCCGTGCTCCGGGCCTGCCGCTGCGCCCAGGGCCAGGCGTAATGGCGGTGCATCGCTCTCCAGTCGTGCCGGCTCGTCGATGCTGCGCAACAGTTTGTTCGCACAAAGCAGGATTTGCCCTGCTCCGAGGATGCCGGGAAGCAGCAACACGAAATCCTGATCGCCGATGCGAGCCAGCCAGTCGTGGCTTCGAGTCCCCGATTCGATACGAGCAGCAGCCTCGGCCAGCAGGCGGGCGCCTGCGGCGTATCCGCGGCCGAGCGTAACCGCGCGCAGATTCGCGAGTCGCACCACGAGCACGCCGACCCCGCGCTGCTCACCGCTCGCTGCGCGAAGCATGCTGGTCAGCATTTCAAACACAACGCTGCGATCGACGAGGTCGAGGGCGGACGACTGAACGATGGTCGTCATAGAAAAAGCTCTTCAGGGTCGATTCCGAATGCGCCCGGCTCAAGGCACTCGACGATCTGCAACTGCTGCGCGCGCGTGTCGTGCGTGAGCAGATCGATCGTCGCGAATGCCGGTAACCGCTGCTGATGCTGGTCAAGCACCAGCATCACCTTCGGCTGAAGGCGGCGCAGCCGGTTCTGCTCGACGACGACGCCCACGCAGCCATCGCTGAGCTTCACGAGCGTTCCGGTTGGATAGATACCGATCGCCTGGATGAATTCCTCGACCAGAGCGGAATCGAACTGCAGTCCCCGGTGCTTGTTGAGGTAATTGAGCACGTCGTGCGCGGAGAGCCGACGCCCGGCCGTGTTCGATTCAAGCATCGACTGGTACGCATCGGCGATGCCGACGATTTTGCCGAATGCCGGAATCGAGTCGCCCTTGAGGCCGAGCGGATAACCGCTGCCGTCGTGGCGTTCGTGATGCGTGCGCACCATGGACAGCACAGCATCGTTTACGCCGCGGCACCGCGAGAGAGTCTCGATGCCGTACTCTACGTGGCGCTTGTAGTCCCCGAACTCTTCGTCCGTAAGGCGATCCGGTTTGAGAAGCACGGTATCCGACACGCGGGTCTTGCCCACATCGAACAGCAAGCCGCCAAGCGCGAGAGTTTCCAGCTCGGCGCGCGCAAGGCCGAGGTGACGTCCGCAAGTCAGGACAAGAACCGCGGTCGACATTGCATGTCGATGCATGCCGACGTCCTTGCGCCGCATGGTCATCAGGTATGCCAGCGCGTCTGGATTGCGTTCGATGCTGTCAATCAGTGGCTTGGCGGAGGCTTGCACCTGCTCGATCGCGAGCGTGCGTCCCTCCTGCAGACCTTGCATTACATCGGACAGCGTTTCGACCATTTGCTCATGGGCCTCTCGGGCACTCCCCATTTCCTCCTGGGTGGGCCGTCTGGCCTCGGCCTTGCGCTTTCTGCGGCGTCTCAGGATTTCGTTCGACTGCACCGCCGCTGCGTTCTCGCGATGGGAGAGGACGCGAGCTTTGGGTTTCGGCATCTCGCCGACGGTGATGTCGATGCGCACGCGGGCGCAGAACTTCTTGAGCGTATCGATCTCTTCCTGATGCTGGATGCGAAATCCCTGGAAGAGGAATGGTGTCTCGACCCAGGGCCTGTCGAGCTCCGATACGTACATGCCGAGCGTGAGGTCTTCGACCTCGATCTCCACGGTGCGGGTCAGCATCACTTCCCAGAATGAAAACGCAGCAACGCCTGATTCTGGAGCACAGGCGGCTTGGCGAACGTGACCGGCTTTACGGAACTCCTCCTCCATGCCGCTGGCACGAACCGCTGAAATGCCGTCTTCTGCGCGCTACCACGGTCCTTGAGCGCCGTGTTAACTGCATCACGTCTGCGGAGCGGGGGAGTCAATTAAGGTGACCGCGGCTGCACGTGGTCGCTCACTCTCATGTCGGTTACACCTATTGACGCCGCCGACGCCGGCGTTCTCAGCGAAACGCCGCAGCGCGCGTTCGAGCGCCTCGTGCGACCGCACTTGCGTCGACTCTACAGACTCGCGTTCCGGCTGACGGGGAACGGTCCGGACGCCGAGGACCTTCTCCAGAACGTTCTCGCCAAGCTCTTCGAGCGTGCCGACGAACTGTCGAGCATCGCGGACCTGCGCCCATGGACCGGCCGGGTTCTCTACAACCAGTACCTCGATGAGCGGCGGCGCAGCCGCGCACGGCGTCTGCGCATGGTGGAACCGCGCTCCGTGCGCCAGAGCGAAGCGGTCGACCCGGACAGCCTGCCGGCTCAAGCGCCTGGCCCTGATGAGGATGCAGCGGTGGCGCTCGACATGCGACGCCTCGAACGCGCACTCGAGACGTTGAGTGAAGAGCATCGCGTCGTCGTCCTGCTTCACGACGCGGAAGGATGCTCGCTGGAGGAGATCGGCGTTATGACAAGTGCGCCGGTGGGCACGGTCAAATCGCGGCTGCATCGGGCCCGTGCGCGGCTGCGGCAACTCTTCGAGGATGGAACCCTTTCCGGGTGAGCTGCGTGTAGGTAGTCAAGGTGAGTGACATGGGCTGCAATCGACTCGCAAGCTGCCTCGACGCCTTCCTGGATGGCGACATGCCGGACGGCGAGCGTCGTGCGCTCGAAACGCACGTGCGTGACTGCGCAGACTGCGGGACGCTGCTCGCCCGTGAGCGCCGCCTTCAACGAGCCCTCAAGGCGCAGCCGGTTTCCGAACCGGGCGCGGACGTCCTCGAGCGGGCCCTCTCCAACGCAGTAGCAAGCGGTACGCGCCATCGGCGTACGCGCTGGCTCACCGCGGCAGTTGGGGGCGCGCTCGCGGCCGGTTTCGCACTCTGGATGGCGATCGGCGCATTTCAGCAGCAGCTTCCGGCCACGTCGCCGGCTGCTCCCGTGGCGAGCGTCACCATGACGCTGCACGAGCCTCGCACGATACAGCTCGTCTTCGCGGCTCCGGCGGAGATCGAGAATGCGCGGCTCTCGCTGAGCCTGCCACCGGGCGTGGAGCTCGTCGGCCACGACGGCCGGCGCGAGATTCGTTGGAGGACGACGCTGCAGCCGGGCAAGAACGTGCTGCCGCTCGCGCTCGTCATGCGGGAGGGCGATGGCGGTGAGCTCGTGGCTCGATTGAGCCACGGCAGCCGTCAGAAGGTTTTCCGCGTGCGGGTGATGGTCCGTCGCGACCAGCCGGATCTCGCCTCAACGCATGGGAGTACGACAGCATGAACCGTGTACGCAAGATCAAGGCGCCCCTGACGCTTTGCGCGTCGGCGCTCGCGAGCATTCTCGCGCTCGGCGCACCTGCACTGGCCGACGAGCCGGACGAGGAGCTCGAGGTCACGATGGACGTTCTCGACGGCGATGAAGCCGCAGGCGCCGAGATGGTCCTCGAGACCGAAGACGATGCCGACGATGCGGACTCTGACGAGGACTCTGACGCCGATTCGGACGCAGACTCGGACGAGGATTCGGATGCGGATCTCGACGACGATTCCGACGCCGATTCCGACGAGGATGCGGACGAGCACGAGGAGGACGATGACTCCGACGGGCACGAGGACGAGGAGCACGACGACGAGGAGTCAGCGCCGTGAGGGCCTGTAGCGCTCCCGGCGCGCGTATCGCCGGTTGTGTTCTACTGGGATTGCTCGCGGCCCTTCCGGGCCGCGAGCTTTCCGCGGCGGCCGAATCGGCCTCCGAGCTGATCGCGGCCGGCAATCGGGCATTCCGCGGCGGCAATCCCGAGGCCGCCATCGCGCTCTACGTCCGCGCGCAGGCACTCGGCGATACGAGCCCGCGCGTAAACTTCAATCTCGGTGTTGCGCACTATCGCGCGGGCGACTACGCACCCGCCGCGCGCGCCTTGCGTGTGGCCGCTCAGGACGCAAAGCTCGCACCGCTCGCATGGTACAACCTCGGGCTCGCGTATTGGGCGCAGGGCGATCGTCAGAGCGCTCGACCTTGCTTCGAATGGACCGAGCGGATGGCGCCGTCCGGCGCGCTCCGTGGACTTGCGACGAAGGCGCTGGATGCTCTCGCAGCCGGGCACGATGCGCCGCACGAGCGCCCGGAACCTCTCCTGAAGCCACGCGCCGGGCCATCCCTGCTCGCCGCCGTTCGATTCGGCGCGGACGATAACCCGTTGCGCACGCCGGATTCGCCCTATGTCGATCTTGGCAGCGCCGGGCAGCCGGTCGTCACGCCGGCGCCGCGCTCGGGCAATTTCGTCGAGGCCGAGCTCTATGCGGCTTCGCTTTCCCGCACGCGGCACGGCACGGTCCTGCGCCGGGCATACGAGCTCGACGCCCGCACCTACCTGAACGACGAGGTCGGTGCGGCCGACGAGCATTCACACCGCCTGAGCTTCTCGAGCGACGGTGCATTCGGATCTCGGGGACATCGCCGCCTTCGCACCTTCACGTTCGTCGGTTCGCACGAGGAGGTCAACTTCGATCCGGACGACGGACTCGAGCGCGTCTCTTCGTCGGGTGAAGATCTGTCGGACCGGTTCTCCTACTACAACGCGGGCACTCGCTGGAATTTCGAGCATGCGCTCGGCCGCGCGATCGCCGGCGTTCGCGCCGAGGCGGAGATCCGCAGGTACGCGCGGGTCGACACCGTGAGCCAACACGACGGTACGCTCGCCCTCGCAGGCGCATACATCGAGTGGCCCATCGGAGAGGCTGTCCTCGTCACGACCGGGTTCGACCGTTACCGGCGCGACTATGACGAGCGCCCTGCGCGCGATCTTTCCGGCGCGCTGGTCGCCGGCAATCCGCTGCTCGTCTACGACTATCAGCGGCTGTCCGGCGGCGTGCGCTTCGATCTCGGGCGCCGCGGATACGTGCGCCTCACTGCGGACGCCACGGAGCGCACGGACGGCTTCGTCGGCTACAACGACTACGACCGCATCGGTGCGCGGATGCAATCCGCGTGGCGCGTATCTCCACGCGTGCGAATCGAGGCGGAAGTCGAGTATCGCGATTACGGCTACCCCAACGCCTTCGCCTTCGACGTGCCTGCCGGAGGCGCCCGCGCCATCGAACACGTGTCGGGCGAGATGGGCGTGGAGGTCGATCTGTGGCGTAACCTCTCGCTCTGGGCGGCCGCGCAGGCGCGCGAGGTGTCTTCGTCCGATCCGCGCTATGCCTATTCACGCCGGCAGTTTCCCGTCGGACTGCAGTGGCGGGCAGGGCGTTGAGAGCCAGCGCCCGTGACTGGTGTCTATCGGGTGTCAAATGGCAGGGTCAGGTGTGGAGGGTCGGATCCCTGATCCCGCCACCCTGACCCCGATTGATACCTACTGCACGCTGACCGTCACCTTCCCCGTGAGCGGGTTTACCGTGAACCGCAACAGGGTCGTGATCGAGCCCACCGACGACGGCGGTGCGCCACTGCCGGCGGGCGTTTTCGGCACCCGCGCCGACTGCGTACTCTCGATGCGGAAATCCTGGGCAACGCCGGCCCAGCCGATCACGCGGTAGAGGTACGGCCTGTTCGGCTCGATTGCCGCCGTCACCGTTTCGCTGGCGGTGGCGCTCGTCGACGATGCGAGGACGCGGCCGTCCGCGTCGCGCAGCTCCAGATCCATATCGACGCCGGTGAGCGCCGAGGTCATGCTGCCGAACACGGCAAACGCGCCGTCGCGCGACGTAAACGGCACGTCGACGTAGGTGACGCCGCTGGCGAGCTGCAGTCCGGTGTCGCTCGCCGGGACGATGCCGGTGAAGACATCCGTAAACGTCTTGGTGTCGAAATTGGAGAAGTCGGGCGGCGGCTCAGGCTCGTAGCGCGTCGCCTGCGCCGGAGCGACGGTGACGCGCGCCGTCACCATCGCGTCGAACGTGAATAACTGAGTGTTTGCATTGTTGAACACCAGATGGCGCGGGTCGGATGTCTGTCCTGGCGCCAGGGATGGCCTGAAGAAGAAGCTCGCGGGAGCTCCCGCCTGTCCAGTTCCGCCGTTGTCGGAGTTCGCCACCGCGACGCTCGGGTTCGAGATGGACACGACGCGGAAGTCGATCGGCGTGTACATCCGGCCGTCGCCCCCCGCGCCGAGACTCTTGAGCCGCATATCGAGCTCAGTTCTGCCGCCTGCGAAGACAATGTTGCTGAAAGTCGAATTGACGCGGGACGTAACGTCGACGACGGCGGTGGGGCCACTGGATGGCGTGCTGTTCTCTGACACGCCGATCTGGCGGTTCCCGTTCACGCTCAGCGCGCGAACTGCGTACTCGAGACCGACCGGGTTTTTGACGCCCCGCGGCACGAATCCGCCTTCGATGAATCCGTTGTCGAGATAGGACGTCTCGCTGCCTGCGACGTAGTCCACGTGGAAGAAGCCGTCGGTGCCGCCGTCCCCTTCGATGTACTCGCGGCCCGCAACCGGCCGATTCAAGCGCTGGTTCTCCCGACCGATCTCACGCTTGAGGACCTCGTAGGCGATGGCGCCGGTGACCGGCTGCCAAGACACGCGATTCGAGCTGAGCGACGTGGGCGTTACGGTGACGCCCGTGGGCGCCGCCAGGCGTCCCTGCGAGGCCGTGAAGTCGGACACTCTGGTCGAGATGGTCTGGCGGCCGCCCAGCGAGGCCGCGGCATTGACGCCGATCTCTCGCGCGGCAAACACCTGCTCGATGAGCGCGCGGTGCAACCCCGGCGCGTCCGGGTCGAGCGGATCCGACGGATAGAGCGCCGCGTCGGCGATGATGAGCGCGTCGCGGGCGCGCACGAACGTGTCGGGGTCGAACGTGCCGAGCACGTAGATCATCCCGAGCAGCAGCCGCTCCCACGTCTCCTTGCCGAGCGGGATGCTCACCGTCGGGTTGCCGGTGACCAGATCCGGCCGCACGAACGTGCCGCCCGTCTGGTACAGAAGCATGAGTTGCCGCAGGTCCCACGCGACCGCAGCGAAGATTTCGCCGTCGCGGTGCTCCTCGAAGCTCGCGCCGCCGGAGGTTCCGAGCTGCGAGTAGCCGAGGCCGGAGTCCGCGTGACGAATCCACTGTCGCAGATCCGGATTGCCGCCCAGACCGCGCGTGCGCTGGCGGAGCCTGAACCCGTTGACGACGTACGGTCCGAGCGCCGGATTCTCCGCCGCCGTGTACGCCCAGAGGTCGGCCTGCGCTTCGTTGAGGGCTCGCCCCTCCGGTACGTTGCGCAAGCCCGCGATGGGCGATGAGATCGAGTGCATGCCTTCGTGATACGGCACGCCGAAATCGACGGCGAGATCGTTGAACAGGAAGCCGTGCCCGTAGCTGGTCGGATTCACGACGACGGTCTGGCCGGCGACTCTCTGCGAAGCGCTGATCGAGAACGCGTTGTCGAGTCCCAGCAGCCGCTCGGCGAAGTTGGGGTCCGCCGGGTTGGTCGGTGGCGCCAACACGTTGGGAATGTGCACGTTGCCGATGAGCGGATTCGACTGGTTCGGATACGAATCCGGAAAGTCTCCCTGGCCGACCCGGCTGTGCCGCGCGTCACCCGCGACGTGCAGGTGATCGATGTATTCGAGCAGCGACGTGATGTAGAAGAACTGCGCGATCCCGTCCTGATGCTCGGCGGGCTCGGCGTTCGGGCCGACGTGATCCCGTTCGTTCGTGCGCGCCTCGAAGTTGGCCGGGTCGTCCGTTCTGAAATGCCAGGTGCCCTTGGCGGCTTGCGGGAACGGCAGCCGCGCGGCCAGCGCGTTTTCGATGTGCGCGTGCCGGCCGGTCAGCGTGCCGTTGGCGCCGGTGGCGACGTTCGTGTCGTCGAACTTCCGCAGCCTGACGCGAAGCTGTCCGAGCGGGACGCCGTCTGGCCCGACGCTGATGCGGCCCTCGTCGGCGAGCTCCGGCGTGATCGCGGGATGCGTCGGGTAGACGTCCGCGGTGAAGGGCAACGGCGCCTGCTGGTAGCGGACCATGTCCTCGCGGTACAGCACCGCCCCCGTCGAGGCGTCGATCTGGTAGTCGAACAGGCCGAAGGGGTTGCGCGAGAACAGGGAGAAGCGGATGGCGAGTCGCGCGCCGCCGGGCGTCGGAAAGACGTTCAACTCCGGCTGGGGCGTTGCGACCGGTCCAAGCTGCGACGCGATCAGGTCCAGCGACGGGTTGAGCACCTCTGCCACGCCGTCGGCCCACGTCACGCGATGGCGAGCCAGGTCGCGCTCGGCCGCGGTGACGGCGGCGGCGCCGTCGAGCGCGGGGGAGGTGGCGAGCGACAGACCGGCAAGATACGGCCCCGAGACCATCTTGACCCGCCGTTCGCCGTCCATCACGACGCCGATGCCGGCGTTTGCGACGGTGAGCCCGTTGTACGTCTGCCGGAAGAACAGCAGTTGGCCGCCGAGCGCCGGGACGCTTCGCTCGAGACGCAGCGTCCCCATGTCAGTCAGACCAAAGACGCCGGCGTTGGCGGCGAGGAAGGCGCGTGCGGCCGATTCGGGATCGAGCGAGGAGGACGGCGACGCAAAGTCGTAGATCGCGTCGATCGAGCCGGTGGCCTTGTCCCAGCGGGCCGTCACCGCCTGGTCACCCACGTTCTGCTTCAGGCGATCGAGCGCCCGAAGCTGCGCGGCCGACGGCCGACGTGTGACGAACGCAGTCAGATTGACGTCGAAGTCAGGGACCGGCTTGGCGGCTGGTTCCGTTGCAAGCGCGGCGTCCTGCGCGCGGACGCTCGTGTTCGAGCTGAGCATGGCGCCTGCGAGCAGGGCAGCGGCGCACGCAGCGGTGCCGAAGCGCGTCATTCGCCGGCCGTTCCGATAAAAATGACTCATCGTCGTCTCCTCGTCGTTGCGTCGTGGAATCAGTCCCTACTCTCAGTCCCTACTCAACGCGGAACACCTGCGCGAACCGGTCGATCGTCGTCGCAAGCTTCGCGCGCGAGACCACGCTCGTCGGCTCGAAGCGCGGACCCGGTATGGCCTCGAAGCGGCCGGGCGCGATCTCGCGCACCTCGGCTGGAAACGTCTCGAGCAGTCCCTTGTCGATCGCGATCTGAACGTAGCCGCGCAGCGCAGCCGGAATCGCAGCGTTATCCGTCAGCGCCTGGCCGCCCGACATCACCGTCGTGTTGGCGAGCGCCTTCGCGTCGGCGTCGCGGCCGAGCGCACGCACGAACGCCACCGCCAGGTCGAGACGGGTCGTCGCACGGAGCGGATCGAACGCTGCGCCGCTCGCGCTCATCACGCCGTCCGGCGTGAAGCCGAAGTCGCGCAGCGTCGAGCCCTTCGCGGTCGCCGCCTCGGCGAAGGGACGCAGATCGCCGGCGACGTCGTTGAATCGCGGCGCCGCGGCAAGCGACTGCCTGAGCGGCACGGCGAGCGCCAGCGAGCGCGCGAAGTCTTCGCGCGTCACCGCGGCGTCGGGATGGAAGAAGCCGTCGGCGAGCACGTCGATGCGGCGGTCGGCCAGCATCGTCTCGATCCGCTTCTGATCGGGATGTCCGGCCAGATCGGGGACACCCGCGAGCGCCACGGCGAACTGCCGGATGACGCCGTCGACCCGTTCGGGGACGGCGATGCCGACCGGCGAGAGGATCGGCTGCCCGCCGATGATGACACCGCGCAGGCCGCGCACCTCGGCGATCCAGCGCCCGGCGACCGGTCGCTTGATCCGGATCCGCCGGTCCGTGGCATCCAGCACCGGCAGCGTGAGGCCCGAGGTGAACGTCGTGCCGTCCGGCGCGTGGAGCGTCAGCCCCATCGTGTTGCCCGCCTCGTCGGTCACCGGGTTGGTGCCGAAGTCGACCGCCACGTCGAGGATTCCCGCATCGGCAGTCACCGTGAACGCATGCGTGTTCGTGCTGTTCGGGCCCGGCGTCTGCGGTGTGAAATTGATCGTGAAGCGCTCCGCGTCGCCGAGCGGCGTGACGCTGACCTGGGCGTTGAAGGCCGGATGGTTGACGGCGCCGTACGGCTTCGTGCGGCTGAACACCTTGTCGACCGCGGCAAAGGCGTTCACGTATCCCGCGCCGACCTCGAACTCTTCGTAGCCCGGCATCGGCGTCGAGGTCTCGCGCAGAATCTGCTTGATCTCTTCGACCGACAGCGTGGGATCGGCGTCGAGCATCAGCGCGACGACACCCGCCACGTGCGGGCACGACATCGAGGTCCCGCTGATCTGCGTGTAGAACGGCAGAAACGCCGGAGGGATCTCGAGGTCGGCCGTGAGCCCGTTCGCGACGACGTTGGTCGCGGCCCGGGTCGACACGACGTCCGATGTGAAGCGGGAGGCATCGGACTCGAACTCTCGACCCGTGCCGGGCGCGACCAGCGTCGGCGCGTCGGAGTCATTGTTTGGATCGTTGTCCGTGAGCCGCTCCTCGGCCGGGGATCCTCGCGAGCTGAAGCCGACAAGACCGCCCTCCTTGGTGCCCGCTCCGACCGAGATCACCCACGGCGCCTTGCCGTAGATGTTGTGGGTCGCAACGCCCGGACCCGAGTTGCCCGCGGAAAACACGACGATGATGTTCTGCTCGACCGCGCGGCGGGTCGCGATGACCAGCGGATCGTCGGGATTGAACGCGCCGCGGCTGCCGAACGAGTTCGAGATGACGCGGATGTTGTAGAGAAACTGGTTGGTGATCGCCCACTCGAAGCCGCCGACGGCGTTCAGGATGAAGAGGACGGCGCCCGATCCGGTCCCGATCAGGTTGACGCCCGGCGCGACGCCCGCGAACCGGCCCCCCGAGCTCTGTCCCGTGCCACCGACGATGCCGGCCACGTGCGTGCCGTGGCCGACGTGCGAATCGGTGTTCGGCACGTTTTCCAGTGTGAGGAGCGGCGTGAACCCGGCGAGCGTGTCGGTGTCGGTGAGGACCTGAACGTTCTGGATGACGTGGGCCGGGAACTTCAGATCCGCGTGAGTGCCGTCGATGCCGGAATCGTTCACGACGACCGAGAAATTGCCGCGCCCCGAGATGGGCAGGCCGCCGTTGGTTTTCGTGAACGCGCCGTCCGCGCGCAGCCGATCGACGCCGGTCAGCACGCGCGCCTCGTGCATGTCGTAGTAGAGCGCGTCGTTCGACCAGATCGACCGCACGGCCGTATGTGCCACAAGCGCACGCACCTGCCCAGCCGTCGCCGGCGTCGCCACCATGCCGAGGCTCGGCAGCGTGAGGCCCTTGGCGATTCCGATGCTGCGCAACGCATCGAGATGCGCCGCAGCCAGGCCGCTGGTGGTATTGAACGTGATGATGACCACACCCACCTCCTCGGCGCTGCCGGCGGTCGCCAGCGTGGAAGCGAGGGTCGGGCTGAGCGTGGCGGCGGGCGCAGCGGCGGCCGCCAGCGAGGCCATCATCACCATGAAGGTCAGGGTTGGAATTCTGCGACGCATGATCAGGATGCTCCTCTTCGCTGGCGCCCGGACGGTGAATCGGTCCGTGGCGCGTAGAACGGGTCGATCGCGATCGCGGCGCGCTGGCGCGCGTCCTTCAACCACTCCGCGAGATGGCGCGCGCGCTTCTCGGCCAGCAGCCGCTCGCGGATGGCCGGCGCCGCCTCGGCGAGCGTCCGCGTGCGCCGCGCCGACCGCGAGTGAAGCTTGATGACGTGGTAGCCGTACTCCGTCTCGACGACCGGGCTGACAGCGCCCGGAGTGAGCGCGAACGCTGCGTCGTCGAACCGGACGGTGTGCATGTGGCGGGTGAAGCTGCCCAGATCGCCGCCGCGCGCGCGGGACGCGGGGTCGTCCGACCAGCGCCGGGCCAGCTCGGTGAAGTCCGCGCCGGTAATCGCCTGCCGGCGCAGCTCGTCGGCGAGCTGGCGCCGGCGGTTCATCTCGTCGCGGACGGCCGCCGTTAACGCATCACTGCTCAACGCCTGTCGCGCAGCGAGCTCCCGGGCGATGAGCGCGGGACGCGCGCCGACCAGGATGTGCGAGGCGGTGACGCGTTCCGGCTCGATGAAGAGCGCGTCGCGCGAGGGGTTCGTCCGTTCGCGGAAATAGAACGCGCGCACGTCGCTGTCCGAGACGGTGACGTCGCTGGTGAGCGCGGTTTGCAGACGTTCGCCGTACAGCTCTTGCGCAATCGTTTGCAGGAAGGTCTGGTCCGTCAGCCCGTGCTCTCGCAGATAGGTGCGGTGGCGCTCCTCACCGCCCATCTGCACGACCCACCGCTCCTGGTGAGCCCCCAGATCGGACTCGGCAATCGACAAGCCACGGCGCCGCGCTTCGATCTCGATGAGCGTGCGATCGATCAGCTCCGCGACGATGCCGTTTTCGAGCAGCTCGATCTGGCGGCGTCCGTCCGGCGAGCCGGAATCGAGTCCGAGCGCCTCGATCCCGTTGTGCCGATACATGCGATAGAGCGTCGCGGGGATCGCGTTGCCCTCGACGCTGGCGACGATCGCCGGACCTGGGACGTCGCTGGCGCGTCGGCCGGCGACCGCACTGGCCGCGCCGCACAGATCGATGGCAATGACTGCCAGAACCACGAGCCGGAGGTTGCGACGCATCGTTTCGTGTCCTTCACGCACACTCAGCGCCGCTGCGCGCTCTTGATGACGAAATCGACGCCCTTCGTCACAGGTCCGCTGATTCGGTAGCTGTACTGCCCCGGCGCGAGACCCGTGAGGCGGATGCGGAGTTTGCCGCGGTCTCCTTCGTCTTCCGTCGGATCGTCAGTCGGTCCGGCCGTGGCGATCGTCTGGCCGTCCGGCCCAATGAGCCGGAGCGCGACCGGCTGGTTGGCCGGCTCGTAGGTGAGTCGCGCGTCCAACGACGAGCAACGCAGACTGAGCGGTACATCGACGTGCGACTGGCCGGGCGCCAGGGATCCTGCCAGCCGCTCGACGAACTTCTTGCCGCCGCAGGAGGCCGGCGGCGGAGGCGGCGTCGTGTCGTTATCGAGGTTGATGACCAGAACGTCGGGACCTTTCAGTCCGTTGTAGCCGGTGTCATTGCTCGCGGCCGGCGCCGTGACGATGCGGTATGCGACGTCGCCGTCGACCTCCGGGTCGTCGACGCCCGTCACGGTGACGGCCTGCCTCGCGTTCCAGTTCGCCGGCGTGAAGGTCAGGCTGGCCGGAGAGACGGTTCCCTCGGTCGTGTCGCTGGAGGAAAGTGCCACGGTGACGAGTGAGGTCGGCTTCGAGTTGAGCGCCACCGTAAACTGCGCTGAGCCTCCCTCCTCGGTCGTCGCGAGCCCGTCGGTCGGCGTGACGAGAATGCCCGGCGGCGGCGGCTCGCCAAGCTTGAAGTCCGACCCGCTCGCTGTGTCAGCCGCCAGCAGCAGGCCGCCCGTGACCGAGGAACCGATCAGCACCTGGGCGAGCGCCTGTGTGGTGGTCGACGTGGTGAACAGCACATCGGAGCCGACCGCGGCATTTACCGCGTCGATCGAGAGGCGGATCAGGATCTCGTTGCCGTTGATCGCGCCGAAGTCCGGCGTGCCCAGGGTCTGATTGTTTCTGACGCCTGTGTTGGGGTCGGTGGTAATGCGGCCATAGCGGAAGCGGGTGACGCCCGTCTCTGTAATCGAGGCGGACACGAAAATGGTGGTGAATCCGAAGTCGGAGCTGATCGTCCAGCGATCGGCGGGAGCGCGCACGGACAGGTCGGAGAGTGTCAAGCGGTAGATGATCTGGCGCGCTGCCTCGTCGTAGGCGAACTGCCCCTCGCGGATGTCGTGCGCCGTCGTGCCAAGCTGATCGTCGGCGACGTCGACGATCCGCCCCGGCGGGGCTGCAAGGTCGGCCGGGTGCGGCACCGGCGCAAAAGTCATCGCGGCGCGCACCGCGTTGTGCGCGTCGACGTAACCCGCGCCGACGACGCGCTCCGGGAACGGCATCGGCGTAGCGGTCTGCCGCAGGATCGTCACGACGTCGTCCGGCGTCAGCGCCGGGTTGGTCTCGAGCATCAGCGCGACGACGCCGGAGACGTGCGGCGTGGCGAAGCTCGTGCCCGAAGAGGTGGTGTAGAACGGCAGGAAGGCCGGCGCGATCGTCGACACATCGAACGGCGTGCCGAGCGTGTTCGTCAGACCGGGAGACTTGGCGCGAGCGGCCTTCACATCGACGCCGGGTGCCGTGATGTCGGGTCGCAGGTTTGGCAGCACTGCGGGATCAGCCGGCTGACCGCTCGTGTCCGCGCCCGTTCCGTTGTCGTTGCCCCGGGATGAAAACGCCGCCGGCGCGCCGAAGCCGTCCTTGTTTCCCGCCGCGACGGAGATCACCCACGGCGCGATCGACAGCGGATTGATGACGTCCGGCTGGTTGCCGTCGTTGCCCGCCGCAACGACGACGACGATATTGTTGTCGTGCAGCTCGCGCGTGGCGACTTGAATCGGGTCGTCGGGGTCGTACGGCAGGTCGTCCAGCGTAGTCCCGAAGGAATTGTTGCAGACGCGGATGTTGTAGTCGATCTGGTGGACGAGCGTGTAGTCGTAGGCCTGAAGGATTGCGAAGAACGAGAGGCCGACGTCATTGCCGGCGAGTAATCCGACCAGCTTCGCGCCAGGCGCCACGCCCCCGTAGAAGCCGCCGGAGGCCTGGCCGAGCCCGGCCGTGACGCTCGCGCCGAAGGTGCCGTGCCCGCCCTCGAGATCCGTATTGGGCTGATTTTCGAGTGCGATGACGGGTGTGAAGTCGGCGGGGAAATTCAGCGGCGCCTCGGCAAGCGGGAACAGCACGTTCTGCACGACGTTCTTGCCGAGCTGCAGATCGCTGTGCGTCGCGTCGATGCCGGTGTCGACGTACGCCACGCCGATGCCGCTGCCCGAGACGGGCAGGCCACCGTTGCGTGCCGTCGCCTCGCGGTCCTGCCTCAACGCGCTGACCCCGACGAACGGCCGGCTCGCGTTCGTGAGCGGCCACAGCAGGCGATTCGCGTACAGCGACCGGATCTCGCCACGCGATCGCAGCGCGTCGAGCTGCGCCTGATTGATGCGCGTGAGCACCATCGGCAGCCTGCTCAGGACAATGCCGCCGTTGATGCCGAGCGATCGCAGGACGGCGAAGTCGCCTTCGCCCGGCGTCTGGCGATAGGTGATGACGACAGGGGTCGGCGTCAGTGGGGCAGCGACCACTTGTTCGACGAGTCGTCGATCGACGCGTGGCGATGCGCCCGCATGCGCCGCCGGTGCCAACAGCAGCACGCAGACAACGAACAGATGTCTCACGTGGGCCATGCGCTCTCCCCTCCGATCGGGGCGGTTGATGCCGCGAATACCGATCAGCCGGAGGACGATAGGTCCGAATCTATTGGCGGGGAATGAGTAGTTTACTTCACTGGCCGGAGGTGATTTCCCTCATGTAGCAGGGCTCCGGGCAGGCAACGACATCGAGCGCCTGATGGAAGCGCTACGACGATTGATCGCTTAGGCCCGATCGTTCATCGCGGGTATCGACGCTCGGCAGAGAGGCCGGAACACTGGCGGCCCGGCGAGATACCCGCTAGCGACCGTAACAAGTTAGAAGTTCGGCTCTATGTTGTGCTGTGCAGTCCGCACCCGGGCCTGGATCGTCGTGACGAACGGATCCTTGCTCACCTGCACGAACCTCGACAATCCTCGGCTCTCTTTCACGACGACCGGGGATGCGCCTTTCATCAGCGCTTCCTTCGGAATGCGGTAAAGATCGCCCGACCCGAGCTCAACATAGGCACCTGGCTCATGAATGTCTTCCCACCCCAGTTCCATCAACGGCAGCTGCCGTGTTCCTTCAATCGACGGGCTCTTGGCTAGTTCTGGCGGCATAGGTCTCACCTCCGAGTCTGGATGACGGACACTCTCACCGGCAGCCGACAGTGCTCCTCGTATCCTCTCCGCCCTGCGAACGGAACAATGTAGCCATTTCCGGGATCGCGAATCAGCACACACCCGCCAACTTTGAGTAGAAAGCCGACAAGGCTTGCGGCGGTACAGCCCAGCGAGCGCGACGGCACCGGAGAACGCGCGTGCATGGCGCCGCCAACGGGACTAGATTTGCGTCTGATGTGGCCGCTGATCCGGCCACACGCTTACCGGAGAGCACAGCCGTCCTTCCGCGAGCCTCGATGAGCGCGCAGGGGCCCACCATTCTGTTTTTGCTTGCGCCTGGTTTCTCACCGGCCGCGCTCGGCTGCGCCATTGAGTCTCTCACTGCGCTCGATCAACTGCGCGGCTCGCGGCTCTTCGAAAGGCGGTTGGTCAGCGTCCCGGGCGGGCCAGTGGAGGGCGAGGGAGTCGTCGTGATGACCGAAGTAGCCCCGGAGAGCGTCTCCAGGGCGCTGACCATCGTGCTCGCCGGCCCTCGCACGAGCGCGACTCAGGCGGCGCCGCTCAGAGCGCGGCTGTGTGCGTACGCCGACGGCGGCGGTGTGCTTGCAGGTGTCGGACATGGGGTTTACCAGCTCGCCGCGGCGGGCCTGCTCGATGGCTACCAGTGTGTCGTGCCGGCGGAGCTGTCCGAGCGTTTCGCGGTTGAATTTCCCCATGTCCAGGTCGTGAGTGGCCACGTCACGTACATCGACCGCGATCGCGCCTCGAGTGTGGCCGGTACGAGTGTGCTCAATCTGATGGTGCCGCTCATCGAAGCGCGCGTGGGCTCGGCGCTCGGAGGACAGGTTATTGCGGCGCTCGCGGGTAACCCTGGCCTATCGGGCTACGAGCCAGCCGCGCTCGCCACCGAAGCTCAAGCGTCGGGGACCTGTGATCGGCGGCTGGCCCGCGCGCTGCGTCTGATGCAGAGGAACCTCGCTCACCCGCTGCACATCGGCGCGTTGTCGCACGCGGTCGGTCTTTCGGAGCGCGAGCTCGAACGGCTGTGCCGGCGCACGTTTGGTTGCACGCCGTCGCAACTTTACCTGCAGCTGCGGCTCCAGGCGGCGCGGCGCCTGATCGTCGAGTCGCGCGACCCCGTGCTGGCGGTAGCGCTCAAATGCGGCTTCGCCGACACGTCCCATCTCGATCGCTATTACCGGCGCATCTTTCTCGAGAGCCCGCGCCGCACCCGCAACGAATCTCGCACTACTCAGCGGGCGTCGGGGCCAGGTACTCGAAGCCGCCTTCCTTGATATACAGCCCGCAGCCGCGGGTCGTCCTGCCGCGCTGTCGCGAACCGCGCGGAAGCCGCAGCCATGTGCCTGTGCTGTAGGTTCCGTCCTCGTCGTTGAGCTCGCCTTCGAGAATCAGCATCTCCGCACCTTGCGGGTACTGCCGCTTGACAGTCGTGCCCGGAGCCCAACGCTCCAGGCGAACCGTGTCCGCAAAGCCGGCCTGTGAATAGAGCGGCTTCACTGCAACGCCCGGCGCGCGACCCCCTTCCCATGGCAGCGTGTGCGTGTTCACCGCGACATGGCGACGCGTGGCGCCCGGAAACTGTCGCAGTTTCACGAACAACACGCAGCCTTCCCGCGAGAAAGGTGTATGGCGAAACCCTTCCGGATTCAGCAGGTACGTTCCCACCGGCCAGTCGCCATGCTCGTCGGAGAACACGCCCTCGAGCACGAGGATCTCTTCTCCCTCGGGATGATCGTGCACTGGGAAGTGCGAGCCTGGCTCGTATCGCACGATCGAGGTGACCTGCCCGGATTCAGCTGGACCCACTCGGTGTAGACGCTTGCGTAGCACCGCGGGGCTGGGGCTTGGTGACCAGGGCATGGCCGTCGAGTCCACAGTGACGCGGACAGTGAGATCACCGTTGAGCGGCTCATCCGTCGCGAGGTGTGGGCGATTCAATGACCGCGAATGATCCGCGCGGGGAGCAGCATGGTCGCCCGCAGAAGCTCGAATACGCTCCCCACGACGATGCCGACGAGCCGAAACGGCAACGAGAGCAGCCACACGATCGGCCACAGCACCAGCGCGAGTAACGCGAGCGGCCAGCACACGACGAGCAGCAGAAGCCAAAGCAGCAGTTTCAGCACGACTCCCCTCCTCATGCGAATGTAGCTGGTCGGACCGCAGCTATCCAGCCCCGGCCCAAGGCGGTCCGGCAAACTCGGATTCGATGATGACCTCTACCTCATCACTCACGCCCATCGTGGAACCGGGCGATGGCACACCAATTGCCATGCCGAACTTCGAGCGTTGAAGCGAGCCATGCGCGGAGAAACCGATGCGCGCCTGCGGTTCCAGCGCATGGCCCGCGTAGCCGCCGTTGAACGTGGCTTCCAGAATCACTGTGCGCGTCACGCCGCGAAGATCGAGCTCGCCATGGATGCGCATCCTGTTGGGCCCGGTGACTTCGATCCGCGTGGAGCGATACGTCATCTCGGGAAATTGCGCCGTGCTCAGCCATTGTTCGTTCTGCAGCGTTTCGTTGAAGCCGGCCGGGGGATTGTCGAGATCGAGTGAGCGCGGATCGATCGTCACAGTGACGTTCGAGGCGGCCAGATTCTCCGGATCGAACTGCAACCGCGCGTCGAAGCGCTTGAAACGTGCGGTGTAGTTCGAAAATCCCAGATGGTTTACCCGGAAGATCAGGGTCGAATGGGCCTCATCCAGCGTGTACGCGCTCGCCGGCACTTTCGCCAGGTTCGATGGGTTCGGATCCGAGTCCTGCGGCGAACAGGCCGCAAGCGCGAAGAAGGAGCAGATTGCAAGAATCCTTGTCATCTGGTTCACCTCGTCTTGAAGGACGGTCGTCAATCGGGCTCTACCCTCTAACGACGAACGGCGCTGCGCAAAATCGACATGGCTACGGGACGGCATCGGGCTATCGTCCGCTCGGGCGAAACACGACGACGACATTCGCCGCCG
>JBQTHP010000140.1:0-2241 GCA_052389755.1 Gammaproteobacteria bacterium
TCGCAGGCCCAGCGCTCGGGCGCGAGCGCTGGTGCGCCGCGGTCGCGCCGGCCGTCGCGGGTCAGTTCGTCATGGTCGCGACGGCATTCGGCTGCCTCACCGCATCGTTCGTGCTGCACGATTTCTCCGTGCAGTACATAGCCGCGAACTCGAATTCCGCGCTGCCGCTGATGTACAGGGTCTCCGCCGTGTGGGGCGCGCACGAGGGCTCGCTGCTCCTGTGGATCCTGATCCTCGCGTGCTGGACGGTCGCCGTCGCCTTCGGCGCGGCGCGGTTGCCGCAGAGCTTCTCGGCGCGCGTGCTCGGCGTCCTCGGCCTCGTGAGCTTCGGTTTTCTGCTCTTCACCATCGCGACGTCGAACCCGTTCCTGCGTCTCGAACCGCCCGCTTTCGACGGGCGCGACCTGAATCCGGTGCTGCAGGATCCTGCGCTCGCGATTCACCCGCCGCTGCTCTACACGGGCTACGTCGGTTTCGCGGTAGCGTTCGCGTTCGCCTGCGCGGCGATGCTCGAAGGCAGGCTCGATCAGACCTGGGCGCGCTGGACGCGGCCCTGGACCACCGCCGCGTGGGCGTTCCTCACGATCGGCATCGCGCTCGGCAGCTGGTGGGCGTATTACGAGCTCGGCTGGGGCGGGTACTGGTTCTGGGATCCGGTGGAGAACGCCTCGTTCATGCCGTGGCTGGTCGGTACGGCGCTCGTGCACTCGCTCGCCGTGACGGACAAGCGCGGGCTTTTCAAGAGCTGGACTCTGCTCCTCGCCATCGTCGCATTCTCGCTGAGTCTGCTCGGCACGTTTCTCGTTCGCTCGGGAGTGCTCGTTTCCGTGCATTCCTTCGCGGCGGATCCGGCGCGCGGCATCGCGATCCTCATCTTCCTCGTCGTGGTCGTGGGCGGTGCGCTTGCGTTGTACGCATGGAGGGCACCGAAGCTGCGTTCGCAGGCGGGCTTCGAATTCGGTGCACGCGAGTCGTTCCTGCTCTTCAACAACATTCTGCTCGTGATCGCGGCGGCGACGGTGTTCGGCGGCACACTCGCGCCGCTCATCTCGGATTCGCTCGGGCTCGGAGCGCTGTCCGTCGGACCGCCGTATTTCGAACCCACGTTCCTCCTGCCGATGCTGCCGCTGCTCGCGCTGGTGCCGGTGGGCATGCATGCGGCGTGGAAGCGCGGACGCCTGCGCGAGCAGCGCCGTGCGCTCCTCGCAAGCCTGGCGACAGGCGTCGCCGTGGCGCTTGCGCTCGCATTCGGCGTCTACTCGGGCGGGAATGCGCTCTCGATCGTCGGTTTCGTTCTCGGGGCGTGGATCATCGCATCCTCTCTCGCGGATCCGATCGACCGCCTGCGCCGTCGCCTGAGCCTGCCGCGCGGCGTGCTCGGCATGACCGTGGCCCACATCGGCGTCGGCGTCTTCGTGATCGCGGTCACCGCCGTGCAGTCCTACACGCACGAACGCGATGCAGCGCTCGCGATCGGCGAGAGCGTGAGCGTCGGCGGCTACGAATTTCGTTTCGCGGAGCTGCACGCCGTGGAAGGCGCGAACTACGACGGCGTGGGTGCGAGCATCGAAGTGTCGCAGGATGGTCGCGCGATCAGCACGCTTCGCCCCGAGAAGCGTCGGTACTGGGTGCAGGGTTCGATCATGACCGAAGCGGGCATCGACACGCGCCGCGGCAGCGACCTCTTCGCCGCTCTCGGCGAGGACCTCGGAAACGGTCGTTGGAGCGTGCGCGCGCAGGTGCGCCCGCTGATCAATTTCGTGTGGCTCGGTGCGCTCGTCATGGCGCTCGGTGCCGCGCTCGCCGCGAGCGACCGCCGATATCGCACGGTGCGCGACACCGTTGCCGCCGGACCGGGCGCGCCGGCGGCTGCGGCGCCACGACCACTCGAGCAGCGCTCGTGAACCGCGCGTTGCTGCCGCTCGCGGGCTTCGCGCTGCTGGCGATCGTCCTGGCCGTTGGCGTGCACCGGTCGCCCGAGAAGGGCGCGATCGCCTCGCCGCTCATCGGTCGTCCGGCGCCGGATTTCGCGCTACCGAGTCTCACGGACACCGCGCGAGCGGTCAGTCCACGCGACTGGCGCGGCCGCTGGTATCTGCTCAACGTCTGGGGCACGTGGTGTCCCGGGTGCCGCGATGAACATCAGATGCTGCTCGACGTGCAGCGCAGCGGGCGCGTTCCGATCGTCGGGCTCAACTGGAAGGACGACGATGCCCAGGCGCTCGCCTGGCTTGCGCAGCT
>JBQTHP010000141.1:0-2308 GCA_052389755.1 Gammaproteobacteria bacterium
GCGGGATCGGCGCGTCGAGATCACCGGACCCACCGACCGGAAGATGATCATCAACGCGCTGAACTCCGGTGCGAAGGTGTTCATGGCCGATTGCGAGGATTCGCTCTCGCCCGGCTGGGACAACATCATCGACGGCCAGCTCAATCTTCACGATGCCGTGCGCCGCACGATCGAGCTCGCAACGCCCGAGGGCAAGGTCTATCGCCTGAACCGCGAGACCGCGGTGCTCATGCTGCGGCCGCGCGGCTGGCATCTCTACGAGAAGCACCTAACCCAGGCCGGTGAACCCGTGCCGGGCGCGTTCGTCGACTTTGGCCTCTATGTCTTCCACAACGCCGAGGAGCTTCGAAAGCGCGGTACAGGGCCGTACTTCTACCTGCCGAAGATGGAGAGTCATCTCGAGGCGCGGCTGTGGGCGGAAGTATTCGATTTCACGGAAAAGGCGCTCGAGCTTCCGCATGGCACGATCAAAGCCACCGTCCTGATCGAAACGATTCTCGCCGCCTTCGAGATGGACGAGATCCTGTGGGAGCTGAAGGATTACATCGTCGGGCTCAACTGCGGGCGTTGGGACTACATCTTCAGCTTCATCAAGAAATTCGCGAAGCGGCCCGACTTCGTGCTGCCCGACCGCCATCAGGTGACGATGACGACGCACTTCCTGCGCTCGTACTCGCTGCTCTCGATCCGCACCTGCCATCGGCGCGGTGCGTTCGCCATGGGCGGCATGGCGGCACAGATTCCGATCAAGAACGACCCGATCGCGAACGAGCAGGCACTCTCGAAAGTGCGCGCCGACAAGGAGCGCGAGGCCTCCGACGGTCACGACGGCACGTGGGTCGCGCACCCCGGGCTGGTGCCGATCGCGCGCTCGATTTTCGATCGACTGATGCCGGGCCCCAACCAGGTGCACCGGCTGCGCGATGACGTAAACGTGACGGCACAGGATTTGCTCACGCTGCCAAAGGGCGAAATCACCGAAGCCGGCCTCGTGAACGACGTGAGCGTGAGCCTGCAGTACATGGCCGCCTGGCTCTCCGGCAACGGCTGCGTGCCGATCAACAATCTCATGGAAGACGCCGCGACGGCGGAGATCGCGCGCGCCCAGATCTGGCAGTGGATCCGCCATCCGGGCGGTGTCCTCGCCGACGGTCGCAAGGTGACGCGCGAGCTCTTCCGGTCGATGCTGAAACAGGAACAGCAGCGGCTGCGCACCGAGCTCGGTGCCGCGGCGTACGACGCCGGCCACTACGATGAAGCGGCGCAGCTCCTCGATGAGATCACGACCGCGCCCGATTTTTCGACCTTTCTCACCCTCGCGGCGTATCGCCGCCTGCAATGAAGGCATTCGACCCCATGACGCGTACGGCACAGGACCTCAGGAAGGATTGGCAGACGAACCCGCGATGGAAGGGCATCACGCGCGCATACAGCCCCGATGACGTCGTGCGGCTCTCGGGCACGGTGCACGTCGAGCATTCGCTCGCGCGCCTGGGCGCCGAGAAACTGTGGAAATACCTGCACGAGAAGCCGTTCGTGAACGCGCTCGGCGCGCTCACCGGCAACCAGGCGATGCAGCAGGCGAGGGCGGGGCTCGATGCGATCTACCTCTCCGGCTGGCAGGTGGCAGGCGATGCCAATCTCGCCGGCCAGATGTATCCCGATCAGTCGCTCTATCCGGCCGACTCGGTGCCGAACGTCGTCAGACGGATCAACGCCGCGCTCAGGCGCGCCGACGAGATCCATCACGCCGAGGGCAACGATTCGATCGACTGGTTCAAGCCGATCCTGGCCGATGCCGAGGCGGGATTCGGGGGCGTGCTCAACGCGTTCGAGCTCATGAAGCAGATGATCGACGCGGGCGCAGCCGGCGTGCACTTCGAGGACCAGCTGTCGTCCGCGAAGAAATGCGGCCACATGGGCGGCAAAGTGCTCGTGCCGACGCAGGAGGCCGTCAACAAGCTCGCGGCGGCGCGCCTCGCGGCCGACATCTGCGGTGTCCCGACGGTTCTCGTGGCGCGAACCGATGCGGAGTCGGCGAGCCTGCTGACCGCGGAGGTCGACGATCGCGACCGGCCGTTCATCGTCTCGAAAGAGCGCACGGCCGAAGGCTTCTTCCGCGTTAAGGCCGGCCTCGAAGCGGCCGTGGCGCGCGGCATCGCGTATGCGCCGTACGCCGACCTCATCTGGTGCGAGACGGGTGTGCCCGATATGGAGGAGGCGAAGCGCTTCGCCGAAGGCATGCACCGCCAGTATCCCGGCAAGATGCTCGCGTACAACTGCTCACCCTCGTTCAACTGGAAGAAGA
>JBQTHP010000142.1:0-6131 GCA_052389755.1 Gammaproteobacteria bacterium
CGGCGCGGCGCATGTGGGACGTCATCATGTCGTCCACCTACGACTTCGCCGAGCCGGGGTTCATCCTCATCGACCGCGTCAATGAGATGAACAACAACTGGTGGTGCGAGAACATCCGCGCCACGAATCCGTGCGTCACCGCGGACACGCGCCTTGCGACTCAGTTCGGGATGGTACGGATCGGCGATCTCTACAGGGCCGGCGTACCGCTCGACGTAACCGTAGACCATCGCGCCCTCGGTGAACAAGGGAAGGGCGTTGCGATTCGCCCTGCAGTTCCTGCTTTCATGACGTCGGAGTCCGCCGACGTCTATCGCGTGGTCACGGAGGATGGCTATGAGATCAAAGCCACCGAGTGGCACGATTTCTATACCGCCCGCGGCAAGATCAAACTCAAGGATCTCAAGCCGGGCGATGAGCTTCTGATCCAGTCGGGTAAGGGGCAGTTCGGCAGCGAGGGCAGTGCCGAGCTCGGACTGCTCCTCGGTCTGCTGACGGGTGACGGGCACTTCACGAATCGCGGCAAGGGCCAGCAGGCTGCGGTGATCAATTTGTGGGGATCCGATCGCGGATATGCCGAACGAGTCGTGGCCTACATCAATGCGCTCATCACGGGCGTTTCGGAAACCACGCGCGAATATCACGTGAGCGCGGTTGCGATTCCTCAACGCAAGCTGGTGATGATCCGCTCGGTGCTTCTTGCGCGGGTCCTCGAGCATTACGGGTTCACGGCTCGAACCAAGATGCAGGTTCCGGAGGTCGTGTGGCGCGGTAGCGAAGAGTGCGTAAGAGCCTATCTTCGCGGACTCTTCCAAGCCGATGGCACCGTGAATGTTTCCGGGAATGAAGGTACGACATGTTCTGCGAGGTTGGCATCCAGTCACCCTTCGCTCCTGAAAGACGTGCAGGTCCTCCTTGCCAATTTCGGCGTGTTCTCACGGATCTGGAAGCGCCGTAATGCTGGCACTCGACTGCTGCCTGACGGCAAAGGCGGACGGCGCGAGTACGCATGCAAAGCTGATTACGAACTCGTGATCGACGGGGAATCCCGTGATCTCTTCATGTCGGAGGTCGGTTTCCTCGGTGAAGCGAAGACGGCGCGATATCAAGCGTGGGTCTGCGGCAAGGCATTGAGAAAGTCGCAGCGTTTCACCAGCCGCATGGAAGCGATCACGCATGCGGGTAAGGAAGCCGTATTCGATACGACGCAGAGCGATCACAATGCAGTCATCTTCAACGGTCTCGTGACCGGGCAGTGTGGCGAGCAGCCCTTACCACCCGCGGGCTCGTGCCTCTTAGGGTCAGTAAACCTCACGCGCTTCGTGCGCAATCCGTTCACGGAGTTCGCGGAGTTCGACTGGGCCGAGTACCGCGAGGTCGTGAAAGTCTTCACGCGCGCGCTCGACAACGTGGTGGAGATCAACGGCCTGCCACTCCAGCAGCAGCGCGACGAGATCTTTCGCAAGCGTCGCCACGGCATGGGCTTTCTCGGCCTCGGCTCGACGATCACGCTGCTCGGCATGAAGTACGGCTCGCCGGATTCCGTGAAATTCACCGAAGACGTCTCGCGCGAGATGGCGGTCGCCGGGTGGGAAGCGGGCCTCGAGCTCGCACGCGAGAAGGGCCCGGCGCCGATCATGAACGAAGATTTCACGGTCACGAAAGAGATGCTGCGCAAGAGGCCCGAGATGGCGCGCGATGGCTGGAAGCCCGGCGCGAAGATCGCGGGGCGTCTCCTGCACGCGCGCTACAGCCGCTACATGCAGCGCGTGGCGGAGGCAGCGCCGCGGCTCGTGCACGAGCTTGCAGAAGTCGGCGCGCGCTTCACGCATCACACGTCGATCGCGCCCACAGGCACGATCTCGCTGTCGCTCGCGAACAATGCCTCGAACGGCATCGAGCCGTCTTTCGCGCATCACTATTTCCGCAACGTGATCCGCGAGGGTCGAAAGACGAAGGAGAAGATCGACGTCTACTCGTTCGAGCTGCTCGCTTATCGCGAGCTCGTGAATGCGAACGCGATGCCGGGGTCGGCCGATCCGGCGGAAAAGCTGCCCGAATACTTCACCGCCGCCGACGACGTCACCCCGAAGGAGCACGTGGATATCCAGGCTGCGTCGCAAAAGTGGATCGATTCTTCGATTTCGAAGACCGCAAACGTGCCGACGGATTTTCCGTACGAGAAGTTCAAGGACATCTACCTGTACGCGCACGAGCAGGGGCTGAAGGGCTGTACCACGTTCCGCTTCAACCCCGAGGCGTTCCAGGGCGTGCTCGTGAAGGAACAGGACCTCAAGAACACGATCTACAGATTCACGCTCGAAGACGGCACCGTCGTCGAGGCGCGCGGCGATGAGGAGATCGACTACGACGGCGAGATCCACACCGCTGCGAATCTATTTGATGCCATGCGCGACGGGTATTACGGGCGTCTCTGAGCTACGGGAAGCGCAATCATGTCCATCAAGATCGCCAAGAAAATCGTCAAGTACGACGTCGCGAAGCCGGCGGACGCGAAGGCAGCCGCGCCCGTCGCCGAAGTGCAGCTGGCGCGAGACAAGAACGGCCGCACGAGCGCCAAGGTCTTCCGGCTGACGGAAGAGATCCAGCGGCCGGAGGTGCTGATCGGCTCGACGTACAAGATCAAGACGCCGGTGTCCGATCACGCGATGTATGTGACCATCAACGACATCGTGCTGAACGAGGGCACCGATTCCGAGCTGCGCCGGCCGTTCGAGGTCTTCATCAACTCGAAGAACCTCGATCACTTCCAGTGGATCGTCGCGCTCACTCGCGTCATCTCGGCGGTGTTCCGGAAGGGCGGCGACGTCACCTTCCTGGTCGATGAGCTGAAGGCGGTGTTCGATCCGCGCGGCGGCTACTGGCAGCCGGGCGGCAAATTCATGCCGTCGATCATCGCGGAGCTCGGCTACGTCATCGAGAAGCACCTGCAGACGATCGGCCTGCTGCGCAAGACGGAGCTCGATGAGCACCAGCAGCGGCTCGTCGACGAGAAGCGGGCGGAGTTCCAGGCGCGCGCGAGGCAGGCCGATGCGTTCGCGAAATCGCACTTCCCCGAAGGGGCGCAGCTCTGCGGGAAGTGCAGCACCGCGGCCGTCGTGATGCTGGACGGGTGCATGACGTGCCTCAATTGCGGCGACTCGAAATGCGGCTGAGCTGTTGGCTGTCGGCTTCCTAACCAGCGCGCCTGTACCGGGTTCCCCGCCCGGATCCCTGCCCTGACGGGATAGGCGCGCGTTTGCGAGGCAGTCGCCCCGTGGCTGCCTCGTTTTTCATTGGACAGAAAAAACTAGCCCCGCTTTCGCGGGGCTGATGGTCGCTTGCTTGTTTGTGGAGGAGTGTCTTCTTCTTGTTATTCAGCTGCGAACGCGCGCAAGAGGAGTGAGGCGCTGACGTTCGCATTTTCTTGCTGTTGTTTCGATCGCTAGCTCGCTTCCTTCCGGGGAGGTCGCTGTTCCCCGCACTGGAGAATGAGCAACGCGCATGCCAGCGCCGCGCGATCGGTGTGCGGAATGATGTGTGTTAAATGGGACGTGGTTCAACTGTGACGCAGTGCGCGTTATGCGAGCCTTCGACCGCGTTCTCGGTCTGCCGGTGTACTTGCTGCTACGGTCGCCGCCGCTGAAGTTGTCAAGGCCGTCGACGGATTCGGGCGCGCCGCGCCGTGTGTCGCAACCCAGCGACGTGCGTAAGCGTTTGAAGCTGCAGCAGAATTGGTAGTCTGTAGCGTTGTAAACGAACTCGACAGGGTCTGGCGGAGGGTCGTCACGGTGAAATCGGGTGTGAAGCGGGTGCTCGCGGTGATCGCATTCGGCGCCATGGCGGCGCCCGGCGTTGCGAACGACGCGATTCCGCGGCCGCCCGAGCTCGAACGCGATGTGCAGTTCTGGATCCGTGTGTACACGCAGATCAACACGAACCAGGGATTCCTGCACGACGAGCGCAATCTCAGCGTGGTCTACACGACGCTCGATTTCGCGCCCAACTCGCAGCCCCGGGAGCGGCAGGCCGCGGTCGATGCCGCGCGGGACAAGATCACCGCCGCCCTGCGGCGCATCGCGACCGGCGCTGTCCCCGCGTCGGGCGAGGACGAGCGTCTCCGCGCCCTGTGGGGTGAGGAGGGCACGCCGCTTCGGCTGCTGCAGGCCACCAGCAACATCCGCTTCCAGCTCGGGCAGGCCGACCGGTTCCGTGAAGGACTCGTCCGCTCCGGGGCCTGGGAGTCGCACATCGCCGAGACGCTCGGGCGCATGGGCCTGCCGCCCGAGATAGCGGCGCTCCCGCACGTCGAGTCCTCCTTCAACCCGGCGGCCTACTCGAAGGTCGGCGCGGCCGGCTTGTGGCAGTTCATGCGCTCGACCGGACGGCGGTACATGCGCATCGATTCGGCGGTCGATGACCGCATGGACCCGTTTCGCTCGACCGAGGCGGCCGCGCAACTGCTCGCGTACAACTATCGCGTGCTCGGCAGCTGGCCGCTGGCGCTCACTGCGTACAACCACGGCGCCGCGGGCATGCGGCGGGCGAAGACGGCGCTCGGCACCGACGACATCGTGCGCATCGTCCGCCATCACAAGAGCCGGAGCTTCGGGTTCGCTTCGCGGAACTTCTACGTATCGTTTCTCGCCGCGCTCGAGATCGATCGAAACCCCGAGAAGTACTTCGGTTCGATCGAACGCCTGAGCGCAGCGCGCTTTCACGAGATCGCGATGCCGGCGTATGTGCCGGTCGCCGCGCTCGAGCGCGTCCTCGAGCTCGATCGCTCCGAGCTGCGCGCCCTGAACCCGGCGCTGCTGGCGGCCGTGTGGAACGGGCAGCGCCACGTGCCGCGCAGGTACAAGCTGCGCTTGCCGCTGAACGGCGAGCGCTGGACCACCGAGCTGCTCGCGCAGCGCCTGCAGCCGACGGAACAGTTTGCGGGCCAGCCGGTTTCGGAGCGCCACCGCGTGCGCCGTGGCGAGACGCTCGGCGGCATCGCCGCCTCATACGGCATCAGTACGCGCGCGCTTGCCGCCGCGAACGGGCTGAAGACCACCTCGCGCGTGCGCGTGGGACGCTATCTCGAGCTGCCGCACCGAAAGCCGATTCCCGCCGCCACGGTGGCGGCGATCGCCGGTCGGACGCCCAACGCCGGCGGCAGCGCAGCGCCCGCAGGCGATAGCCGTGCGGTGCCCGGCGGGGCGTCCGTGTACGTCGTGCGACGCGGCGACTCGATCTCTGCGATCGCATCGAAGGTCGGGCTGTCTGAGGGAGAGCTGCTGCGCATCAACAGCATCCGCAATCCGAATTTCATCTTCGAGGGTCAGCAGCTGCGGCTCGTCGACGAGACGGCGACGCCCGCGATCGTCTCTACAGGTGCGCCGGCTCGCAACGGTCCCGCGCGACTGGCCGCGGCTGCCGTGGCCGAGAGCCGCCCGCCGGCGAACGGTACCGTGACGGTCGAACAGGTAGCCTCGGCGGAAGAGGAAAGTGCGCGCGACGTGGCGGCCGTCGCGGCCGAAGCACCGCGCGTCGCGCAAGCCGAACCGGTTTCCGCGGCCGAGGCCGAAGCGATCGGCCCCTCACTCGGCCCGGCGGCGGAAGCATCCGTGACGACCGACGCGGTCGACTATTCCGTCGCGAACGACGGCAGCATCACCGTCGCGGCGGCGGAAACGCTCGGGCACTACGCCGACTGGGCCGGCGTGTCGGCCGCCCGGCTGCGCCAGATCAACTCGATGAAGTACGGGCGACCGGTTCTCATCGGCCGCCGCGTGAAGCTCGACTTCAAGCGCGTCTCGCGCGAGACGTTCGAAGAGCGGCGACGCGACTTCCACCGCTCCCTGCAGGCGAACTACTTCGCCGCCCATCGGATCGTCGGGACCGAGGTCTACGTCGCGCGGCGGGGCGATTCGCTCTGGACGGTGACGCAGCGCTACACGCGCCTGCCGGTGTGGCTGCTGCAGCAGTACAACCCGGACGTGGATCTCAGCGAGATGCGCGCGGGGACGCAGATCGTGGTGCCGCGGGTCGAGGAAGTCACGACGGCCGGCGGCTGACGTTGGATTCAAGCGAAGACGGGGCGGCCCGGCTTGCTCGATGGCGTTTTCATTCGCTCCACGATATTCGCT
>JBQTHP010000143.1:0-16298 GCA_052389755.1 Gammaproteobacteria bacterium
GGCGTTCCTCGTCGGGGGCTGCGTGCGCGATCTGCTGCTCGGGCTCGATCCGAAGGATTTCGACGTCGCAACGGATGCGCTTCCGGAGCAGGTCAAGCGGCTGTTCCGCAACTGCCGTCTCATCGGCCGGCGGTTTCGCCTCGCGCACGTGTTTTTCGGGCGGGACATCATCGAAGTCGCAACGTTCCGGGCCGCGACCGCGCCATCGCAGGGTGAGGAACCGCTGCCCGATGCCGACCCCGAGGACGGCGAGGCGCCCGAGCTGGACGAAACACCGGAGAGGAGCGATGCGCGGGGCTTCGACGACGAGGACACGGACCGGGTCGTCGATGAGGAGGGCCGCATCCTGCGCGACAACGTCTATGGCTCCATCGACGCGGACGTCTGGCGGCGCGACTTCACGGCCAACGCGCTCTACTACAACATCGCGGACTTCTCGGTGTGGGACTACTGCGGCGGCGTCGAGGACATCGCCGCGCGGCGCCTGCGGCTGATCGGCGATCCGGAAACGCGCTACCGCGAGGATCCGGTGCGCATGCTGCGCGGTGCGCGCTTCGAAGCGAAGCTCGGCTTCGAGATCGAGCCGGCGACGCGCGAGCCGCTCGAGCGTCTCGCCGAGCTCATCGTGAACGTGCCGCCGTCGCGGCTGTTCGACGAAACGCTCAAGCTGTTTCTCACCGGTCACGGCGTGCGCAGCCTCGAGGTGCTACGCCGTCACGGGCTGCTCGTGCACCTCCTGCCGACGGTCGACGCGTACCTGTCCGCGCATCCGGGAGGTCTCGTCGAGAAGCTGTTGATCCAGGGCCTGAAGAACACCGACGAGCGCGTGCTCGCGGACAAACCCGTTACGCCGACGTTCCTCTTCGCCTTGCTCTTCTACGGACCGATCGCGCAGGCGATCGAGGCGACGCCGCCTGAACGCTGGCACGATCTGCAGACGATCCTCGATGCGTGCGAGCGCGCGGTGCGCCGAGGGCAGTCGCACGTCGCGATTCCGAAACGGTTCACGCTCGGGGTGCGGGAGATGTTCGCGCTGCAGCCCCGCTTGGAGCATCCACGAGGGCGTCGTGCGCTGCGCGTGCTCGAGCATCCGCGCTTCAGAGCCGCATACGACCTGCTGTTGCTGCGAGCGCAGTTCGGAATGGCTTCGGGCGAGATTGCGCAGTGGTGGACTCGTCTGCAGGAAGCATCGGGCGAGGAGCGCGCGAAGATGACGGACGCGCTCGCCTCGACCGCGGGCGCAAAGCCGGCGGGCGGTCGCCGCGGCGGACGTCGCCGCCGCCGGCGGCGTTCGCCAAGACCGTCCGGATAACCGATGAGTCTGTGGCGACCGGCCTACGTCGGCATCGGCAGTAATCTCGACGAGCCGCGCGCGCAGGTCGCGCGGGCGATCGAGCGGCTGCGCGCGGTGCCGCGTACGCGCAGCATCGTCGTTTCGCGCACATATCGGTCGGTGCCGTTCGGGCCGATCGCACAGCCGGAATTCGTGAACGCAGCCGCCGGTCTTCTCACGCAACTCGGGCCGGACGAGCTGTTGAATGAGTTGCGCAGGATCGAAGTCGCGCTCGGCCGCAAGCGGCGCGAGCGCTGGGGCCCGAGAATCATCGATCTTGACCTGCTCGTGTTCTCGCGCGAGCAGCGCACGGGCGAGTCCCTCACACTGCCCCATCCCGGGATAGTGGAGCGAAACTTCGTTCTGTATCCTCTCGCGGAAATCGCCCCGGATCTCGACGTGCCCGGGCTCGGTCGCGTGATCGAGCTGAAGGGTCGTGTCGCCTCCGCGGGGATATGGCCACTGTAATAAGGAACTCGCACTCGATGCCCGAGGAGCCGCACAAGCATCGCTTCATCGTCGTCGAAGGCCCGATCGGCGTCGGCAAGACGAGCCTCGCGCGGCGGTTGGGCGACGCGCTCTCCGCGGAGCTCGTGCTCGAGCAGGTGCTCGACAATCCGTTCCTCGAGCGCTTCTATCGCAATCCGCGCTCGGCCGCTTTTCCGACGCAGCTCTATTTTCTGTTTCAAAGGGCGCAGCAGCTTGCGGGCCTCAAGCAACAGGACCTGTTCGCACCCGTGCGCGTGGCCGACTATCTCTTCGAGAAGGATCGGCTGTTCGCGCGGGTCACACTCGATGAAGCCGAGTACGGCCTCTACAAGCAGGTCGCGGCGAAGCTCGCCATCGAAGCGCCGAAGCCCGATCTCGTCCTTTATCTGCAAGCGCCGGTGGATGTGCTGCTCGACCGGATCGCAAGGCGGGGCGTCGACTACGAACGGCTCATCGACCGTTCCTACCTCGAGCGCCTGAACGAGGCCTACGCGCGCTTCTTCCACGAGTACGACGCGGCGCCGCTGCTCATCGTGAACGCCGCCTCGATCGACCCGATCAACAACCAGGCGGACTTCGACGAGCTCAGCGCCGAGATCGGCCGGATGAAGCGGGGCCGGCTCTACTACAACCCGCTCCGCAACCGTACGCTCTGAGGCTCGGCCCGTCTATTTGCCTGCGCGCTCGTCGTCCGTCATTCTTTCCGCCGCCATGTATACGCATCTGCAACTCCGCGATTCGGCGCGACCGCCGGTCACGCTCGCCACGCTCGACAAGATGAAGGCGGGCGGCGAGAAGATCGCGAGCCTCACTGCCTACGATGCGAGCTTCGCGGTGCTCCTCGATGAAGCCGGCGTCGATCTCGTGCTCGTCGGGGATTCGCTCGGCATGGTCATCCAGGGTCACGACACCACGGTGCCCGTGACGATGGACGACATCGTGTATCACTGCCGCGCCGTGGCGCGCGGGCTGCACCGGCCGTTTCTCATGGCCGACCTGCCGTTCATGAGCTATCCGTCGAAGGAGCAGGCGCTCGCGAACTCCGTGCGCGTCATGCAGGAGGGCGGAGCGAAGATGGTGAAGCTCGAAAGCGGCGCGAGCCAGGTCGAGATCGTCGAGTTCCTCGCGAACCACGACATCGCCGTATGTGCGCACCTGGGCCTGAAGCCGCAGTCGGTGCACAAGACGGGGGGCTTTCGCGTGCAGGGGCGCAAGGCCGACGCGGCGGAACGCATGCTGCGCGCGGCGAAGGACCTCGAGCGCGCGGGCGCCGATATCGTGCTGCTCGAGTGCATTCCGAGCGAGCTCGGGCAGTCGATCACCGCCGAGCTCACCGTCCCCGTCATCGGCATCGGCGCAGGGCCGCACACCGACGGCCAGATCCTCGTGACGTACGACGTTCTCGACATCACCACCGGCAGGAAGCCGCGCTTCGTCAAGAACTACATGGAAGGCGCTGGCAGCAATCTGCAGGCGCTGAAGAACTACGTGCAGGCGGTGAAGAAGGGCGAGTACCCGGCGCCCGAGCATTCATTCCAGTGAGCGCGGTCGAAGTCGTCACGAGCGTCGCGGCCGTGCGCGCGCGCGTGCGGGCGTGGCGGGCGCGCGACGAGCGCGTCGCGTTCGTGCCGACGATGGGCAATCTGCATTCCGGGCACGTGAGTCTCATCGAGGTCGCACGCCGCCACGGCCATCGCTTCATCGCGAGCATCTTCGTGAACCCGATGCAGTTCGGGCCGAACGAGGATTTCGCGCACTACCCGCGTACGCCGCGCGACGACGAGCGGATGCTGGCGGATGCAGGCTGCGATCTCATGTTCATGCCCGACGTGAACGAGGTGTATCCGCACGGCCTCGAGCGCGGCGCGCGCGTGGCGGTGCCCGAGCTTGCGGACATGCTGTGCGGGAAATTCCGTCCGGGACACTTCGACGGCGTCGCCACCGTCGTGAACAAGCTCTTCAACATCGTCGCGCCCGACGTCGCGGTGTTCGGCGAGAAGGACTATCAGCAGCTCACGATCATCCGGCGCATGGTGAGCGACCTGTGCCTGCCGATCGAGATCGTGAGCGCGCCCACGGTACGCGAAGCGGACGGGCTGGCCATGAGCTCGCGCAACCAGTACCTCACGGCCGCGGAGCGCCGGATCGCTCCGCGCATCTACGCGACGCTGCAGCGCGCGGCGGATCGACTCGCGGCCGGCGACAACGACTTCGAGGCCATCGAGCGCACAGGCATGGAGGCGCTCACGGCCGCCGGCTTGTCGCCGGACTATTTCGCCGTGCGGGAAGCGCGCGATCTCGGCGCACCGCTGCCTGAGCTTCGCCATCTGGTAATCCTCACGGCCGCCCGCATCGGCAAGGCGAGGCTCATAGATAACGTCCAGGTCAGCCGCCCCTCACCCGCCTGACGGCACCCTCTCCCCGCTTGCGGGGAGAGGGTTGGGTGAGGGGCTCTGGCGTGCGAGCGCCCACGCCACATGCTCTCGCACCAGGGGCGAGCTGTCGTCCCGACGGGCGTTCAGCGCCGCAATCACGTCGGCGGAGCGCGGCGCATTGCCGAGCGCCACGGCGATGTTCCGCGACCAGCGCTCATAGCCGATGCGATAGATCGATGAGCCGCGCAGGTGCGCGTCGAACTCCTCCGCTGTCCACGCGAAGAGCTCGGTGAGCCGCGGCGCATCGAGACCGTACCGCACCTTGAAGTCCGGATGACTCGCGGCGCGCGCGAATTTGTTCCACGGGCATACGAGCTGGCAGTCGTCGCAGCCATAGATGCGATTGCCGAGGAGCGGCCGCAGCTCCTCCGGGATCGATCCGTGATGCTCGATCGTGAGGTAGGAGATGCAGCGGCGCGCATCGAGCTGGTACGGCGCGACGATCGCCCCGGTCGGGCACGCCGGGATGCAGGCCTCGCAGGTGCCGCAGTGCGCGCTCGCCGGCGCATCGACGGGCAGCGGCAGGTCCGTGAGGATCTCGCCGAGAAAGAAATAAGAGCCGGCGTCGCGCGCGAGGAGATTGGTGTGCTTGCCTATCCAGCCGAGCCCTGCATCGCGAGCGAGCGCCTTCTCGAGCACCGGTGCACTGTCCACACACACGCGATAGCCGAAGGGGCCGATGCGCGCGGCAAATTCCTCGGCCAGCTTTGCCAGCGCACCCCGCAACACCTTGTGGTAATCGCGCCCGAGCGCGTAGCGAGAGACATAGGCAAGCGTCTCGTCGCGAAGCACATCGTCGGCCTCATGCGCGTCGGCCGGCCAGTAATCCATGCGCGCGCTCACGACGCGCAGTGTCCCCGGCGCGAGCTCGGCCGGACGGCTGCGCTTCGTGCCGTGCCGCTGCATGTAGCCCATGTCGCCGTGAAAACCGGCGGTGAGCCACTCATCGAGATGTCGCTCGTCCTCGGGCAGCTCGATGCCCGCGACGCCGAGCCGCTGGAATCCGAGCTCTCGTGCACGCGCTTCGAGCTCGCGCTTCACGGCGTGCAGATCGATGACGTCGGGGTCGGGCATGTCCCGCCAGTATAATCAGGGCATGGCGTTGCCCGTTGCGCTCTACACTGCCGCCCAGGTGCGCGCTCTCGACGCGCATGCGATCGAAGCGCTCGGCATCCCAAGCTACACATTGATGAAGCGTGCCGGGGAGGCGGCGCTGCGCTTTCTGCGTTCACGCTGGCCCACCGCCCATCGCATCCTCGTCGTGTGCGGTGGCGGCAACAACGGCGGCGACGGCTATGTCCTCGCGCGCTTCGCGCGGGCGGCTGGTCTTACCGTCAACGTGCTCGCGGCCGTAGCGCCGGAGCGCCTCGAAAGCGATGCACGGCGCGCGCACGATGATTGCGTCGCGAGCGGCGTGCCGATCGAACGATTCGGCATCGAGTCGCTGGGCGCGGGCGATGTGGTCGTCGATGCGGTGCTCGGCACCGGCCTGCGGTCGCTCGTGCGCGACGACATGGTCGCGGTGATCGATGCGATCAACACCGCGCATCGCCCGGTGTTCGCGCTCGATGTCCCCTCCGGGCTCGATGCCGATACGGGTGCTCCACTCGGGGCGGCCGTGCGCGCCGATTGCACGGTGACGTTCGTCGGACTGAAGACCGGCCTCTTCATCGGCGAAGGGCCCGAGCGGGCTGGCACCGTCTTTTTCGACGATCTCGAGGTGCCGGTACCGACCGAGCCGCGGTTTCGGCCGCGTCTCGAGCGCATCGGCGAAAGCGAGATCTCGCGCGCACTTCCGCGCCGCGCGCGCGCCGCACACAAGGGCGACTTCGGCCGAATCCTGATCATCGGCAGCGGCTCCGGCATGCCCGGCGCCGTACGCCTCGCGGGCGAGGCTGCGCTGCGCGTCGGGGCCGGGCTCGTCACGGTTGCGGTGGCGCCGGAGAACGTGGGCGCCGTCGCATCGGGACGGCCGGAGGTCATCTGTCTCGCGATCGAGCGCGGCGCGCAACTCGAAGAACCGCTCGAGCGAGCAGACGTGGTCGCGATCGGTCCCGGACTCGGGCGCACCGATTGGGCGCGCTCCCTGCTCCGCACGGCGCTCGAGTGCGGCAAACCGCTCGTGCTCGATGCGGACGCGCTGAATCTGCTAGCTGACGACGAGTCGTTGCCGCGACGCGCGGAGTGGATTCTCACACCGCATCCCGGGGAAGCCGGACGCCTGCTCGATCTGCCCACGAGCGAGGTGCAGCGCGATCGGCTCGCAGCGCTCGATCAGCTCGTCGAGCGCTTCGGCGGTACCGTCGTGCTGAAGGGCGCGGGGACGCTCGTCGGCGCCGCGAACCTCACGCCGGGACTGTGCGAGCGGGGAAATCCGGGCATGGCGACCGCGGGCATGGGCGATGTCCTCACGGGCGCGATCGCCGGCATCCTCGGGCAGTGCCGCGATCCGTGGCTTGCCTCGCGCGCAGGCGTGCTCGTGCACGCGATGGCAGGCGATGCGCTCGCACGCACGGGCGAGCGCGGCCTGCTCGCGACCGACGTCGCGCGAGAGCTGCGCACGTGCGTGAACCTGTAGAAACGATCACGCGCAGCGGGGATGAGACCGAAGCACTCGCGTCGCGGCTCGCGCGGGCGGTACCCGAGCTCGCGGACGCGGCAGCGATCGTGTATCTCGACGGCGAGCTCGGCTCCGGGAAGACGACCTTCGCGCGCGGCGTTCTGCGTGCGCTCGGTGTGCGCGGCACGATCCGCAGTCCGACGTACACACTACTCGAGCGATACGCCACTTCGCAGCTCGTTGCCGTACACCTCGATCTGTATCGCCTGCGGGATCCGTCCGAGCTCGAACAGCTCGGAGTTCGCGAGCTGCATCGTCCGAAGCATCTCTGGCTGATCGAGTGGCCACGGCGCGGAACAGGCCGATTGCCCGAACCCGACCTCTCCGTCGAGCTCGAGGCGGGGCCGGATCATCACCGCGTTCGACTCGTCCCGCGAAGCCCTCGAGGCGCCCTCTGGCTGGACCGTATGCAGGGGAGTTGAAAGCGTCCCGCCCACGCCGTAGATTACCCGGCAGGATAAGTCGCGAAGCCCATGATAAGAAAGATTTTTCAACTGGGGCTTGCCGCGCTGCTCGCAAGCGGCGCCACGCTCGCGCACGCAGCGGCCGCGGCACAGCTGCGTGACGTAAAGCTGTGGAGCGCGCCGACGGTGGTGCGCGTTGTGCTCGAGCTGTCTGCGACGACCGAGCACGAGCTCTTCAAGCTCGACGGGCCGAGTCGCGTCGTCATCGATCTCACCGATGCCGAATCGATCGCCGGCCTGACTCTCCCCCGTCCTGCCGGCCCGATCGCGGCGCTGCGCACCGGCGCCCAGGCGGATGGCAGCCTGCGCGTCGTCATCGAGACCCGCACGTCGATCGATGCGAGCGCCGTGTGGGCGGAACCGGCCGGCGACCAGGGCCATCGCCTGATCATCACCTTCGGCGGCGATCGTGCCGCAACGGCACCCGAACCCGTTCGGGCCGCGCACGCGCCGACGGACATTGGCCGCGACATCATCGTTGCCATCGACGCCGGGCACGGCGGCAAGGATCCGGGCGCGATCGGGCGTTCCGGCACACGCGAGAAAGACGTCGTGCTCGCGATCGCGCGCTCGCTCGCGCGCCGCATCGACGCGGAACCCGGCATGCGCGCGATGCTCACGCGCACCGACGACAAGTACATCAGTCATCGCGAGCGCATCCATCGCGCGCGGGCCGCGAAAGCAGATCTCTTCCTGTCCGTGCATGCGGATTCGATCGTGAACCGCGAGGTGAGCGGCTCGTCCGTGTACGTGCTCTCCGAGCGCGGCGCCACGGACGAAGCGGCGCGCTGGCTCGCCGAGCGCGAGAACGCCTCCGATCTCATGGGCGGCGTCACGCTCGACGACAAGGACAGCGTGCTCGCCTCGGTGCTGCTCGACCTGTCGCAGGCCGCGAGCATCAGCTCGAGCATGGTGGCCGCCGAGCGCGTGCTCGCCGCCCTCGATCGGGTCGGCGAGGTGCGCAAGCCGAGCGTGCAGCAGGCCGGCTTCCTCGTGCTGAAGTCGCCAGACATTCCTTCGATGCTCGTCGAGACTGCCTACATCTCGAATCCGAACGAGGAGCGCCGGCTGCGCGGGGAGGCGCACCAGCGCAAGCTCGCGCAAGCGATTTTCTCCGGCGTGCGCGAGTACTTCGCGGGAAACCCACCGCAGGGCACGCGCTTCGCACAGCAGCGCCGCGGCGCCGGACCGACGGTGCTCGCTGGGCGCGGAGCGCCCTAGGCGCCCCGAAGAGGAAGAGCGCCAAGCCCTCACGTTGGCGGTGACCCTCCGGGCTGTAAGCTGTGAGCTGTAAGCTGTCAGCTCCCATGCCTATCCGCATTCTGCCGACCGAGCTCATCGATCAGATCGCCGCCGGCGAGGTGATCGAGCGGCCGGCGTCCGTCGTCAAGGAGCTCGCGGAGAATGCGCTCGACGCCGGTGCGCGTCGCATCGACATCGAGGTGGAACGCGGCGGCATCGGCCTGATCCGCGTCCGCGACGACGGCTGCGGCGTTCCGGCTGCGGAGCTGCCGCTCGCGATCTCGCGCCACGCGACGAGCAAGATCGCGAGCCTCGATGACCTTGCCGCGATCGAGACGCTCGGTTTTCGCGGCGAGGCCCTGCCCTCGATCGCCTCGATCGCGCGGCTTCGCCTCACATCGCGGGCCGGGGACGGGTCGACCGCCGCGGAGATCGTCGTCGACGGTGCCGCGGCCTTGCCCGTGCGACCGGCCGCGCATCCGCCGGGCACGACGATCGAAGTGCGCGATCTCTTCTTCAACGTCCCCGCGCGGCGCAAGTTCGTGCGCAGCGACGCGACCGAGCTCGGGCACATCGCGCGGCTCGTGGAACGGTTTGCACTCTCGCGCCCCGATGTCGCGTTCCGCCTGAGAAGCGGTGAGCGCGTGCTCCTCGATGCGCCCGCGAGCGAGGCGGACGATGAGGGGGCCGAGCGGATCTCGCAGGTGCTCGGCAAGGATTTCATCGCGCGCTGCGTGCCGGTTCGCCATGCGGCAGGACCGGTCGAAGTGCGCGGCTGGATCAGCCTCCCCACGGCAGCCAGGGGGCAGCCAGACCAGCAGTTCTGGTTCGTGAACGGCCGCGGCGTGCGCGATCGGCTGCTCATGAACGCTGCGCGGCTCGCATATCGCGACGTCCTGTATCACGGCCGGCACGCCGCCTACGTGCTGCATCTCGATCTCGAGCCGCGACTCGTCGACGTCAATGCGCATCCTGCCAAGCTCGAAGTGCGCTTCCGCGACAGCCGCCAGATCCACGCTTTCGTGATGCGCGCGCTCGAGCGTGCGCTCGCGGCGACGACCCCCTCACCCGCGCCGTGGGGGAGAGAAACGCCCTCACCCGCCTTCGGCACCCTCTCCCCCGCGCTGCGGGGGAGAGGGTTGGGTGAGGGGACGTGGGCCCTCGCCGCGTCCGTTCGCGACGCCGAAGCACCCCCGGCGGCACCGGAGTCGTTCGACGACGAGACGCCCCTCGGCACCGCTCTCGCGCAGCTGCACGGCGTGTACATCCTCTCGCAGAACCGCGCCGGGCTCGTGCTCACGGACATGCACGCCGCGCACGAGCGCGTGCTTTACGAGCAGCTCAAGGCCGATCACGACGCGCGGCAACCGGCATCGCAGCTGCTGCTCGAGCCGATCGTCGTCGAGCTCAAAGTGGACGAGCTCGATGCGGTGCTCGAGGACCGCGCCGAATGGGAACGAGCGGGATTCGAGCTCGACGCGCTCGGGCCCGCGAAACTCGCCTTGCGACGAGTACCCGCGCTGCTCGCCGGGCGCGATGTGGCGTCTATCGTCCACGAGGTCGTGAGCGGCCTGCAGCTCGATGCCGGCGCGCATCATCTCGACTCGGCGGCCCACGGTCTTCTCGGCACGATCGCGTGCCGCACGGCGATCCACGCGCACCGTCGTCTCACCTTGCCCGAAATGAACGCGCTGCTACGGCAGATGGAGGCGACCGAGCGCGCCAATCAGTGCAACCACGGCCGGCCAACCTGGACGCGCCTCACGCTCGAGGAGCTCGACCGGCTTTTTCTGCGAGGCCGATGATGCGCGACGACGCGCGCGCGCCGGCGCTGATCCTCACCGGCCCGACCGGAGCGGGAAAAACCGATTGGGCGCTGCGTCTTGCACGGGAGCTGCCGGTGGAGATCGTGAGCGTCGATTCGGCCCTCGTGTATCGCGGCCTCGACATCGGCACGGCGAAGCCCGACCGCGAGGCGCGCGAACGCGTGCCCCATCACCTGATCGATATCCGCGATCCCGCCGAGAGTTACTCGGCGGGTGAATTCGTCGGCGATGCGGCCCGTCTCGTCGGCGAAATCCGCGCCCGCCGCCGCATTCCGCTGCTGGTCGGCGGCACGATGCTGTATCTGCGCGCGCTGCTGCGCGGTATAGCGGAGCTGCCTCGCGGCTCGGCGCACCTGCGGGGCGAGATCGATGCGCGGGCCGCGCGCGAGGGTTGGCCCGCGATGCACCGCGAGCTCGCGAGCGTCGATCCGATCGCGGCCTCGCGCATTCATCCGAACGACCCGCAGCGCATCCAGCGCGCGCTCGAAGTGCATCGCACGACGGGCCGGCCGATCTCGGAGCTGCAACGTGCGACCCGAGCGGCGCCGGGATTCGAGAACGCGCTGCGCTGGGCGCTCGAACCCGACCGGGCGGTGCTGCAATCGCGCCTGGCCGCGCGATTCCACGACATGCTGGCCCGCGGCTTCCTCGACGAGGTCAGGACGCTTCGAGCCCGCGGCGATCTCACGGCGGCGCACTCGTCCATGCGCGCGGTCGGCTACCGGCAGCTTTGGGCACACCTCGACGGCGAGTGCGACCTCGTCGAGGCCACGCGCCGCGGCATCGCCGCCACGCGCCAGCTCGTCAAGCGGCAGCTCACCTGGCTCAGATCCGAACCCGGCATCCGCGCCGTCGATCCCGACGCGTCAGAAGCGCAGGCTCGATGGATCGCGGAGGTAAATGCCGCATTAAGTCAGCTTGGCCGTTGATCGGACCGGCTGCTAAGATGCCTCGCACCACGCCTCGCTGCTTGCGCGAGGTACGGAGCTTGCTTGGATCGCGTTTCAGGGAAGGTTTCCGCGATCCGCGTTCGAACAAATACAAGTCGCTGAAAACAAGGAGAACCCGATGGCCAAAGGCCAGTCGCTGCAGGACCCCTTTCTGAACGCCCTGCGCAAAGAGCGCGTTCCGGTTTCGATCTATCTCGTCAACGGCATCAAGTTGCAGGGACAGATCGATTCTTTTGACCAGTTCGTGGTCCTCCTCAAGAACAGCGTGAGCCAGATGGTCTACAAACACGCCATTTCGACCGTCGTGCCCGCACGCAATGTGCGGTTGCAGCCGGGCGAGGAGGGCGGTGTCCCTGTGGAGTCCACCCCTGAGGGATGATGTTCGAACGCCCGCGCACCGGTGAGCGCGCGGTGCTGGTGCGCCTGGGCTTGGGCACACCGGTCGATCCGGAGGACCTCGAGGAGTTCACCCAGCTCGCGGTCTCGGCCGGCGCCGAGCCCGTCGCCACGCTGACCGGCAGGCGTGCGAAGCCGGATTCCCGTTTTTTCCTCGGCACCGGCAAGGCCGACGAGCTGCGCTCGCTCGCGGAAGCTCACGCCGCGGACGTCGTGCTCGTCGACCACGCTCTCTCGGCAGGGCAGGAACGCAATCTGGAGCTCCACGTCGGTCGGCGCGTGCTCGACCGCAACGGCCTCATCCTGGATATCTTCGCGCAGCGCGCCCGCAGCGCCGAGGGCAAGCTCGAAGTGGAGCTCGCGCAGCTGAAGCACATCGCAAGCCGCCTCGTCCGCGGCTGGACGCACCTCGAGCGGCAGAAGGGCGGCATCGGACTTCGCGGTCCGGGCGAGACGCAGCTCGAGACCGACCGGCGCCTCGTCGCGCAGCGCGTTCGCATACTGAGCAAGCGCCTCGAGAAGCTGAAGCAGCGGCGCGAGACCGGACGGCGCATGCGCGCCGAGATTCCGGTGCCTTCGCTCGCGCTGGTGGGCTACACCAACGCGGGCAAGTCCACGCTGTTTCGCGCGCTCACCGGCACCGGCGCCTACGTCGCCGATCAGCTCTTCGCGACCCTCGATCCGACCGTGCGCCGCATTACCCTGCGCGGAGGCACGAAAGTGGTCGTTGCCGATACCGTCGGGTTCATCCGCGAGCTTCCGCATGAGCTCGTGGCGGCCTTCCAGTCCACGCTCACCGAGGCGCGCGAGGCGACGCTCCTCGTCCACGTGATCGACGCGAGCGACCCGCGCCGCGAGGAGCGCACCGAGCAGGTGAATGCAGTGCTCGCGGACATTGGCGCCGCAGACATTCCACAGATCCGGGTGTTCAACAAGATCGACCGGTTGCAGGATGCCCCCCGCATCGAGCGCCATCCTGACGGGCGCGCGGCGAGCGTGTGGATCTCCGCGATGCGGGGCCAGGGACTCGACCTCCTGCGAGAGACCGTCGCGGAACGACTGGCGCGCACGGCGCGCCGAGCGCGCATCCTGATTCCGGCAGGCGCCGGTGCGCTGCGCGCGCAGTTGTTCGCGGCCGGCGCGGTGCGGGAGGATCACGCGCACGAGGACGGATCGCTCGAGCTCGCAGTGGAGCTCTCCGAGGTCGAGCTTCTGCAGCTTGCGCGCAGGCCGGGCGTCAAGGTGCTGGAAGTGCTCGGCGCGCCAATGCCTTGTGTGCCTTCCGAGCCCTACCTACAATCGGCGGCCGCTCCCTCGGCGGCCGAATTGCCCTGAACTCTCATCGAGCGGCGCGGCGGCCGTTCTCTGTCTAAATATGGCGTGGAATCAACCCGGCGGTCAGAACAATAACCCCTGGGGCCGGCGCCCCGGCCAGAGCGGCGGCAGCCTCGACGAGAAGGTCAGGGATTGGCAGCGGCGGCTCGAATCGCTGCTGCGTCCCGGCGGCCCGCGCGAGGGCAACGGTGGCGGCGGCGGCGGCTCGCTGCTGCCGACGATCGGCATACTCCTCGTGCTTGCGCTCTGGGTCGGCAGCGGTTTCTACCGCGTGAACGCCGCCGAACGCGGCGTGATCCAGCGCTTCGGCAAGCTCATCGACGTGCGCCAGCAGGGATGGGGCTGGCGCTGGCCGTGGCCCATCGAGACAGTCACGAAAGTGAATGTCGCGAGCGTCAACAGCAGAGATCTGAAGGCGCGCGTGCTCACCTCCGACATCAACCTCGTCGAGCTGCGCTTCGGCGTGCAGTATCGCAACGACGATCCGATCAAGGTGCTCTTTCGCGTGCGCGACCCCGACGCGACGCTCCTCGAGGTGAGCGAGAGCGCGATTCGCGAGATCGTCGGGCAGAACGAGCTCGACGCCATTCTGGTCGGCGTCACGCGCCAGAAGATCACGGATGCCACCAAGGACCTGATCCAGCGAACGCTGAATTTTTACAACACCGGCATCGTCGTCACGACCGTGAACCTCACCGACGTGCAGGTCCCTGAAGCCGTGGTGCCTTCACAGCGCGATGCGAACAAGGCACTCGCCGACCAGGAGCGCTTCGTGAAGGAAGCGCAGGCGTATGCGAACGGCATCGTGCCGGTCGCCCAGGGTGCCGCCGCGCGCCTGCAGCAGGATGCCGAGGCATACAAGGCGCAGGTCGTTGCGTTGGCGGAAGGCCAGGCGTCGCGCTTCACCCAGATCTTGGACGCGTACGCGAGGGCGCCCGAGGTGACGCGTCAGCGCCTGTACCTCGATACGGTCGAGAACGTGCTCGCGCGCGCACGCAAGGTCGTGATCGACTCGAAGCCCGACGGCACCGGCGGCAACATCCTGTACCTGCCGCTCGACAAGCTGATGGAACGCGGTGCGATGCGCGATCAGGACGTCGCCTCGGATCGCGACGCCCGCGCGAGCTCCCCCGAAGTCGAGTCCGTCACCGTCGACGGCCGTGCGCGAGAGCGCTGATGCCCTCGCGCGCCTTTCCGGTCGTCGTCGTCGCGGGTGTGCTGCTCATCGTCGCGCTCACCTCGCTCTTCACCGTCAGCGAGACGCAGCTCGCGATCCGCACGCAGTTCGGTGCCATCGTCGGCATGCACCACGAACCGGGTCTGCACGCGAAATGGCCGTGGGACGAGGTGGAGATCTTCGAGAAGCGCATTCTGTCGCAGGGCTATCAGGGCGAGACCTTTCTCACGAACGACAATCGCGGCCTCATCGTCGACTTCTACGTCAAGTGGCGCGTGCAGGACGCCGCGCGCTACTTCCAGGCGACCGGCGGACGCGAGGAAATCGCCGGCGATCGTCTCGCGGAGATCGTCAAGGACGGCATCAAGAGCGTCGTCGCCCAGCGCACGCTCGAGCAGATCGTCGCCTCAGAGCGCACGGCGGTGACCGGCGACATGTTCGGGCGCGCGAGCGCGGGTGTCTCCGAGCTCGGCATCGAGCTGATCGACGTGCGCGTGCAGCGCATCGATCTCCCCGAGGACGTGAGCTCGCGCGTCTACGAGAGCATGAAGCAGAACTTCGCGAAGATCGCGAGCCGGCTGCGCGCGGAAGGCTCGAGCGCCGCCGTGCGCATCCGCGCATCGGCCGAGCGCGAGCGGACGGAGATCCTGGCGAATGCCGAGCGGGACGCGCTGCGCGTACGCGGCAACGCGGATGCGCAGGCCACGGAGATTTACGCGCGCGCGTACTCGCGCAATCCGGAGTTCTACGCGTTCTATCGCAGCCTTCAGGCTTACGAGCGCTCCCTCGGCCGGGACGGCGACCTGCTGGTCGTCACGCCCGACGGCGAGTTCTTCAGGTACCTGAAGAGCCCCGGTCCGAGCCGCCGCTGAGCACCGGGCGTGTCGATCGATGTGTCCGATCTGCTGGCGGCGCTCGCACTGTTTCTCGTGCTCGAAGGCATCGTGCCCTTTCTCAATCCCACCGGCATGAAGCGCGCGCTCGCGAAGCTTCTGGAAGTCGGTGACCGCGAGCTGCGGATCGCCGGGCTCGGGAGCATGCTCGTCGGGCTCGCGCTTCTCTTCGTGGCAAGGTGACCGCCGGGAGCCGATCCATGGGCCGCTTCGTCATCGTCATCGGCACGCAATGGGGCGACGAAGGCAAAGGCAAGGTCGTCGATCTCCTGACCGACCGCGCCGAAGCGGTGGTGCGCTTTCAGGGCGGCCACAATGCCGGACACACGCTCGTCATCGAGGGGAAGAAGACGGTCCTGTCGCTGATCCCGTCCGGCGTCCTGCACCCGAACGTGCAGTGCTTCATCGGCAACGGAGTCGTGCTCTCGCTCGATGCGCTGCGCACCGAAGCCGACATGCTCATCGCGCAGGGCGTGCCGGTATTCGAGCGTCTTCGCGTCTCGCCCAACTGTCCGCTGATCCTGCCCTCGCACGTGGTGCTCGACCGAACGCGCGAGCATGCGCGCGGTGCGAACGCCATCGGCACGACGGGTCGCGGCATCGGCCCCGCATACGAGGACAAGGTGGCGCGTCGCGCGCTGCGCGTCGCGGACCTCTTCCAGCGCGATCGTTTCGCCTCGCGGCTGGGCGAGGTGCTCGACTTCCACAACTTCGTGCTGCAGCAGTACTACCGGCAGCCGCCGGTCGATTTCCAGAAAACGCTCGACGAGCAGCTCGCGCTGGGCGAGCGGGTGAAGCCGATCGTCGCGGACATCCCGCGAGAGCTCGATGCCCTGCGCCGGAAGGGCGCGAACGTGTTGTTCGAAGGCGCTCAGGGCGCGATGCTCGACGTCGATCTAGGCACCTATCCGTTCGTTACCTCGTCGAACACGACGGCCGGCTTCGCCGCCACGGGCAGCGGCATCGGTCCGCGCGCGTTCGACTACGTGCTCGGCATCGTGAAGGCGTACACCACGCGCGTCGGCGGCGGGCCGTTTCCCACCGAGCTGTTCGACGTGTACGGCGAGCACCTCTCGCGCGTCGGCAAGGAGTTCGGCGCGGTAACGGGGCGGCGACGGCGCTGCGGCTGGTTCGATGC